>CAYUUS010000068.1:0-1569 GCA_964447975.1 uncultured Ignisphaera sp. | reverse complement strand
TCAAGTATTGTGCTAGTGATAACTATTGAATTCAATAGCTTTAATGATTTAATTAACAATATTCTTGGAATTCTTTTGCATAGAACTAAAGATATGTTAATAGATGCTAAACTTAGATATCTAAACAAACAATAAAAGTCTTAATGAAAGAATTAATAAGACTTTAATAAAGATTAAAACTTAAATCTGATTTGACTAAAACATTTATAAGTATATAGTATAGAGGTTTTGAAGAGAGGCATTATCTATGATAAGATATTTAAGGATCTAAAGGGTGTTGCCTATAGATAGTAAAGACATGGTTTTAGTTCTTTTTTCAGGAGGTATAGATTCACCTGTAGCTGCATGGTTTCTATTAAGAATGGGTTTCAAGGTTCATATGGTTTTGTTTAACTTAGGTGGTGATAGACATGTTTATGGAGCTCTTAGAGTTGCAAAGGTTTTAACAGATAAATGGATCTTTGGATATAACCCAAAACTTTATGTAATAGATCTAAGATGTTTGATAATGAAGCTAGCTTTGAATTTAAGAGAAGATCACATGGTTATAGCAATGAGGAGGATTATGATGAAGGTTTCAAGTAGACTTGCAAAAAGAATAGGTGTAAAGGCTCTTGTAACTGGAGAGAGTTTAGGGCAGGTTGCTTCTCAAACGCTACACAATCTTTCTGTAATTAACAAAGCTTCTGAAATACCTGTAATTAGGCCATTGATAGGCTTAGATAAAGAAGATATAATAAGATATGCAAAGCTTATAGGAACATATGAATATTCTATAAAAGTTGGTGAGTTTTGTCCAATAGGAGCCTCAAAAACAACAACAAAGGCTAATATGAGATATGTTGAAGATATTGAGAATAAAATAATAGATGATAGCCTTGTAGAAAAGCTTATTTTGAATGCTATAGAATATGACCTAAAGTTTGTTAATAAAGACTTAGTTGAGAGGAAATTTAGGGATATATTACAACAGCAAGGTTGTAGTATATAGCATAGAATGTGATGTACCGCTAATTAATATGCTTTTACTATTTAATTCACTAACTAAAGAAATTTAAATAGAACTATATTTATATTCTATTTTGGTATTTATATCCCTATTCTAGGTTATGCTTAAAAATTAAATTTATAGCTTATTGTTATTACATGAAATGTTTAATTCTTTACAAAAGTTGTATAGTCTTTGTCTTTCTTTTAGATTTAGTGTTTAATTCTAAATTACTAAGAATAGAATTAATATATGATATATAAATAGAACGTAAAACTTAAGAGAAATCTTGAGGTTAAAATACTATGATTTTATATGTATTTAATAGGCTTAGTGTAAAACTCTTGTTTGTGAATACTTATGAAGGCTATAGAGCTTTTAATGAATGAACATAGAGTTATTGAAAGAGCTTTAACATTACTTGAATTAGCTACTATGAGAATAAAGAGAGAAGAGAAAGTATCTATCAATGCACTTAATACGCTTTTGAAATTCTTTAGAGAATACGCTGATAGGTGCCACCATGGAAAGGAAGAAAACTCGCTATTTCCACTACTTGAAGCAAAAGGTATTCCTAGGGA
>CAYUUS010000067.1:0-1925 GCA_964447975.1 uncultured Ignisphaera sp. | reverse complement strand
AAAACATTATCACAATATACAAAACAACACACAAATACGGAAAATACCCAATAAAGTGAAAAGCTTATATTGTTGGGCCGTGAAATGGTTTTAGGTGATGCATATGTCTAGTAGCATTCTAGATGATATTAAGCTGTCTTTAGCTGTTTTGGATATGGATAAAGCTTTGGATTTGGTTAAAAAAGCTGTTGAGGAGGGTTATAGACCTATTGATATAGTGAATTCTTTGGCTGATGGCATGAAGATTGTTGGTGAGAGGTATGAGTCTGGTGAATATTTTGTAGCTGATCTTATTGTTGCTTCAGAGATTTTTAAAGAGGCTATGAATATATTAGAGCCTTTTATTTTAAAAGAGAGGGAGTATATTAAACCTATTGGAAGGGTTGTTATAGGTACTGTTGAAGGCGATATACATGACATTGGCAAGAACCTAGTAGCTACAATGCTAAAGGCAAACGGCTTTGAAGTAATAGATCTAGGAGTAGATGTACCACCACAGAAATTTGTAGACGCAGTAAAACAACACCAACCAGATATAGTTGGTATGAGTGCATTACTAACATCAACAATGATAAACATGAAAAAGGTTATAGAGGCTCTTGAGAAAGAAGGCATAAGAAAAAATGTTAAGATTATTATAGGAGGTGCACCAATAACAGAGAAATTCGCAAGAGAAATAGGTGCAGATGCATACGGAGAAAATGCAGTAACAGCTATAGAAATATGCAAAAAACTAGTAGAAGAATTAAGAAAAACAAACAAATAAAAACAATTTTTTCTACCTCTATAGATCTATTATAAATTTTAAGGGTTTAGCCTAGATTTATTCATTATAAGATCCATGTTATGGCTAAGCTTCTAATAAATAAATTAGATGTTGTATCAATAAATAGTTTCTAATGTCTTTTTCCATACTATTTTAATTAAATAATGTTTTAGAATAGATTTTGAGATGATATAACCTAATAAAAATTGCTGGATTGTCTGTATAGAAGATCTCAGTTTTCGTCATCTAGATCTATATACAGTTCGGAAAACAGTAATCTTCTCACTATATTAGACATTATGACTGTTTCTAGTCAATATCTTGTAGAGCTTAATATAACGCATACTCTAACTAAAGTGGTATGCTACATTCCCAATCTAGCACCATAACAAATCTATAACCCTACTATAAGCCTATTAACAGTTAGATACCTATTCCCTATATTCATCCAAGAGCTTATACAGCTTATTGTTAAGTGCAACACATTGAATCTCTAGATTGATAAATCATTCTCAGTTCGATTTCCTCTCCATTCTAAATGATGAGGATTCTCTTCAAGAGCTCATCTGTTCCCTATATTTATTTGGAACTAAATCTATAGAGGCTTTAGATTTCAAGTTTCTAATGAATATCTACCCAAGCTTAAAGCCCTTATTATTCTCTTTACAGGATAACCCATTTGATAATATATCTCTTGTTCTAACGAATAGCAAGCGGACTGGCTAAGATGGTTTATAGTGAAGAACTTCTCGTTTTGGATCCACCTTACCTCCAAGTGTGAGTATAGTTGAATACCCTAAACCTTTTGATGTAAGAGGGGGATGCTATTATTATTTATAGGTTTCCTGATGAGGGGACGTTCTTCATAAAGAAGCTAAGCTTAGCTTGTACAAAGGATAGCTGAGGTTATAAATGTTGTTAATGATTTTAAAGTTGTTTACTCTTTGTATAGGTCCTTGGAGGTTTATCTAGCATATGCTTATAGTTTTTAACCCTATGATATGTTTACCCTTGATCCTGAGGATGTAGATAAAAGGTGATGCTAAATATCTTCGCTTAAGAAAACGTTGCATTTACTTGATTTGTTTGCTATTGCTTTTGGTGCTATTATTGGTTGGGGTGTTTTTACATTGACTGCTAATTGGTTTGAGATGAGTGG
>CAYUUS010000066.1:0-1954 GCA_964447975.1 uncultured Ignisphaera sp. | reverse complement strand
AACATGAAGTTGGATATGTTGCAAGGTAGCTGTGGTGGTGTAATATCAATATGTTTCGATGTATAGAGTAAGACATATTTGCCTAAAACACCATGTTTAAGATTACAAACAATGCAGATTAGCTATTTATAGAGAAAGACTTATTGTTCTATAGCGATATCGAGGTATGTAGTTGTAATAGCTATAGTAAATGGCTAAGTAGTATAGATAATGCTATCTATATCTAGGTATACACTAACATATCTCTACTCATATCCCATACACTAACACTAGCCATGGTCAATAGTTTCAAAGCTTTAGATAGCCACTGTAGTCTTCTAAATATTTAGCTTAGTATTATCTATTGTTAATATTTAAATAGGTTGTTTCTAAATAAGATGTAGAGGAGTTGTATGAGGCTGTGGAGTATCCATCCAAAGTATCTAGATCGTATTGGGTTGGTTGCTGTTTGGAGAGAAGGGCTTTTAGCTAAAAGGGTTTTAGAGGGTAAGACGAGGGGTTATCGTAACCATCCACAGCTTATTAGGTTTAAAAGATATGAAGAGCCTCTTGATCTAATTGATGCGTATCTATATCAGATCTACCTTGAGGCAAAGAAACGAGGATATAAATTCAACTCTTCTAAAATAAGATTTATCGAACTTAGAGAAGCTGTAAAGGTTACTAGAGGCCAGTTAGAATTTGAGTTTATCCATTTATTGAAGAAGCTTGAGAAACGTGATAAAAAGAAATATGAAGAGTTGAAAAACATAAGCTTTAAAAACATTGAGCCTAATCCTGTTTTCCAGGTGGTTGAAGGAGGAATTGAAGAATGGGAGAAGACCTCAAGTAGCCGAAAACACAATAGAAGATCTAATGCATCTCTTAATACATAGCAATTCTAAAGCGAATCACCATCAACTTTTTTCCTACATTCTACTTTTCATAATCTTCTACAAGCTATACCACCTACATACTCATAGCCAGTACTCTAGTAGGGGAGACAAAACCATCTCTATACCCAAACTAATAAGAGACAAACCAGAATCTCTACAAAACTCCACAAAAAGATACTGATTCAAGCAACCTCTATACAACCTTAAATCATATCATCTACTTTTGTGTTTTCAAATACATATTCACAGAATTTTGAATGGATCCTATTATAACCTGTTTTCAGAATCTATTTAGAGGGATGAGAATTATGAAAGTATTGTATGGTAAGATGATGTAAGGTTAGTGAATGTGGAGGCAATAGGTGAAGATCTTGTTTATATTTGTAAGAGTAGAGATTTGAGAGATGTAGGATTAGCTTTGGATATTCTTTGATGTTTAATGAATTTGCGGTTGTTGTTTTATGATGTTTACTTTAACTCTTCCATATCCTACACTAGTTTTTGAACCAATACCTGTTTCTAAGGCTTTCTTCACATACTCAGCTATCTTCATAGCTGTATTAGACGTCAATTTACATTTTTTGTCGATTTCATCACATCCATAATCGATAGCCATTATAAAGCTTAATTCAACACCTTTAGCTAGTGTTGGAAATACTAGTGGCGTAGGTTCAACACAAACTTCATCTATACACTTATTAACTTCTTTATAGTGTGGAGTAACAACATCTGGATCTATCAAGCTCTGTTCTGTTGAACTACATGCAACAGGATATGCATCTGTAAACACTATAAGGCTGGGTATAAGAGACATAGAATTTGATGCAGAGCCTAAGATCACTTCTATTGGTATGCTATCTATATCTCTAATATTATTGAGCTCAAGATATGTTCTTACAACACCTTTTAGGCTAGTAGCAGGTATATAGGGAACATTCAATATTGGATCCCATGAAATGGATATTTCTAAAGGTAATAACGGATTTTTAGTATCTATGGAAAGTCTACTGTGCAGGACAAGCCTGAATCTAATCACAGCATCAAAGAGAAGTGTTAATTGGCTATAAATGGTATCTAGA
>CAYUUS010000065.1:0-1977 GCA_964447975.1 uncultured Ignisphaera sp. | reverse complement strand
AATCTATAAACATCAACTACGAAACGGCCCAGAATAGCTTAGATGTATTTAAGCTAGATGAAGAGTTTAAATAACATGTAGAGCGGCGGCATTGAAATAAAATTCAGTGTAGGACAGCAAAAATTCTCTGCTATAATTAAGATTGTTGGGAATAATGTGGTAAAAGATTTAATGGTGTGTTTATCCACATCGATTATTTTTATGTCTTTAAGATTTATAAACTTTTTATGCATATATATGCATAAGTGATTACCATGTCAGAAGAAAGGCGTAGAGATGATAGAAATAGTGTAGGTAAAGCATATGAAAGATTTGAAGAGAATTCTGTGAAGGATTTACAGCCAGTTAATAAAAGCAATGCAATTCAAAATCTTGCTGTTTGGGAAGAGGCTTTGATTCAAGAATTTCTATATGCTATAGGTCATCTAAATCACTGTGAACAACACTTGATAGAGGTTGATTCAAGTATTGGTTTAGCGGTATTTGGGGATATTATTGATAAGGTTAGAGAGCAGAGAAAAATGGTTGGTGAAATACTCTTTCTTGTAGAAAAGCTTAGTGCTGGTAGAGGTGGTGGTGATATTAGATCGTCTTGGGAAAGTATATGGTGTACATTGAAACACCTAACAACAGCTCTTATACATATCGATGAATGTATAGAAAAATTATTGAAAAGGATAAGAGATGCTGGTAATAGTGAACTAGTAGAATATGTAAATGCACTTCTAAGGGTTAGATATAGGGTGGTGGAGTCATTGACACAGTTGGTATCTAGGGCTATATCTTCTAGTGAAGTTATTACTAAGGCTAGTGTAAGATGCAGAGAGGATCTGTGTATAGATATCTCTGCAAAGAGTTGATGGGAAATGGATTACGTGCTTGCAAAAATATCTAAAAACACTCCTAAAAATGTTAAAAACAAGATATATAAGTTGCTAACAGGCACAACCGTGACTATAGAAGGTAAAAGATATAGAACAAAAGGTCTTATAAAGAAGCTTAATGGTGTAATACTTTCACCTGGCTTATATATAATACCATCTGAAAAGCTTGCCGATTTTATAGCTGGTTTAAAGGAAAGAGGCCTTGATAGCTATATAAAGATTTTAAATATTTGTCTATGTACATGTAAGTCGAAGTACCATGAAAACCTATAGGCTGTTATAGGTGTATCTATGGATATCAATATATTTTCCACAGTTATTTGGCTGGCATTGATCGATTCTTTCGATCCCTGTGTATTTGCTATTTATACATCACTTCTTATATCCGTATCTGCAATAAATATGAGGAAAACAGTTACCTCTGGATTAGCATTTATAGCATCAGCATTTATAGGTTATTTTCTGTTCGGAATATTTCTAAGGTATATAACCTTATCTTTACCTAGATATATACTTGCTTTAATCACAACAATATATGGTTTTGCCATACTTTTTCATACCTTAATAAAAAGAAGAAATGCTTCATATAATAATATATGTAGAGAAGATGAAATAGCGTGTAAAATTGGAAGAATGCTAAAGTTTGATGCATTTATAAATAAAGGGATGGTGTTTATATGCTTAGTAGGCTTTATAGCTGCGTTCACGCTTTTTCCATGTACAGCTGGCATGTATATCGTATTTAATTTACTAACAGTAGAGCTTAGCTTTATTGAGTGGTTCCCCCTGGTACTACTCTACATAGCAGTGTTTATTTCACCACTTATCTTGATACTGGCTAGCTTCATGGGTGTTACAAGAATTAGAGGTATATATAATGCAATGCTTTCACATCAAGACATATTCAAGATACTGGGCTCAGTGCTTCTCATATCCATCTCTATTTATATCTTCATCACATCGCCGCTGCATATGTTTTGAATAAATCTCTAGCAGAAAACACTGTGATGTTGGTAATTATATGCTTTAAGAGAAGACACAACACTTAAAACCTTAAAACTCGCCTTTTGCAACTGTTTTGGTTTTATATTGG
>CAYUUS010000064.1:0-2063 GCA_964447975.1 uncultured Ignisphaera sp. | reverse complement strand
GTCTATAGATCATCTAATTTAATTATTGTATGGGAAGTCTTTTATGATAAATTATTCTGTAAACTATTAGTGTGATAGAATTGCATATGAGCTGCCCTAAAGTCTCAATAATATGGGTGAACTATAACAGCCTTCATATAATAAATATAATCAAAGAATCACTTAAAGCTTTAATGACGCTTAATTACCCAAATTATGAGGTTATTATAGTTGACAATGGATCTACAGACGGGAGTAGAGAAATTATTGAAGATTACGTAAAACAGGTAAATACAAGAAGTATTAAAGTAAAATTTCTAAAACTAAGCAGAAATTTCGGATTTACAGGGGGGGTCAACGTAGCTTATAGGGCAAGAGATAAAGAGTCAAAATATGTAGCTATAGTCAATAATGATGCCATCCCATCACCTGATTACCTGAACAATATGATCAAATTCTTAGAAGAACATGAGGATATTGGAGCGGTTCAAGGGGTCATACTTAAACTTAATAAACCAGTTATTGATAGTGCTGCTATGTACATAAATGAAGCTTTAGGTATTTTCGCTCCCTTTACTGGCAAACCTGTATCTGCCGTTTCTAAACTTTTATACGTGTCTTATGTAGAAGGAGTTATGCCGGTATATAGAGTAGATGCAGTAAAAAGAGCTCTTAGAGGGAATGAAAATGATCTATACATATCTTCAGCCTTTGCATATTATTTGGAAGATGTTTTCATTTCATTAATGCTGTGGAATGCTGGTTATAAATGTGTCTTACTTCCTATAGTAGTGGGCAAACATAATAGAGGCTCAACTATAGATCGTTATCGTAAAATTATTGGTATAAGGTTTTATTCCATAAGGAATTTGATAGCGTTGCTCTATATGACAAATAGTGTGGAGAAAAGGAAAATCATATTACGTTTTTTAAGAAGAGCTATAATATCTAGGAGGGGTTTAGCCTTTCAGAGAATTTTTATTGAAAGTTTGATTGATGGTTTACGATTAGGCAATTTTCTATTGAATAAATATGGCATGATAGATATTTACAAAGCCCCACTACTGCAAAGGCCGCTCTTACATAGGATCATTGTTTGATGGAAAAATATGTGAAAGCATGTTTAAGATTCTTCAACAATCCATATATGAATGCGTATCTTCTAACTATCCAGTATAGTGATGTCTCTATGTCATGAAGTTTAAATGTTAGCTTTAAAGCCCCAAGAGGTGCAGATATGAGACGTAGAATTATATAGAACCATGTATATTTGCCAAAGATCTTATAAATAATCCTAGGGTAGTTATAACATTTCCATACACATGCATCTCCTCTATACTTTCCTATAAAGTACGCATATCCACTCCCCCAACCTTTCTGCTGCTTTAATAGATCCCTTAATGTAAATCTAGGTAGCGCTAAGCTTTTTTCAACATTTACCCTCCTTACCTTATAACCTAGTTTTGAGGCCCTATAGCTGAAATCTAAGTCGTCTGCACCATAAGGAGGGAACTCCCAAAAACCTCCCACTTTTAAAAAAACTTCTCTCCTAAACGATATGAAAGCCCCTCCAGCGAAGCACGTATTTTTCCAAATTCTTTCTTCACCAACTCTTCCAATATTCCATATTGAAAGTTCAATTTGCGACAATTTGGGTAATTTGAGTTGCCTTATGTAATTGGGAGGAAAACGACTATTTATATCTAATATATCTCCCCCCTCATTGAATGCTTGTAATATCTTTTTGAAGTGATCTCGTGAAACTATGCAATCCGCATCTACGAAACAAATATACTTACCATTAGAAGATAATACCCCTATATTTCTAGCTATACCTATACCTCGTCCTTCATCATATACTATCTTTATTTTATTTTTAAATTTAATTAAAATCTCTGGCGTGTTGTCAGTACTATGGGCATCCACAACTATTACTTCCATCTTATAATCATCTGGGACTTCAGCTTTAAGAATACTTCTAAGAGTGGCTTCGATAGTAGATCCATTATTTTTCGATAATACTATTACACTTAAGATATTTTCTTCATTGCAATGTGTCATCTAAACTTCACCACTAATTCTTC
>CAYUUS010000063.1:0-2125 GCA_964447975.1 uncultured Ignisphaera sp. | reverse complement strand
TGTGTTTGTCAAGGTTATTTAAGTGTTATAAATTTGTAAAGTATCTTAGTAAATATGCTGGATTACAGTAGAATATGTGTGGATATTTATGAAGTCTCTTCCTGGTTATAGGGTTGGTGTTGAATATTTATCTGAGCCTTATAGAACCCTTGTGCAGAGCTTGTGTAAGGCTTTGGAAGGGGTGTTGGGGGATAGACTTGTGTCATTTGTTGTGTTTGGTTCTGTTGCCCGTGGTGAGGCTAGGAGGGATAGTGATATAGATTTGCTTATTGTAGCACAAGGCTTGCCTAGATCTAGATTTAGAAGGCAGGAACTTTTTGAGGAGGCTGAGAGTGTTTTAGAGCCTTTGGTTGAGGAGCTGTGGTCTAAAGGGTATCACGTAGATTTTTCCCCAATAATACTAGATGTTGAGGAGGCTAAGAGGCATAGACCCATATACCTAGACATGGTTATGGATGCCGTCATAGTCTTTGATAGAGAAGGTTTTTTCAGAAGTATCCTAGATGAAATAGCTGCAAAGCTAAGGGCTCTAGGTGCTGAGAGAAAGAGATTAGGTAAGCTGTGGTACTGGGTCTTGAAAAAGGAGTATAAGCTAGGAGAGGTAATAGAGATATGAACAACATCACCATGGCAAAGGCCTACATAAGGCAGGCTTCTGAGAGATTGAGACATGCTAAGGAAGCTATTGAGGAGGGGAACCATCCATATGTAGTTAGACAGTGCCAGGAAGCTGTTGAGCTATTGCTTAAGGCTGCTCTTAGATTAATTGGTGTAGAGCCTCCCAAGTGGCATGATGTAGGTCCTGCCCTCAGAAAAGAGGTGGATAGATTTCCACAGTGGTTTAGAGGTCTTGTACCAAAGCTTGCAAGGATATCGAGAATGCTTAGAAGGGAGAGGGAACCATCCATGTACGGTGACGAGGAGTCAGGAGTACCACCAGACGAGCTATACGATGTAGAGGATGCTAAAGAGGCTCTTACCTGGGCAACAGAAGTTTTTCAAGTGGTTTTAAAACTCTTCAAGGAGTTAACAGGGCTAGAGATAGAATAGCTAGAGCCCTATATACATTAACTACAAACCAGTCATCTACACAATTCTCTAGGCTAATAAAATACAAAGAGTTCAGCTCTTATACAAGCTCATGCAAATTTATGGTAGTATTATTATTAAACTTATCTTTGTCTTTCCATATAGCTTCTTGTATTTCACAGAGCTTGAGGTATCCAATCCCCGGAAACCACATCCTGCATTGGCTTAGAGAAGCCCATATCCTTTAAGAGCTAGATAAAGATATTATAAAATATTTATCTCTAAATCGAGATCTATAGCTACAGGTTTAATGGTGCTGGCTGATATCCTTAATTTTAAAGTTTTTCTTCAACGCTTTTAACTTTATCTATAAGACTTGCCTCTTTATCCAGCCTAATATCTATTGCTATATCTATAACAATGCGATTCATATTCATATCTCTTAAAACACTTATTATATCGTTTAATAGCTTTGCAAGTTCATTAAACGACTTTATCTCTATAGATGTACCCATAGGACCTAATACATATCTATACCCACTATCCCTTACAACTTCAATAACCTTAGCTATATAGCTACTTAGACTAGTCGAGCTTGTCCCTATAGGTATAACCCTAAGCTCAATAAGTATAGCCATATATACACACCAATTGAAGAGCAAAAGATGTTATCAAACTTTTTAACAAATATGGAAAATTTTATAAGCTATATATATTGAGAGATTTGAGGAAAAGAAATGTGCTATAAACAAAATTATTTAAAGAGTAGAGGGATTTGGTATAAGTATTGAGGAACTGACTAAAGCTGTAGATGAGCTTAAGTTAGTGTAGATTCGTTAGGTAGAGAACTTGATAGAGATTTAGAGAAAACTATTTTTGAGCTATATAGACATGCTCTAGCTGAAAAAGGTATTGATGTTGAAAAGTTGAGAAATTCATATATAGAGATATTGATGATAAGTTCTATAAAAAGGTGGGAAATAGATATATCTTTATAACAAAACTATGTATTTAATTGAAGTAAAGCTTTATATAGGTTATGAAGATGTTGAATGGTTTCATGAAAAAGCCAATATAGTGGAAAAAGATTCTTGAT
>CAYUUS010000062.1:0-2584 GCA_964447975.1 uncultured Ignisphaera sp. | reverse complement strand
AGAATGTTCCATTGTGTATATGAGGGAAGATCGTGATAGTTATTGATGCCTCAGTGTTGCAGTCTACATGTTTTCACAGAGTGATGGGAGAAAATATCTAGGTTTATAAGAAGTAAAAGACCATTTTATTCTATAGACCATATATTGAAGAAGGTTATAAATGCTATTTGGAAGCACACAATCATTAGAAGGTGGTGTTGTCTTGGGTAAAATAGTTGGTTTTATTGAGTTTAAGGAGAGGATTAGAAGATCTCTTGAGAATATCCTTTCTAGTGAAGTTGTTGAGAGAGCTAAAAGAGATTCTCATAGCTTTAGATCTCCTAGGCCATGTGGAATGACTATACATACGGGGATAGGCTGTAGTAATATGTGTGTATATTGCTATATATATGATATGGGTTTTCCAAAAACTGTTGAGCTGTATCCTCTACCTGTTGAGGGTTTGGTTTATGCACTCTCTATAAATCCATATATAGTTCCTACAAAAACACTTGCTGCATATGGATCTGTTACAGAGCCTTTCAACTCTGTAACTAGGGATTTCTCATTAAAGCTTATAGAATATGTATATAGATATCTCAAGCTACCAACACAGATATCAACAAAGAGCATACTAGATGAAAAAATAGTGTATAGCCTCGCCAATGCCGATTCTAGATGCAGTATACTTGTAACTGTTACTTCTATAGACTATGCAAAGATTTTAGAGCCTAGAGCACCCAGCCCAATTGAAAGAATTATATATGCTGGATATGCATCTAAACATCTACATACATCGATATTTATAAGACCAATAATACCTGGTGTAACTGATAGCGAAATAGACAAGATATTTAAGCTATTAGCAGAATACAGCATTAAAAACATTGTTATAGGATCTCTTAGAGTATCGAAAAACATATTAACAAAACTTAAACAAGCATCTCCATCAATATACAACGAGGTTTTGTATAGATTGCCTAGAGAGCCAATTAAAAAACAGCAGATAGCTATATATGACAAAGATATTAAGGAAAAGATAGCTAGAAAAGCTAGAGAATACCAACTAAAGCTATATACATCTGCATGCCAAGCAAATATAGATGCACACAAAGAATTCTGTAACATGTGTCTAAAAGGTCCTTGTGGAGATATAGGTAGATGGGAAACAGCAGAAGAGGCAGATATAGCTGAATTCCTAGAGTATATTAAAGTAAGATATAGTAGAATCACAGTTTCTAGAGATGCAGTATATATTGAGCTTAAAGATAAAATTTCTAAAGATAAAATAGAATACATAGAAAAATTCTTAAAACAATCACTAAAAACAATAGTAAGAGTTAAATCAAGATAAAATAATTAATTAATTAATAGCAATAAATTTATCTAAATAAGCAAATAATACAACATTACTATATACATTATCTATAGATAAAAACATTTCAAATTTAACCTTATCCACCCTATCTATATTACACCTAATTCATTATAGCTTCAACTCAATAAATTGTTGATATAGCTTAATAAGTATTGCAAAATAGTTTAAACAGTAAAATGGTAAGATATTTATAGATCTTTATCTATAGAAATCAAGGGATCTAAATGAATCCTCGTGAAAGACTTATAGTTGCTTTAAAGCATGAGGAGCCTGATAGAGTTCCTATAGATTTGGGGTCAACTGGTGCTACCGGTATTCATGCAAAGGCATACTATGATCTTAGGAGATATCTAGGCTTGGCTGAGAAACCTGTTAGGGTTATGGACATAGGTCAGCAGCTTGCTGAAGTTGATAAAGATGTTTTAGATCTTTTCCATGTCGATGTTATAAATATTAATAGAGTTTTAGAGCCTATGGCTCCATATCCATATACCATCAGCTTTGTTGATGTTAAGGGTTTGAAGAGGGAATTTCTTGGGTTTGAATGGTATGTGTGGAAAGCTCCATATGGTGTCGACGTTGAGATGCCAAAATATGTTGAAATTGTTGAAGAGGAAGATGGCTATGCAGCATATATTAAAGAAGATATAATAGGTAAAATGCCTAAGAATGGATATTATTTCTGGGGTTTAGATAGATGGAAAGAATATATACCATTAGCAAATATAAAAACAGTTGAAGATGTAAAGAATTTTAATTGGGATTCATATAAGGTTTCCGATGACTATATAGAGACACTTAGAAAAAGAGCTGAATACCTATATAGAAACACAGAATATGCATTGATAAACACTTTTATTGGTGGTCCTGGGGGTTACCATGATGCAGGTGGTCAGAGACTAAGGGGTTGGGATAAATGGCTATCTGATTTAAGGGTTAGAAGACCTTTAGCAGAGGCTATTCTAGATCATATTCACGAGGTTATGATGTATAATATTAAGAGGATTGTAGATGCTATTGGTGAATATATACAGGTTTTGGCTATTGGATATGATGATCTTGGTACTGAAGAGGGTCCTCAAATAGATGTTAAAACCTTTAGAGAGTTTTATAAGCATAGATATGAAGAGTTAATAGGATATGTTAAGAAGCATTCAAAGGTATATACATGGCTCCATAGTTGTGGTTCTATATATTTGTTTATAAGGGAGTTTATTGATGTTGGGT
>CAYUUS010000061.1:0-2765 GCA_964447975.1 uncultured Ignisphaera sp. | reverse complement strand
ATTTGCAATAGCATGGCTCATAAAAAGAAAATAAAAATAAAATAAATTATTTTATTATTTTTGTTTAGATCTTTTTCTTTTTGAGGTGGTTTTCAGTTGTGAAGGTTTATGAGCAGTGTTTTTGGTTAAATGGTTTTGGTTGTGAAATGTTTGTGTTTTGTTTTTTGATTATCTGTTTAGGTTTTTTGTATTTGGTTTGTTTTTTATATGTAATGAAATAGAAGTTTCATGTAAGTCCTTATTAAGCTAGTTGACTCAGTGTTATAGTGATGTTGGGTGTGTGAAATGAGGATCCAAGCTATTAAAACATTGGCTTTGGTTTTAGCTGTGATGTATATAGCTGCTGGTTTTAGCCAGCTGGCTTTAGTGCCAAGTACAGCTGTGGCTATAGCTCAAGGAGAGCAGCAAGTAGCAAATAAAACTAGTGATAATGTATATCAGGTTTTGTTGGCTAAGGCAAATGTCTTAAGGCATATACTTAGCAACTGTCTAGCTTTAAATATTTCAGAGGGTTTGAGGAGCAAAATATCAGATCTGTTATCTATAAATATATCGAGTCTATCTTTTGACGAGCTTAAGAACTGGGTTGAAGAAGGCTCTAAGCTGCTTTTAGAGGTTAATGAGGAGGTTAGGGTTGGTGGAAGGGCATATGCTGTTGGAATAGTTAGGGAAAGATATCTCAATGGCTTTAAGAAAGCTATTGAGAATAGGCTTAGGTTGATGGAGAGGAGATATGGTTTGAATGCAACAGGTGTTATATGGAATGTTACAAGGGCTAGAGATGTTAAGGAGGTTAGGGAATATTTAAAGGAGTTTGAAAAAGGCTTGATTGCTAGAAAGGCTATCAAGTTTGCAGATACAGCTCTAAATATATCTGCTAAGGAAGTTTCAAGAGGTGTTTCAAAAGCTATTGAGAAAATAGATGAGAGTCTCGATAAAACTTTAAATGTTTTGAATATGGTTATCGAAAGACTTAGATCTGTAAATGCATCTCAGCAAGCTATTGAAGCGCTGGGACATGCAATTACAAAGATTAGCGAGGCTAGAAATGTTACTTTAAGCGTTTTAAGGCAGATAGCTGTTGAGCCTAGAGATGTTGCAAAGATTGTTAGAGGTGTTGCTGAGAATAAGAGTGCTGAAGTTGTTGAGGAGATAGATGAGCTTTTAGAAGAGCTTAGCAATCTAAGGGAGGTTGCATTAGCTAGAAACTTAACAGATGTTGTAAACCTGATAGATCAGTTTATCCAGAGACTTGAGGAGCTTAAACAGAGAGTAGGGAATCTATCTATAGATGATATAGCTAGATGGATGCCTGATCTTGTAGAGATTAAGGCTTGGATGAAAATGATTAGAAATAGAGTTAGATATATTCCAGAAGTAATACCGGTTAAAGACGTTGACGCTATATATAATGCGACTATTAGAAAGGCTGAGAAGCTTTTAGAAGAAGTTAAAAACATGTTAGAGTATGTAAAGAACAAAAGCAAAGAAATTGTATGTATAATGGTCTATCCACCTCCACCGGCATGTGCATTTCTCGATAGAGGGTTTATGGAGGGGATAGAGCTTTTGGTAGCCAAATCAGAGGAGTTGATAAACAATGCAAAGAAGCTCTATGAAAAAGGAAACAAGCTCGAAGCTCTTGCATCGGCAAATAGAGCTGTTGCGATGCTTCAAATAGCTAAAGCAAGGCTAGAGCCTATATACAATATGGTGAAAGCCCATATAGAGAGAGGTAGAGAAATTGAGAGGCGTGGTCTAGAGGTTAAAGAGGCTAGGATAACACGTGTAAAAGGCTTTGTATATAGATTATCGATAAGGGTTAGAAACACTGGGGAAGAGTCTATAGCCATAAACAGGGTAATAATAGCAACAACACCACAGATACAGCTATCTATAAACATCTCTATAAATCCAGGTGAAGAGATATCAATTCAAAAAGAGTTTACAGGGCCGGCAATCATAAGGGTTAAAACAATAAACATAGTTTTAACAACATCAACAGGAGAGGCAATAGCGATACAAGCCAATGTAGAGAGCTAAACAGATTTTTTATCTCTAAATATCTTTTTAAACTATATTTTTTCGAGATTCGATATATCTTCTACGAAGCTCTATAGATTAATTAGTGGAATAGCTTCTAGAAGGTAATGTTGAGAAATCTAGGGTTTGGCATCACTCTATAGATGTGCTATACAGTCTTTTCTTTGATTGACTTGATTTGCTGAGTAGAAGCTTTGTATAGATTGATAGATCTAGCTTTCTACCCTTCTTATAGACTACAACGCCTTGTTTTAGAAGCTCTTCTGCAGCTTTCTTCACCATTTCTTCAAAGCCTATTTCGTCGTATAGCACTTTATAACCTGCTATAGCTCCAGATACTACTCCACCAGGCTTTATATTCTCTTTAAGAGAATCTACGTCAAATACTATAACGTCGCAGGTCTTTTCCATGCCAATTTTTCTTAAAGCCTTTTTTATAGTGGCTTCAAGCTCTATCTTCTCTGAAACGCTACCTATTCTATCTACAGCTATTAGTATATCTATATCTCTAGCTTCTCTAGGGCTATATATAGAGCTGCCAAATATTGCTATAAGCTTTATTTTCTTGCCTATGCTATTTAAAAGCTCTATAACTTTAGATAACATTTCTTCGTTTAAGATAGCTCCTCACCACCTCAGCAACCTCTTTAGCTAATCTAAACCCTTTCTCAGCTATATCCCTTGTAATTATCTCTTCAGGACTGTAGACATCTCCTCTAAAA
>CAYUUS010000060.1:0-3044 GCA_964447975.1 uncultured Ignisphaera sp. | reverse complement strand
ACAATAGAGCTTATTTTAATGAAGCATCCCTTTGTTGGCAATGAATACCAAGTTATTGTTAGGAAGTCTATGAGTGGAGACAAGATTTTGATAAAAATTGAGTCTTCTAGAAAACTTGATAAATATGAGAAAGAAGCTATGGTGAAGAAGCTTCAATACGAGTTAAAAGAGAATATACTTGTTACTCCTGAAATAGAGATAGTTGATCCAGGGACACTTCCTAGAAGTGAAGGGAAGGCTAAAAGAATAATTATAGAAGATGAAGGTATTTAGAAAACAAGGGTTATATATTATATTTGAAGACATTAATAATCTAGCTATCTCTATCTATACAATTTATAAATTTTCTACTAGATTCATACATAGCTTGTTTATAGCCCATAATCAAAGCCTTTTTATTTGTCTCTCCAAGCTTTTTCTCTACAATGTCTTCTGCTATATCAATAGGCAAAAATGTTTCTACGTCTTTAAAGCTTAGTAAAGCTCCAACCATAGCTATATTTATAACTCTTGAGTCTTTCATTTCATTAACAATTTTCTCTACATCTATCAGCATAACATTGATTGGAAGTTTTGAAAGCGTTTCTATTATCTGGCTCTTTGTAGGAATTTTATCTATATTAGGTGGAGGTAGATGTACATTACTCGATAAAAGCCATCCACACCTCTTTAGATATCTTAAGGCTCTTAAAGACTCTATCATTTCAAGAGCTACAACATAATCTGCTGAAGCTAGTGGAATAAGTGGCGCATCTATATCTCCTATTCTTATGAAAACTTCTACAGCTCCACCTCTTTGTGCCATGCCATGTGTCTCAGCAATACGTACATTTAAACCCATTTTAACACATATCTCTCCTATTATACTACCCATTGTTATAATTCCTTGTCCACCTACACCAACAATTAAAATATCCAACTTCAATTCTTTTTCACCACAGCTTTAACAGGACATATCCTTGCACATACACCGCAACCACGGCAAATAAACTCAGCTATATATGGTTTACCACCTTCATTAAGTATAGCTGGGCATGCTAAGCTTTTTATACATAATAAACAACCTATACATCTATCTATATCTATAGCATATGTACCCTTTAACAACCCTAGCCTTGAAGCTAATAACGAGCACATCCTTCTAGATACTAAAACAGCAACACCGCCATTTACAGCAACCTTCAACCCTTTAACAATAGCATCTATAGCTTCATCAATATTATATGGATCGAATACCGCTATAAAATCTGCTCCAGCAGCCTTTGCAATATCTTCAATAAATATCCTCTTACCTTGCTCGCCACTAGCTCTAATACCTGTACCTGGATGTGGCTGAAACCCCGTCATACCGGTTGTCTCATTATCAAGAACAAGTATAACCATTGAAGATCCGTTATATATGGCATTAACCATTGGAGGTATACCAGCATGGAAAAATGTTGAGTCTCCTATAATAGCTACAACAGGTCTATCTCTAACAGTATGTGTAAAACCATTTGCAAGCCCTATGCTCCCACCCATTTCTATAATCACGTCTTGGACATTAAATGGTGGTGATATTCCTAGGCTATAGCATCCTATATCACCTGTATATATAGGGTCTATGCCAAGGCTTTTAGCAGCTTTTTTAAGAGCATAGAATGTAGCTCTATGAGGGCAGCCGGGACAGAGTATAGGGGGTCTTGAAGGAACCTCTATATCAACTTTAATTGGCTGTGGAGGAACCCAGTTCTCACCTAAAAGCTTTGCTAAAGCCTGTACAACTCTATCAATTGTAAGTTCACCTATTCTACCAATAACATCTTCTCCATGTACTTCAATCTGCTGCTTCATATCATATAATATTGACTTAAGCTGCATCTCTACAATAGGATCTGTCTCTTCTACAACAAGAATCTTCTCAACACCATCTAATGCTTGTTCAATAAGTCTTCTTGGAAGGGGAACTGGTGTAGATATCTTCAACAGCTTTACCTTTTGTTTGAGAAGTCTGATGGAGTCTTTGGCATAGGAATACCCAATACCTGAAGCAACAACCATAACCATTCCTTCACCTTCTACTCTATTTTGAGGAACATCTGCCAACACCTCTTCTATAGCTCTCCATTTCTCAATAACTCTGAACTTCATTTTACGGGCATTAGATGGTATAACAGCCCACTTCTCCGGCTCACGTGGAAAAGAACCTAGAGTTCTAGGGGGTCTAATAACCCCTAACCTTACTGGTGCTCTTACATGGCTAACTCTTGTAACAGACCTTAATATAAATGGGTGATTAAATCTCTCAGATAGTTCAAGACCTAGAAACGTTAAATCCTTTGCTTCTTGAGGATTTGAAGGCTCTAAAACAGGTATATATGCATGGAGACCATACCATCTATTATCCTGTTCATTTTGGCTACTATGCATATATGGATCATCTGCTGTAACTATTATAAACCCTGCTCTAACCCCTGTATAGGCACTAGACATAAGAGGGTCTGAAGCAACGTTTAGACCTACATGCTTCATAGATGTTAAACTTGGAACACCGCTCATAGCAGCTGCATAGGCTACTTCAAAAGCTGTTTTCTCATTAACACTCCACTCAACATATATTCCCAGCTCTTTTGAGATTTTAGCAAGTGTTTCAACGACCTCGCTAGATGGTGTTCCTGGATATGCAGCTGCAACGCCTATACCATATTCTATAGCACCTCTAGCTATAGCTTCATTACCTAAGAGAAGAACCGTTGAATCTGGTTCTCCAAGTATTTCAGTTTTTGGCCTACTCATTATATAGACCTCTTATCAATAACAATTTTTGGTTTACCATCAAATCTTGGTAGAGTTCCTGCATCAACGATTTTAACTATAGGTGTAACTATTATCGTTTCTTTAAGATCTCTCTGAAGCTTCTTCTCTAAAGCTTCCTTTTCAACGCTATTTAAAGGCTTTATAGATTCAACAAATATAGTCATTCTATCCAATGCATCTTGACGTTCAATAACTATTTGGTAATATGGAGCTATAAGAGGTTCTCTTAATAAAACCTCTTCAACTGC
>CAYUUS010000059.1:0-3051 GCA_964447975.1 uncultured Ignisphaera sp. | reverse complement strand
TGGTTTTAAAATGATTATAGATTTTCATGTTGAAATAGGGGATAATATTTACTATGAAACTAGCCTTGGTATAGAAGATATTCTTAGGGTTATAGATTCATGGAGAATATCCTATACTGTAATAACACCTGCATATGGTGTTGCATATATCTATGACTTTGATAAAGCAAATAGAGAAATTTATGAGATATGTAAAAAACATGTTAATTTGATAGGGATGGGGACTGTAAATCCTTGGCTTAAACAAAAAAGTTTAGTAGAACTTGAAAAGATTTTTCATGTATATGGCTTTAAAGGCTTGAAGCTTATACCCTATCTACAAGGTTTTGGTATTAATCATAAAATAGTTTACTATGTTATGGAGTATCTAGCTAAAGAAAAAGCTTTTTTATATATACCCTCAGGCTATCATCCACAATCACCATTAGAGATAGCAGATATTGCAGAAACATTTCCTGAGGTAAATATTGTTATGGGGTTTGCAGGCTTTACTGATTTTTGGATGGAGGTCTTACCTGCAATGAAAAGACATAGCAATCTATTTACGGATATCTCCTGTCAATCCAATGTAAGAGCTATCAAAGAGGCTATCAAGGTTTTAGGTAGTGAAAGATTTTTATTTGCTTCAAGTCTCCCCTATTCTGATATAGAGATAGAGTATGAAAAGATAGAATTACTTGAATTAAACGAAGCTGATAAAGAGAATATTCTTTGGAGAAACGCTAGGAAGCTTCTTAAAATATGATATAGGTGCTTAAAAATGATAATAGATGTACATACACATCTAATGAACTCTATAGAGCCTTTGCTAGATACTGAACTAAGGTTAGGGATATCAAAAATGTTTCTAATGCCATATAGAGCACTATTTAGAAAAGAGATAATGCTTGACAATCTACAAGTCATTAACGCTGCTAAGAAATATCCTGATAAGATTATTCCATTTATTACTATTGACCCCTGGCAAAAAGAGGAGGCAGAGAAACAGTTAAAAGAACTAATATCACTTGGTGCTAAAGGTTTAAAGCTGCATCCATTAACACAAGGTCTACCAGCTCATAGCGAACTTTACCACACTTTAATAGAGGTAGCTGAAAAGTATGGTATAATAGTGCAATTCCATACAGGATCCCCTATATATTCACAACCTCTTCAAGTATTAGAATTGGCATTAACATATACAAAAACAAAATTTATTTTAGCACATATGGGGCTGGGGATGCTATGGCAAGATGCTATTAGAGCAGCTAAAAGAGCTGAGAATATATATTTAGATACAGCTGGGCAAAGATTCATTCCTGTAATTAGATACGCTATTAAAGAGCTAGGCTCAGAAAGAATATTATTTGGTAGCGATGCACCTTTTCTCTCACCTGAAATAGAGCTGAAAAAGATATATAGATTGTCGTTATCTAAAAGAGATTTAGAAAACATTTTATATAATAATGCATCAACGCTTTTAAAATAGCAACAAAACAAAAATTTTTAAATTTTTTCACATCTACTCTAAAGTAGTAGAGGTGAGTTATATAGGTTATATGACACCTCTAGACTATGTTGTTCTAGTAATATATAGCATGATAGTATTAGCCATAGGTTATTTCGCTACTCGCCGAATAAAGAGCTTGGGAGATTACTTTGCTGGAGGGTGGAAAGTACCGTGGTGGCTTGCCGCAGTTTCGCATCATGTAAGTGGCTATAGCGCTTTTGCTTTTGTGGCCTATGCAGGAATTGCATATAGATATGGATTTACCATATATACCATTTGGGCTTTAACAATAAGTATAGGGGTGTTGATAGGGGCTTTAGTATTTGCCCCTAGATGGGGAGCACTTGGTAAAAAGGGTATAGTAAGCCCGTTACAATTTCTTGAAGAGAGATATAGCCTTGCGCCACGTATTGCCATAGCCATTTCATTTACAAGCATAAAATTCATTGATTTAGGACTAAAGATATTCTCTCTAGCTGTATTCATTAACGCATTCATAGGATTGGATATTGTGTGGTCTATTATAATAGCTGGTGGTGTATCTGTTGCCTATATGGTGACAGGAGGTATTTTAGCATCTATATGGACAGACTTTGCCCAGGCTATAATACAGTTTATACCTACAATAATCCTCTTCTTTGCAGCGTTGCAAGCTGTGGGTGGATTTAGTGGATTAGTATCTAAAGCACCTCCAGGATTTTGGCAGCCGCTTAGCGGACCCTATGACTTTCCATATTGGCTTGCATTTCTCATAGTAGTAACACTAAGCTATTGTGGTGCAACTTTAAATCTTGCTCAAAGATTTATAAGTGTTGGTGAAGCCAAGGAGGCTAGGAAAGCTGCTCTGTTATCCGCATTACTATACCTCACATATCCTGTTGCAATGTTTGTTCCTATGTGGATTGCTAGAATACTATATCCAAATCTTGATAAACCTGATTATGCATATGCAGTTATTGCTAGAGAGTTTCTGCCAAGGATAGCACCGGGTCTACTAGGCCTTTTACTGGTAGCTTTATTTGCTGCAACTATGTCTATGGTGGACTCTGATCTAAATTCATTATCAGCCGTTTTCACTATTGATGTATATGGAAGGTTAAAGAAGATAACAAATGAAAAAATACTTTTAAAGAGAGCAGCGATAATTACATTGATCTTTGGAATTATTATGGTAATAGCATCTTTTGTACCGTTGGCCTTTCCACAAGCAGGTGGAATATTCGACATAATGGTTAAGTGGTATGCTGGGTTGCTAGGACCTATAGGAATACCGCTTCTTCTAGGGCTTGTATATAAACGTACTACATGGAGAGGTGCCTTAGCGTCATGGGCAGGAGGTTTTATAATATGGGCTATATTTAGCTATGGTTTTAAAACACCATGGACAATAACAACATGGGCTCAGCTAATAACATCATTTGCCATCTTCTTCCTTGAACCAATGATAACAAGAAAAAGCCCTGAAGAAATAAAGAAAATAGAAAAGTTCTTTGAAGGTCTCTAACCCAAAACTCTTTTTAATTTTTAAATTCTTTAACTGTATTAAAAATATGTTTTATCTA
>CAYUUS010000058.1:0-4035 GCA_964447975.1 uncultured Ignisphaera sp. | reverse complement strand
AGTACATGAGAAATTCTATAGAATTTTTCTATACATTGTAAAGACATTGATTTAACGTCTCTTGGAAAACAATAGCTATATCAATACAGCTAAACACAGTGTTTCTCTTTAGCTATATCTCTTGAAATAGACTTTTATAGATGGATTAATATTCCAAACAGCTTTTGTAATAGCTGTAGCACATCCATCAATTCTCCAAATAATTAAAATAACATCTAATCAGCTTAATATTTAGAAACCTCTTTAAGAACTCTATAAGCTTCTTAGCTATATCCATAGCCACTTCTACATCACTATATAAGGTGTTTTGATTTAGAACAGTTTATTAAAATACTTATCTAAAATATTTGTTGTTTTAAGAATTGTTATATGGATCCAGCTCTATTTTCTAATGTGTATTTATAGCTTATATTTCTCTACCTCATGTCTTTATATAGCTTTCTATTAGATCAATGATTTCCCTTATACATTCTTTCATCTCAGTGTTGCTTAGTATTCTAGGCTCTCTATACCTTCTATTAACATATACCTTGAAGTCAGCTGTGCCATCTTCTTTGTAAATCCTCTCAATTTTAAATGTAACATCTGCTAGAGATGTTTCAATTCTATAGATGTAATCATCTATATAGTTACCTATCCTAACAACGGTTATACCTTTACGCTTTAGATACATAACCTCGTTGAAGAGCTCCCTTAGATATTTCTTATATTCAGAGTGTGTAGCACTAGCTAGGTGGACCCCGTGAAATACAACAACATCTGGTTTTAGTTGCTCTATAAGTATTTGTTCATGTGCAGCAAGTTCTGCAAGGCTATATCCAAACGGATTTAATGCGGTAATTATGAGGTGTTTTTCTATCAGTTTATCTATCTCCTCAGCATTTAATCCTCTATCCATAAATACGCTACGAAGAGTTTCGATTAGTACTCCAGGAGAAGATATGTAGCTTAATATAAGAACCCTTAGGCTGTATTTTAAAGCTGTTGAAAGAACAGCTAATATTGTTTCTCGACCCATTGGGGCTTCATATGGGAGAAAGACATTTATTATAAATCCCTTGTGAAAATGACCAATGACATTTTTAAGAGTATTACAGATAGGCTCCAGTTCTTCTCCTTCATGGGGTATTTCTTGAAGTATTGGTGGTGTAAAAACTACTATACCAATATTCTCTGCTATTGTAAAATATGCTTCTGCTATGTTTATTGGTGCACCTCTTGTTTTTCTAACTTCAATTAACCTTGTAAGGAGGTGGTCTTCAATTCTATGCTTGAGTATAAATATAGAATCTACAACAAACTCTATTGATCCAAGTCCAGTTCTCTCTTCACCATATGGTAGCTCTGACACCAATATTAGCAATCCATTAAACAAAACTGGTAACTGGTAGAAGTAGTTTAGAAGCCAAGCCCTCTTCTCAGCATGTTCTTTAACAACCTCTAGCAATGCTGTTATAGAGTCAACAACTATAACACTATAGCCCTCACCTACAAGCTTACCAACCTCATCTATAACCATATTAATATCGAATGTAAATGGAAGCTTCACAAACTTAAAGAGACCACTTAACTCAACCTCTCTTAACCTCAAACCCAAACGCTCCATATATCTAAACAACTTCTCTTTATCCTCATACAACGATATATAGAGGCATTTCTCACCCTTCAAAGCATTTCTATAGCATATAGTAGAGGCAAGAGTTGTTTTACCAGAGCCAGGATGACCAGCTATAAGAATAGTGTAAGGTGCTACCACCTCACCTACAAGCCTATCAAGCCCAGGAACACCAATAACAAACCTCTTCTCTTTACCCATTTCCATAAACCTTAAACAACTTATATTTTCCCACAACTTAAAAATCTTTTAGGTAAATTTAGCTAAAACTAGTAACAATAGCTATAAACCATCGGCAAAAAGAGATAGTGTTTAAAGAACCTTATCTTTGATAGATGTTTCTAAAAATGAGGCTAAGGAGTAGCTGATATTGAAAGAGAAGAAATGATAAAATACTGCATGCTTTATTTATAAACAATATAGATTTCCAATCTCTATACATCATCGTCTCTATAAAGAAGACTAGATATCACGGTCATGAATCTAAAACATTATTGTAGTTACAACATCTAATTAGAGACAATTACATCGAACCTACAGATAAAGGCTGTAGATCTTTTGAAGCAATGTTTTAAGAGTGTTTACAAGTATTTATAAACATCATCAAATATGCGACAAGGTTGCTTTTAGAAGCAATAGCTGCCAAAGCTATGCAATGAATAACATGCGGGTTATTGCTACTTGGTTTTACGTCTATAACTATCTCTATAGTATAGTATTGAGTACACCACCTACAGAAGTAATAGACAGTATGGCTACTTATATTACTAAGCTTGTTGTATTTTGTGTTACTCGTAGATAGATTTAAAATACAAGTAAAGTTGTTTATAATAATTAATCTATAAATGGATGCAACTTTTTCTATTAGAGAACAATAGTTTTCATATTTCTTTTTATACTTTTTAAGCTATAGCTGAAATGGTATTAGAGATGAAGTGGAATCCATATTTAATAGGGGTTGTATTGCTGTCTATTGGATTGATAATTATAGTTGTTGGTGTTTATAGTGCTTATGAAGCGTATCATATATATAAACCTGTTTTTCCTATGGCTAAAAGCCTTGATGAGGCAATTACAAATACAGCATATGAATTGGTGAACTTAGTGTTAAAGCTAGGATTTCTTGGGTTGGTGTTATGGGGTGGGGGCATGATTATAAAATATGGTGTTGGTATGATTGTTGAGCTGTATAAGGCTGATAAGGGGGAGTTGAAACGTATGGAGCAGTCAAAGTCGGGGTCTCAGTAATTCTAGTCCTTATGCTCTTGGCTGTGCTAAGTCCTTTGATTATATTTATGTATGAGGTTGGTAAGGGAAATGTTATACAGGTTTCAATGTCTATAATCAATACAACTATTGATGGTGTAAAGACAGCTGTGGTTGTGAAGCTTATATACAACGGTAGTGTAAAGTTAACGGATCTCAAGCTATATATATTGAACAAGACATTGCTATTTGGAGATGTTTCAAGAGGTGAGTATGTGAGGAACGTAACTATAGATGTATATGCCTCTAAAGAGCTTCTAGATATGCCAATGACTCTTGAATTTAAGATTGCAGGGCTTTATCATTTGTCAGCAATAGTGAGGTGATAGCATTGAAGAGGAATGTGGTAGAGATGGTAAAAAAGATAGCTAGAGGTGTTATCTTTGGATTATTCTACTACCTGCTATACATAATAGCATTACCAATGCTATTCTCAAGAATTCTTCAAATACCCATAGAGATGGTAACTGGGGTAGCTGCTGCAAGCTATATCTGGTTCTTCATAGCTCTAGAAACATTTATATCGCTTGTACATAAACACCTAATATCGATACCAATGAAAGTTTTATCAAAAATGCTCTACGCATTGATGCTATATAGCGTGTTTAACCATGGGATACTAACTATTGAGATACCATATAACAGCTACACCATCTCCACAATAATCAATATATCAGTAGTTCTATACATTATAATCCTTGCTAGTATCATCTACGGCTTTTTGGATGCATTTTCATTGTTTAGTAAATAGAGTTTTTAGAGCTATATCTTTTTAAGACAATTCCACCCTAAAGAATGAGGTTTCCCTTTAGGAATTCACCGATTGTTCACTAGCTTAATTCGTACTCCATGAGTCGCTATCGAGTCTAGTATCACAAAATTCCTTTTAGAAAACATTTAAATGTATAGAAATGGTGTTAGTAGCTGTATACTTTAACGTTCTTAGCTTTGACAAAGGTCATGATATCGCTTCCTATGAGTGTACCTAAGAATAGGTGTAGCAGGTTTTTCATATTTCTTTTGAACAATCTCTGTTTTTGTTAGCAAATCCCTTGAATATCTATAGTAGGTTTTATCTCAACCTCAATAACATAGATACTCTTATCTGACTCTATAAGCATATCCACTTCTAAACCATCTATAACAACACTTCT
>CAYUUS010000057.1:0-4329 GCA_964447975.1 uncultured Ignisphaera sp. | reverse complement strand
AAAACTCTTTTTAATTTTTAAATTCTTTAACTGTATTAAAAATATGTTTTATCTACCTAAAAACAAACCCTAGTTTTTCTCTATTATATAAGCTAAATAAAGCCGTAAAACAATTTCCTAAATACAATAGTATGCTGTTTATCTGCATCATAACTATGAATAGTATTGTATTGGCAGTCCACATCTTAAATGCATTGGATCTCTTCAATAGATGTTTTGCTATTATGCTATTCTATGTAGAGCTCTTTACTGCGATACACAATCCTACCCTCTGCAATAGTCATCAACACTCTGAGCTCTTTATCCATTACAGCAATATCTGCATCTTTCCCTCTACTTAAGCTACCTTTAGAATGACTTATACCAATTATCTTAGCAGGGTTTGTAGAGGCCAGCATTACAGCATCTTGTAAAGTAAGCCCAACATCATTTACAAGAAACCTTATCATTGTGTTCATCCTTGCTACGCTACCTGCAAATGCTGATCTATCAGGTAGCCAAGCAACACCTTCATCAACTATAGCCTCTATAGATCCAAGCTTATATTTACCTGGTGGTAGACCTGCTGCCATCATAGCATCTGTAACTATGCAGACTTTACCAATAGTTTTATTCTTCAATATAAGTTTTATTAGATGGGGTGGTAGATGCTTCCCATCAGCTATCATCTCAACAGTTAAATCATCAATGAGATACGCAGCCTCTACAACACCTGGATATCTATATGCCCTAATCCTTCTAGTCATAGAGCATCCAGAGTATATATGTGTAACATGTCTATATCCAGCTTCAACAGCCTTGAGAACCTCATATATCGTTGCATTAGAGTGTCCTATAGACATAAGTACACCTCTAGAACTCATTATATAGCCTAGCTCTAGCCCCCCTGCAATCTCTGGTGCAGCTGTAATGGTTTTAATTACATCAACATGGTTCAACAACTCATCTATCTCATCCTTAGAAGGACTTCTAATAAATCTTTCGTCATGAGCCCCCTTCTGCTCAACCGATATATATGGCCCTTCAATATGTATTCCTAGGATCTTAGCACCTTTAGTACCTATCCTCATAGCTTCTCTCACAGCATCTATAGCATTGATGATATCTTTTAACGGTGCAGAAACTGTTGATGGTATGAACGCTGTTGTTCCTCCTTCTGCATGAGCTAGCGATATTGTGTTGAGAGCCTCATATGTGGCATCCATAGTATCTGCTCCGCCACCGCCATGCAGATGAATATCTATAAACCCTGGAACAACATAGTTTCCCTTTACATCAATTCTCCAAGAATCTCCAGGGATCTTCACCTCATCCCTTTTACCAACATCCCTAATCTTGCCATTCTCTATAACTACTATACCATTCTCTATAACTCTGTAGGGGGTAACTACATAGCCATTTTCAAGAACTATAACACTCATTAAATATTACCTTATCTAAATAGCTTACCATAGGCTATGCTTCTTACCCATTTCCTCAACGAATTTCCTTGCCTCTATTACTTCTTCATCTAGCCTATCCCTTATATCTTGTCCACCAACATCTATAGCTATATAACCTTTAAAACTATGTCTCTTCAGCCCTTCGAATACCGATTCCCAGTCTATTGTCCCTTTCCCTGGTGCCCAGTGGTAGTTGTCTCTTCCATCGTTATCAGATATATGTACATAGAGTATTTTTTCACCTAGCTTCTCAATCGATAGAGGTATCAGCTCTTTAGCTGCATGAAGATGACCTGTATCTAGAACAGCTCCAAGATTATCCTCGTTAACCTCATCTAAAAGCCTTAGCATAGCATCTGAGTTGCTAATGGTTTCACCAATTCTAGGCTCAATAGAGAGTAGAAGTCCATGGTCTCTAGCTATCAATGAACACTTCTTAGCAACATCTACTAGCATTCTCCAGAAGCTTCTCCAAGAGAAGTTAGGCGGTATTCTAACTCTATACTTCTCACCAAAAACTATAGCTGTTGAATATGGTTTTGCACCGATAAACTCTATTGGGGGTGTAAATGTATCTATCTGCACCATTGGAGCATTGAAGTATATAGCTAGGTCAGCTGTCTTTGCAAACCATTCTAAAGCTTTATTCCTGATATTTTCATCAGGTGAGAGAAGCTCTCTAAAAATTGCAGCAACATTAATAACAACAAGGCCTTTACCATCAATATAATCCTTTAACTTCTTCTTATGCTCTTCAATCTCCCTAAGATTCTTCTCACCAACAACCTCTAACTCAATAGCCTTAAAACCCAGTCTTGCAGCATCATCAACAACTCTAAACATATCATCTATTGGTGGAGGATAGCCATACCTAGTTATAGCATATAGCCAAGCTAAATTAACTCTCGACATACCAGATACACCAAATAGATTTAAAGAATTAGTTTAATTCTGTTTCTATATTTTTCTAGCCATTTTCTATTGAATTCATCCCCACCTGGAATATTTGAACTCATCCATATTGGTGGTGCAACCCCCTCTTTAACTAGCTTTTCAACTGTTTTAGCAACCAATAAATTAAGGATAAACGCGTTTAATATTGTAGATACAGGTGCAACTTTTTGCTGCAGACCTTCAATCTCAACAACAGCGTCTCCAAAAGGCATTTTACAATCTATAACGATATCCGCTACCTCAAATAGGTTTTTCTTTGTTGGGTGTCTAGCTGGGTGATCTAGTGGTATATTTTTAGAGAACTCTGGCGATGTTACAGCTATAACTGTAAGACCCATCTTCTTAGCCTCTAAAGCAGCATCAATAGTACATGCATTAATGCCATAAGCAGTAACTATTATTATTGGATCCCCCTCTTTTAGGTTATAGTGGTGGAGAATCTTCGCACAGTAGCCAGGCAGTCTTTCAATATCTGTTGATCTAGGGCCACCAAAATGCAGAACTATACCAGGGTCTAGAATGGGATTTATAGGAACTAGACCCCCAGCTCTATAAAACATTTCTTCAGCACCCATAGCAGAATGGCCACCTGTGCCAAACACATGTATAAGTCTATCCTCTTTAATTGCCTTTACAAGAACATCAGCAGCTTTCTCAATATTTACCCGCTCTTCCTCATATATCCTCTTAAGCAGAGAAGTGATTGCTAAATAATATTTATCTATAGAGTCAGACTTTTCCATATTCAGCACCATATAATACAGTGTTGAACACCTTATTAAACTTTTGCAAGATGCAAACCAACAGTATTTTTGTAATAAAAATGAAAAATGAATAGAAAAATATTCTTGATTTATATAGAGATGTATTACCAAGGCATTAACTTTATTATATGTTGAACCTCTGGCGATACAATACCTCCACCAACAGTTTTAATTTCCTTTCCACTGGTCTTCGGCTTTGCTATTGAGAGAACAACTAAAATTATTGTAGATATGGCTATGCCTAGCCACGCTGGTAGATACATTCCATAGAAGTTGCCTGCGGGTGTCAATCCATATATATTGGCGAATCTAAGACCAGCGCTTACTATACCTCCAATAAGCATTGCCCAGAAAGATCCTTCTGCACTAGCTTTCTTCCAAAATACAGATGCTATAAAAGGTGGAATGGCGGCAATAGTGAAGTATAGAAATGTTATTAGCACTGTTATTATACCTCTAAGCCATAGACCAAGCACTGTTGCTATTAGGGCTAGTATCACAGTTAGAATTCTTGATATTCCAAGGAGTTGTTTATCTGTTAAAGATGGTTTAAAAGGCCTTATTAGGTCATGTACTATTAATGAGGTTGGTGCATTTATATAGGTATCTGCACTAGACATGGTAACGGCTAACAAAGCAGCACAGAGAAGTCCTGCTCCAATTGGTGGTAGAAGTGTTATAGAGAGTCTTATAACAGCTTCATCTGTTGCCTTAAGTCCTGGAAGAACATATGCGGCATAGGAACCCAGTACAGCACCAAAATATGCTGTAAGTAGATAGCTCATAGCTCCAAATAATGGCGCCATAAAAGCTATCTTCTTGGTTCTAGCAGATGATATTCTTTGAATAACATAGTTGTATGGTAGGTCAGCACACCATAATATGAATAATGTAATGAAATATGCTATGCCATCGAAACCTAGAAGACTCCAGTGTTCTGAAGACAGATTAGTTTTTATGGTGCTTAGTCCTATAGCTGTATGTGCTACCACTGTCAACGTTACTACACCTGTAAATATTAGAATGAATTGAAAGAGGTCTGTATAAATCACACCAAGTATGCCAGCTGTAGCGGTATATATTGTTACCACCACAACCCCTAATAGTATTGCTGTTTCGAAGGGCAATCCAGTCATAACGCTAAATATACGTGCAGTAGCAACAAGCTG
>CAYUUS010000056.1:0-4335 GCA_964447975.1 uncultured Ignisphaera sp. | reverse complement strand
AATAAAAACAACTTTATTATTTTTAAACAAAAATTATCAAATCTATTTTTAATTTTTAAACAAAAATTTTTATCAAAAGAGAAAAGTTCTTTAAAATGTTCCATTGATGGTAGATATCTATTTTTTACTGTGTATCAATAGACAATGTATATTAAAAACCTCTTATTATCTTATTGTTGTGGAATATTATGATTTGTATCTTTTTAGGTTGTTTTGAATTCTATATAGTTGCTATGTAGATGGTAGAAAAAGGTTTATATAGAGGTATCAACTCTATCTGTTGAGGGTTGTAGATATGGTCCAGCAAGATGTCGATTCATTTGGGAAATATCTTGAGATAGTGTCTATGGATCCATATGAGGTATTGAAATCTATTCCTTCACCTATTAAAGGTCCTTTTAAACCTAGTTGGGAGTCTCTAAAAAGCTATAGGGTTCCGAAATGGTTTATAGATTCAAAGCTTGGAATATTTATCCACTGGGGTGTTTATTCTGTTCCTGCCTTTGGTAGTGAGTGGTATCCTAGGCATATGTATATGTCTGATAGACCAGAGCATCAATTCCATGTAAAAAGCTTTGGACCTTTAACAGAGTTTGGATATAAAGATTTTATACCTATGTTTACAGCTGGGAACTGGGATCCCGATGAATGGGCAAGGATTTTTGAGAAATGTGGTGCAAGGTTTGTTGTTTTAGTTGCAGAGCATCATGATGGTTTTGCATTATGGGACTCTAGCTATACAAGATGGTGTGCAGCTAGAATAGGCCCTAAAAGAGATATTGTTAGAGAGTTGAAGGAATCTATAGAGTCGAGAGGTCTAATATTTGGTGTTTCATATCATAGGGCAGAGCATTGGTTCTTCTTTGAACCTGGAATGAGGATAGATTCTGATGTTAGAGATCCAAAGTATTTTGATCTCTATGGACCTGCAAAACCAGCTTCTCTAGACCCTAGAGCACCGCCAGGGCCAGACAATATCTATCCAGATAAAGAGTTTTTGATGGATTGGCTTCTAAGATTAGTTGAAGTTGTTGAGAGGTATAGACCGTGGCTTGTATACTTTGATTGGTGGATTGCAAATCCTGCTTTTGAACCATATCTAAAGGCGTTTGCTGCATACTACTATAATAGATGTTATAGATGGGGTATAGAGCCTGTTATAGTCTATAAGATTAAGGCATTCAAAGAAGGCACAGCTATACCAGATTTAGCAGAGAGAGGTACAGTGAAAGAGATCCAGAGATATCCATGGGTTGCAGACACCTCTATAGACTATAAATCTTGGGGCTATATAAAAGACGCTGAATATAAACCAGTTGAAGTGGTAATACAACATATGGTAGATGTTATAAGTAAAAACGGTGTTCTACTACTAAATATAGGTCCAAAACCAGATGGAACTATACCAGAAGAGGCAAAGAAAATTTTGCTTAATATAGGTAGCTGGCTAGAGATAAATGGCGAGGCTATCTATGGATCACAACCATGGAGAATATTTGGAGAAGGTCCAGCTAGATTAATGGAGGAGGGCTTCTTTGTAGAGAAAAAGCTGGTATTTACAGAAGAAGATGTTAGATACACTGTTAAGAAGGCGTATCCAATAGGAGAAATAATCTATGCAACAATACTTGGAAAACCAAAAGATAGAATAGTGTTAAAAGCAGTGTCAAAGAGTATCAATATAGTTGATGGTGATATAATCCATGTTGATATATTGGGTTCTAAAGAAAAAATAGAATGGATATATAAAGATGAGGGTCTAGAGGTAAGGGTTCCATTACAGAAAATAGGGTGGTATCCATATACAATAAGAATAGTTGTTAAAAAAGCATAGAAAATAAATTTTTAATTCATATCTATTTTTTCTGTTAATATGCCTCGGCATGAGATAGATAATATTTTCTCTCGCTAACAATAGCTGTTTCCCCAACAACTTTAAATCTTCCTTTAAGTACTATATCCTCAGAGCTTCTACCAATCATAACAATATATTCTCCAGGCTCTATAACAAGCCTCATATATCTATCATAAAAAGCTAGAATCTCTATAGGTAATGTAAACACGACTCTTCTTTTTTCACCAGCTTTAATGAATATCTTTTTGAATCCCTTTAACTCTTTTACTGGTCTGGTTACAGATGAATATTCTTTTGATATATATAGCTGGATTGTTTCTTCGGCATCGAATCTACCGATATTTTCAACATCTACAGCGATTTTTATATATCCAAATGGATTAACCTCTATAGGCTCTATAGCAAGGTTGCTATATCTAAACTCTGTATAGCTTAGTCCGTATCCAAATGGAAAGAGAGGCTTTGCTTGATACTCAATATATTCCCTAAATGATGAAGGCTTTCTAGAGTAATATATTGGTATCTGCCCTACATCATATGGCATAGAAACTGGAAGTCTTCCACTTGGGCTATAATCACCAAATAGTATATCGGCAATAGCATTTCCACCTTCCTCACCAGGGAACCACGCCTCTAAAACAGCATTGACATATGGTAAAATCGATGATATGGCTAAAGGTCTTCCATTTATAAGGATGAGAATTATCGGCTTACCCAATTTATGAATCTCTTTAACAAGCTCTTCTTGAACACCTGGCAATCTAAGTGAAGCTCTATCAACACCTTCACCAGATGTGTATTGTGTTTCTTCAAATGTTTTTCCAAACCACCTTGGATCCAAACCTGATTTCTCACCCATAACAGCTATAACAACATCAGATTCCTTGGCTATCTTCAAAGCTTCTACAAATCCACTTCTATCCATAGAAGCAACATCACATCCCTTTGCATATAGAACCTCTGTATCTCTAGAAACCTTGTTTAATATACCCTCCAAAACTGTTACAACCTTTACAGAAACAGAGTCTCTGCTTAGATGAGCATCATAGTGATAGTCTCCAAGCATATTTCTAGGCTCATTTGCATTTGGACCTATAACAGCTATTCTCTTTATATTCTTTGGAAGAGGCAGAATCCCATCGTTTTTAAGAAGAACTATAGATTTTCTAGCAACCTCTAAAGCAAGTCTTCTATAACCTTCACTATCCAACACTTCTAGAACTTTGGACTCGTCAATATATGGTTTATCGAATAAGCCAAGCATATATTTAAGTTTTAGAATTCTTTCAACAGCTCTATCAACAACAGACTCTGAGACTATGCCATCTCTAACAGCTTTAACAAGCTCATCAAAGCAGACAACATTGGGTAGATTCATATCAACACCAGCCTCTAAGGCAATTCTAAAAGCATCTACACAATCTCTTGCAACTCTATGAATAGTGTTCAACTGTGGAATAGCTCCATAATCAGATACAACAACTCCTTTGAAACCCCATTGATATCTAAGAATATCTGTTAAAAGCTCTTTATTTCCATGGCATGGAATACCATCGATTTCATGATAAGCAGGCATAACAGCCAATGCTCCTCCAACCCTTATAGCAACCTCAAATGGATATAGATGCTGCTCTCTAAACTCCCTTAAGCCTAGATGAACCTGGGCAATATTTCTACCACCTTCTGAAAACCCATGGCCAGCAAAATGCTTTGTAGTAGCAACAACGCCTCTCGATATATCATCGCCTTGAAGACCTCTAACATATGCATATCCAATAGATGCAACTAGATATGGGTCTTCACCATATGTCTCTTCACATCTACCCCACCTAGCATCTCTACAAAGATCTAAAACAGGAGAGAGGCAATGTCTAGCACCAATAGACATAACCTGTTCCCTAATAGCAGAAGCAACTCTATAGATAAGATCAGGATCCCATGTAGACGCCAATGCAATTGCCTGAGGAAAAACAGTAGCTGTTAAAGCCATTAAACCAGCTAAACACTCCTCATGAACAATAGCAGGTATACCAAGTCTTGTCTTCTCAACAAGAAATCTCTGAACCTTATTAACAACACTAGCAGCTTCCCTAGGACTCAGCCCAATCCTAGATCCACCAACCCTAGTAATCTCACCAACACCATATCTAAGAAGCTTCTGAGCCTTCTCCTCAGAAAACTCCCTCCCATCTAAAAGCATATCTATAGATATAGACTGTAGCTGAGCCACCTTCTCCTCCAAACTCATCTTAGCCAACAACTCTTTAACTCTTACATCTACATCCATATTGATCCCCTAACCTATAATATTTCACATAAAGCTAAAATTATAAACCTTTATGTTTATAGAATACTCAAAATAATTATGGGCAAGTATGTATTGAAATGCATAAAAATTAATATAAATAAATTAAATGACAATAATTAAAAAATGAATTGTTGTTTGTTTAAAAATAATAAAGTAAATAATTTATTTTATT
>CAYUUS010000055.1:0-4456 GCA_964447975.1 uncultured Ignisphaera sp. | reverse complement strand
CTACAGCTTTAGCTAAAGCTTCAGTCCTACCCGTCCTAGAATAGTGTAAGACGAGCACCTCGACCAGCATAACCCTCCTAGATTAAAGCTAGCAATACTATATCCTTCAGGATTTAAAGCTTTAGGAATCACACCCTAAGTTTCCTACTTATCACATAAATCCCCCTTCATCGGTATAGATACGATATCCTCTATTAGTAGGGTGCAGATTAATTTCTAGAGATCGATTAAGACTAGATACTCAATATCTCTCGATATCTTAAGTGAGGAGATCTTAGATTACAAGCTTAAGGTATAGAGAGGTGGATAAATATTCTAAAATATTAATATTCTTAATGATATTAAGCTCTTTAGCTCTTCTTAAAAATAACTGTTTTATATATTCGCTTATAAAACAACCTAAAATTGCTACTTTAATCTCCTTTCCCATATCATTTTTATCTTTTGTTGCGCTTTATGAATAATCTCTAATAAATCTATTATTCCCTCTTCAGGATGCACTTAAGCGTATAGAAAGTATGTCTCTGAGCGCCTCCATGCTCTAAGTTTAGATCTCCGATGTAGAGAAAATCTATTTTGTTATTCATGTCTCTTCTAAGCACTTGTTATTATCTCTTATTTATAGTTTTCTGAGCAGACATCATTCTCTCTAGGTGAGGATATGGATAGGCTAACTATTTTAGGCAGAGTGAACGATATATCCGTGATGGGTAGTAAGCCTATAGCTATATTGCTAGCAATTATACTCGAAAAAGGATTCTTAGTGGGAAATCTAGATAGAATTGTGCATAGGGTAGCCAATACATGTAGAGAAGCTGGTGTTTACATAGTTACAGGTGGTATGAATATTCCATTAACTAAAATAAAAATAGGTGTTTTCAGTAGGTATTTGTTAAAAAGGCAAAGGATAGACCTTTAATAAAGCCATAAAGGTAAGCGGGTATGCGTAGAAATGGCTTCTTTCTTGAGAGTATAATCAATCCTATTATATACTTTGGGAATGATGTTTTGCATCCTAAATGCTTTAGACGCCAGTAATTGTAGGCTAAGTCAAAATTTCGCCAAAACTCTCCCAATATCGGTCTTCTTTGTAAAGAATATGGATGCTGTATATGCCATACTATTGGCGCGGCTTCTGGATCATTTATTCGGTAAGTGTGATAACCCTTTAGTCTTGTATAACAGGCGAGATATTTCTCATTAAGGCTACCTATTTTACTATCTCTGAAAGCTCTCGCTAAATCATTTCCTAATAATGCTTCTTTCCGCCAAGCCATATTGACCCCATCAAGTAGAGCACTATGAATTATTGATTGAGATGGAAGAGGAAGTCTAGCTGGGATTCCGGAATCTGAAATAAATTCAGTATAGTCTTTGAATATATTTAATGGTGTTCTATGGAGCGATATCTTTGTCTCTTTTTCCTCATAAAATTTCTTCTTAGTAAGAATTATACTATCCATTGTTTTAAATGCTTTATAAGTGATGCCTGATATACCTCCGGCTTGAGGGAGGGTTTTAAATAACTTTAAGTATTTTTCTATCCATTTTTTTTCAGCTATCGCATCATCATCTAAGAAGAGTATTAAATCACCATGTGATGCTTTAATCCCCATAGAAATAGCATCTGTGAAATTTCCTCGTCGTTGTATTATAAGATTAATTTTTAGGTCCTTTGAAAATTGTTTGATTATATCCTCACTCTTATCGTGAGGATGAGGCTTAAGTACGATGACTACTTCATTAGGAGTCCGTGTTTGCTCCTTAAGGCTATCGAGAGAGTAAGGTAGTGACCAATCCCGTTTATAGGTAGTAATAATTACTGATACCATCATATGGATACACCTTTATTTACTGAGAAAATCGTCATAGTGCTAGCCACCCCTTCATTGTTAGTATATATGTTAGTGCTTGTCTCTTCGCTGCTTCAAAATCCCTTGTGATGGCGTATATCCATGCACATTTTGGAATTGTCAGGATAAATCGCATCAATACCTTCCTAAAATTCCATATCCTATATTTGTGTAGAAGGTAACCGTTAAGTATTGCTGATTCCAATCCTTTCTCCGATACATAGTGTAGACAGTATGGATCCTTAACCTTTAGAAACCTATAACCCTTCCTAATCATCCACCTTCCAATGTAATCATCTTCCCAGATATGTAGATCTCTCGGTATTTTGATATCCTTCAGAGGCTCTGTTCTAAAGAGAGTATCATGCGTCATACATCTTTCAGAGCGCATCTGCTTAACAAGCATATCTCTTATTGGCATTCTATAAAATTTACTCATAGCATAAACTATGTTAAAGGTATGTGGCTCAACCGGTATAGCAACACCCCATATCGCACCAACATCATCACTAATATATCTGGATGCTCTCGTAAACCAGCCTTCACATAAGATCACATCTGAATCTACATGAAGATGCCATTCCGTCTCGGCGGCTTCGATACCCTTCTGTCTAGCAGTAGCTCTATTACCCTTGGAATCATCAATAATCTCAACGTCAGGCATTTTCTCTAAAAACTCTAATGTTCCATCCGTGCTTCCACCATCAACAACTATAAGCCTGTTAACAGGAACATTTTCATAAATAGACTTAACACAGTCAGGTAAGCAGGGTTTCAAGCTATTCTTGGTAAGAAGGACGACATCCACCTTCAAAACTAATAACCTCCACGTTAACGGTAATTTTTAATTCTCCATAAATTATTTAAAATTTACCCTTACCATTGTGAACGTGGCAACCTAAGCTTACTTCCTTAGTGGTTGTAGTATAGTATGAGTAGAGTTTTATTAATAGCTCCCAGCATGAGATAAATCCTCTAAACCTTTCGCTCATGTTAAATGGGTTGGCAGTTATGGTGTTAAAGAATAGCTTCGTTCTCTGCTTGAACGATGAGTATGCAGACTTCACATTGTACGTTAAGATCAGCTTCTTCAGTACCTCTTAAGCTACGACGTATTATCAACGATGAATGTCAGCTTACCATTATAGTACTTCAAATGCATTCTTGGATAGGTAAACCTTCATAGAGATAATATCTCATTCCTATTAATGTCTATCTAACATAAAATAAACCTAGTATTCTAGGTCATTAACCTTAACGCAAGCTTCATCCAACGCTGTGGATCTCCTAAGCATCCTGCTCCCCCTCAAAAGATGTTGAGCTCCCCATCAGTACACTTTCGATTCATAAAGGAAAGAGAATTAAACAGGGAGAAATTAATTAAACTACAAAGCAATGTTAATGTTTATTTGAAGGTGAGATATAGATGGGAGAGGATGTATTGAAGCCATTTGTAGTGGACATAAACGGGATTGCAGAGCGGCGATCTCCACCTCCATTATCTGGGAGATATACCAAAATAATTCTTGATGCATCCGAAAGAAGAGTGCCGCTCAACCTATTAATGTTTAGATATGAACCGTACCGGGAAGGAGCATGCCATAAACATGAGGGATCAGCTGAAATCTACTTTACGCTTAGAGGTATGGGAACAGTTGAATTTAATGATGAAGTATGAAGTTAAACCTATGAGTGTGTTTTATATACCTCTAAACACCATGCGTTAACCATGCAATTATAAAGATGAGGATTGGATTTTTATTGCGATCTTTGTTCTCCAGATTAATTTAGACGAATTTAAAAATGGGAAATAGAAAATCGTAATGCTGTTTAGGAAAAATAGTTGAAAACTAAATCTTATCTTAGCTATAATATTAAGAAAAAACTTAGGTTAGAGTTGATAATATAATACATTAAATTTGATAATTTAGTACAAAAATAAAATGAAATATACAAGCTCTATAATAAACTAACTTATTGAGTCGGTAATCTAGCGTAGTTAAGGTATCCCTTCTTAAGATCTAGAGCAGCTCTTATAAACAACAAGCTATAATGTTCGATCCGCTAACATCAGCCATCCTAACACCTAGAGAGATCGAAATAATGGTTAACGAAATGTTCGAAGCTGAAGCAAAATGGATTACTTTTTAAAAGTTTCAAGAACCTTTATACTCACTTTGATAATCATGAAAAGATGATACATCTTCTCAAAATTATGTAATATACTCAGATAATGCCATATAAAACTTATCATTCTACATATAAAGATGTGAAAATTCTTCAGATAAGCCAAGTTTCATCATTAATCAGCAATCCTATAAGTCATCATTTTAAGTTTCTTAAACTTATATAAAAATGTTTATGTTCTTGAAGCTATTGAAAATATATGTTCAATTCAAACGTATGATCTCATGCTTATTCTTAGATAGAATTTTAGATTCATAGAATGTATGATAAATTATACAATTTCGGTGTGATTGTCTGATTGAAGATATAGTTTTAGGTATTTTATGTTTATATTGTTCTGTATACGGCTTGTAGGCTTCTGATGAATTCGATGGAGGTTAATCCTTACTCATACTTATTCGGTATGCTTGCTTTGT
>CAYUUS010000054.1:0-4564 GCA_964447975.1 uncultured Ignisphaera sp. | reverse complement strand
CGTAGACCAAAGAGGGCGGAGGTCCCGGGTTCAAATCCCGGCGGGCCCGCCACAAAACACAAAAGTTTTCTTATAACAATAAAACATATAGCCGCCGTAGCTCAGCCAGGTAGAGCGCCGGCCTCGTAAGCCGGTGGTCGCGGGTTCAAATCCCGCCGGCGGCTCAAATTTAAAATTCAACTATTTCTCACTATATTGATATATAGTTAGAAATGTTTCACATTTTTGGTTTTTATTTTTGAATAGAAGTCTTTGGAATTTTTATTTAAGGGCTAAATATCTACAGGACATTAAATTTATATAATGATTTTCTATTTAAAACATCTATTAAAGTCTAACTTTAAATTTTTGTAGGATGTATGATTCATGCTTATTTTATAGAATAGATATCGTTGCCAACTTATTTTAGCTTCAAAGTTTAAGAGATGCAATATTACTTTTACATACATTATCTTTAAAAATTTTTATTCTACTTATTATGCTTTGTATTTATTAGAATTGGCTTAAAGATTGGCTGTTTATGTCATCATCCAAAAGATATAATAGGGTGAATTACATACAGTATTATAATTCACAATATTACAAAAAGGTATAGTATTATTTGAAATGTGTAATGGTATATATTCAAAGCTGCAAATTCCACGTTATAGCATTGTGCATATTACATATATAGATGAACGTGGCGATATGTATCATAAAATTTATAGAAATACTCCAATAATAATTGATGATAAAATTGTAGGTTTAAAACCCATTATTATAAATGATGTCAATTTAATTAAGTGACTATTACTTTAAACATTTAACAATATAGATTGTATTATAATTGTTAAAAATTGTTGTGTATCAATCTATGAGATTATTTTTTAATTAAAGCTATTACAGCACCTATTATAAAGCCTATAGATATAGGTCCTACAGTAATAAGTCCTAGAACTATAGCGAAGTTCTTTGCAATCTCAGCAACACTGCTAAGAGTTTTGAATACCTCGGTCATAGAGCTTCCTAATCTCCATACAGATAAAAATGTCCCTAAAACTAATATTGCTATAAATGCTAAGATATATTTCAATGCTTTTACAGAGATGTAGCCTAGTGCTAAACCTAATATGAATTGTATTAATATTACAATAGCTGTCTGTGGATCTGAGAAAGCATTGACTATTAATTCACTTACACTAAGTACTTCTACACTCATATCTAACACCATTTATCTCTTAGATAGATATATCTCGATTCAAGTATATATTTTTATAAGGTGTATAAAATGGGATTTGAAAATGTAATAAGTATTGCTGGTTTAAAATTTAGAATACTTTTCTATAAGAATGGTTATACACCCCATTACGCTGAACACATTATTGATCCTCGAGATGGAAAAGAAAAGCTAGTTCTTGCTGATCCACACAATAGATTTAGTATCATAATATACAATCCTGTTAAGAGGATTATTGAAGAAGAAATAAGGGTTCCTGGCGATATGATTCCAAATCCTCATAGTGCTCACATAGCTATAGAAAGAATTCCAGAGATTGGAGTAGAGCCTGGCGATATACTGTGTGCTGATAGAGCTGGTAGATGGATAGCTATAGATAGGGATTCACATAAAATTAAATGGAGTTTAAATATAGATGGTGCTGAATGGCCCCATGATATACAGCCTTCATTTGATAATAAAGGTTTTATAGTTACAGATTATGGTGCTGGAGGATATGGTGGATTTATAAGAAAAGTTCTATTTAATGGATCAACTATGTGGAGTTTGCCGATATATAGAGCAGCAAAAATTTCGAGAATATTTGGCTCAACTGCTAGTGGTGTACATACTAACTCCTTTGGTGGCAACTACATAGTTGCTCAAAATGGTGATTTTTCAGGGGTATATGAAGTAAATGAGGATGGATTTATTGCATGGCAGTGTCCTAAAGGGATGGGAAATATAAACAATATTTGGTTGTTTAAACCCCATAGTGCATTTAGGCTAGGATTAGCTGAACTTGGTGGAAATCTAACTGTTGTAGGGCTTGAAGCTGGAGGTGGTATAATAGTTATAGACTATTTCTGTAGACCTAGATGGGGAATAATGACAACGTATACAATCTATCCTACACTATACTATAGACCAAGCAGATATGGTTTTATGGAGACAACACATGTATTTCCAACGCTTCAAGGAACTATAGGTGCAATAGATTGGAGAGGCTACTCAGGTTCAATGGTAGTTGAATTGATTGACATTCCTAAAACCTCATTATCATGGATTTTAGCATGGGATCTAGATCCCGGTTCTAAAGGAATCTGGCTAGATCCACCTCTAGAGATACTAGACTATGATTTCATTACAATAACATTGATAAATATTGGTGAAGGATCAATTAAGTGGAGTCTCTATGCAACAACACAACCTCTTCTAATAGAAGAAAACTTTGATGTTATATGGAACAATATTTCAACAGGGCTATTAGATAGTGATAGAATGATAACTATAGAAATAGATAATCAAAGAAAGCATTATGCATTTTTGAGACTTAATATAGCTAGAGGCGTTGAGAATATCCCAACAAAGACTAGAATTATTGTAACATGGCTTTAATTCATAGATCTTAACTAATAACGACACTATGTTTCTTTTATTCATAGACATAGTAAGCAAAACTTTTATCTCTTATAAGAAATTAAAAATTGATTATTACATTAAAATATGCTTCTTTATTTATGTAGTTTAATAAATCTTTTTATTCTTTAATAAAAACTCTTTTAAGAGGCTTCTCTTGCAATAAACCTTATTTCTGTATATCCACAATTTTTACATATATGCAATTCTATAGCAGAGTAATTTTTAAACAATCTCTCTAAATCGCTTCTTATACTTCTAGACATTGCTATAGCTATAGGTATTGGTAACTCAAATGGTAACTGAAATCTATATATATCTATATTTTTAAGGTTACATTGAGGACATCTATCCAAATTCTACACCAATTCAACCCAGTACAAAAATAATTCTTATAAATCTGCATTAATTCTATACACTCCTTAATCAATAAATTGTCATTAAAGGTGTGAAAATATATCAAACAATATTGTGAATGAGAATAATAGTGTTATAGAGACCTTAAAAAAGCTGTATGTTAGGATATCAATATTATCATTATCTACCGGTGCACTCTCACCTATATTACCATATTTATTAATATTAAGTGGTGGAGGAGCCTTTGAATCAGGCTTATTTCAATCATTAAACAACTTATTTAATAGTGTAGGCCAAGCCATATGGGGTAGAGTAAGTGATTTAATAGGAAGAAGAAAAATTTTATTGGTTATAGGAGTACTAGCCTTAATTATAATTTCTTTTCCACTTACAGTGTTAATCTTTCTTAACAATCTTACACCATATATAATAATAGCTTTGTCTTCTATTAACACTTTATTAACCTCAACATCTATACCTGTACTAACCTCTATCATTATTGATATTGCACCTTATACTCGAAGGTCACATGTATATTCATTACATAGTAGTTTATCAACATTATTTACATTGGCTGGCAACATCATTGCTACAACAATTCTATTCTTATCACCTCAATACATAGGGTTCTGCTTAGTTTCGTTATTGTCTCTGATCTCTGCATTTATTGCACTAGCCTATACATTATCCATACCAAGTACTGTAATCGATGTAAAAAACATGTCCCTAAAAAAGAACTTTATTGAGACATTTATAATATATTTTAAAGGAATTTCAATGGCTATGAATAACCCAAGATTTAAAACATTTGTATTGATAAATACATTTTATAACTTTGCATTATCTATAGCATGGCCTCTTTTTCCAATTTCTCAAGTCAAAGTAATTAAAATGGCTCCCTATCAAGTGGTTATCCTTTCAATAGTTTCTAATACAACTATAACCATAGGACAGTATATTGCTGGTAGATATATACCTAGATATAGATATAGATTATATGCACTGCTAAATAGATTTGGATTGATTGCTGTTCCATTAGTATATGCATTTGCTAGTAATGCGATACATCTATATATATTGGGGGTATATACAGGTTTGATAAGCGGTATAGCCAACATCGTATTTGCATTATATATAGTAGAGTGTGCTAATAGATATGATAGAGCTACATATATGGGTGTATATGGTACTCTTACAGGTATGGCCTCATTTATAGGATCATTTATAGGAGGATTGATATCCTCTATAATAATAGAAAATATAGGTATTATTGAAGGACTTAAAACCATGTACCTTGTAGCAGCCTTTGCAAGATTCTTAATGGCTTTAATTGTTTTTAAGACGAAGAAATTCATACTATAGTAATAGATAGTATGACGTCGTAAACAATGGTAATTAGACATACAACTAAATTTTAAAGAGTTTCCATATTTTTACAGTAAGGGGTTTGGCTCTTATGTATGTTTATATGAGTTGATGTGATTCATAGCCTCACCTCATTTCCCCTGCATCCCACTCAAGGCTTCACAGGGCTTAGAGGCGTTTAGGTTACCCAGAGACCCCACATCCCAAGGTCTTCACCTATTCCTGGAT
>CAYUUS010000053.1:0-5580 GCA_964447975.1 uncultured Ignisphaera sp. | reverse complement strand
CAAACCTCCTAACCAACCTACCCAAAAAACCCAACACACCCCTACCCTGAATATATGTTCCAGGAGCTCTAAAGCCACGAATATAAAATGTAGAGATTGTTGTTATAGGTTCAAACATATGTATCCCTATTCTTATAAAAGCCCAACTAAAATATAAATCTTTCATTCATTGACTTACTTCAATCTAGTTTCTTAGTAGATAAATATCTGATATATCTATAAATTGATAGACTAACAATTTTATAGGATAGTTATACAGAAGCATTCAATCTACTTATATAGCTACCTAGGTTGTCTCTAGCTATATATTTAAAACAATATCTCTATTCTTTTAATAAAATCAATAATGCATATGCCGAAGGTTTATATATACTAGAAAAGTTTACATACTAGTATATAGTGGTTTCTACTATTATTCAAGATGGAGCAGATTGCTAAGGTTACTCGCAACTATCAAATTACAATCCCTGCTGTTATTAGAGATAAAATTGGGTTAAAGGAAGGTGATGTTGTTAAAGTGATTTATGATGAGCAGGAAGGTGTTATAAAGATTCTTCCGATAAAGAGAAGAAGAACAACTGTTAGAATAGGTAGAAGCATTAGTGTTGAAGAAATTGGAGAGGTGGTTGAGGGTATACTTAATGAAGCTGCTACTAGATACTAATGTTTTGATTTATGATACTGTTGAAGATAGTGAGTATCATGATATCGCAACAGAAATTATTGATAAAGCTATACAGATCTTTATACCATCTATAGTAGTCCATGAGTATATATGGATAATGCTTAGATTATTACAGCTATCCACTAGTCTTATCGCAATAAAATTACGTGATTATCTTGAAGATCCAAGAACAGTAAATATATTAGAGTCTATGGATATTCTTCTTAAGTCTTTGAAGATGCTTGAAGAAGATAAACAAAGCATAAGAGAGATAAACGACTATATAATCCTTTCAACAGCACATATATATAACCTTGTATTAGCAACATTTGATAAAAAGCTTAGAAATATAGCAATTAGTAGAAATACAAAGGTAGTTCCATAGATATGCCACTCTATATTGTATTTAAGAGCTTTATAGATTTATAGTTCTTTGCTGAAGTCTCTATAGACATCTCTATACATTTCAAATCTCTACAAAAACATATTCCTACTCCTAACATTGATTAATATAGATTTCAATGCCTTACCTAACACCATCATTTCATTTAATGCTAATCTTCTAATTTTCTAAGATGCTTCAATCTATACTCTAGGAAAAATGCTAGCAGCATTGCATAGGAGTTTCTATTCTATTGAAGCTATTTCTGTAAATCTCTCTATTTTATCTAAGTCCACTATCTCTTGTATGTAATTAAAAGCTCTTTATATTTCTAATAGAAAACCATATATCTATATCTTACCATTCTCTACATTAAAGATATTTAGCCAGAGCTATCTTAATAGTATCTATATCTATTGCTTTACCATGATCTTTATTCTATCTCTTGATACATATCTATGAATTTTCTATATAGCTCTATATATTCTTTTTCTGTAACTATATGTATTTCGAATGGGTTATCAAATCCTATCTCTTTGGTTATATCTCTAAATATTTTTCCTCTGTATATAGGGTCTTCTGCATATCTTGTAACTAGCAGTACATCGATATCACTATCACATCTCATGTTTTTCTTTACAAAACTTCCAAACACTATAGCTCTACATGTTGTGTCATGTCTTTTACATATATCTCTTATTTTTATTAAATATATCCATATATCCTCAATATATTTCCTTTTATTGGCTATCCTCTCTAGCTCTAGGTCTATTAATGTGATTCTAGACATTTAAACACCTCTAAAATCTTTTCACCAAGTTTTAGAATCCTCAAAGCAATATCTCTATCATATTCTCTAGGGAGATAACGTGAGGATATATATGACTCTTCTAATAGATAAAGAGCTTCTAGATTCTCTTCTAAAAACCTGTCTATACCACAATCACTATAAACCTTGGCAAGATATCTCAATAGCTTAATAACTGAGTACATCTTTGGATAGTCACCAACTCTTCTATAGAGTAGATACTTAGAGTAAAGCTGAACGAACTGCTCAACATGAAATAGTGTTAAATCGTAATCCTCTAGCTCGAAATCGCTTTTAGCATCTCTTAAAAAACCCAAAGCCCTCTTTTTAAGTAATTCAAAACCCATTAAATCCACCAAACTACCACACTCTAAAAAGTTAATAAATACAGAAAACTACAAGATATTTTACTCTCAACTAACTCACTAAAATAATCTTATAATAAATTCAAATAGCTTAAACACATATATCTATATCGTTAATTGATTCAACAATTAATTATAGAAATGAGGTTAACCACCAGGTAAACCATATCTATCCATCATATAAATTGAAACACTAAGTTTCTTCTCAATAGCAACAATACCTCCCACCAATAACCTTTAAATATATTAAAATAATCTAAGCCGTAAACTCTTTGACATGTTTCATAAATTGTTATAATTAAAGCAGAGATGATATAACTAAATCTATCATATTTAATAGCTAAGATGTTAACATATAGATCTATATAGAACTGTTTTAGAGGTATTTTATGGAATTGCTTCTTTGATTTTAACTCTATATCGTTTTAATGTTTCATATATCACTATTATAACTGATATTAGAATTGCCATAAATAAGGTTCCTGCAATCCATATAGGCATAGGTAAAATGGTTGTAGCTGTTTCATAGTATATATATATTAGTGTTGCTATAGCTATAGCTCCTATGACTATATCGAATGTTTCTCCAACTCTTTCAATGATTCTTGAACGTCTTTTTGATGTAGTAACCACTAATACTTTGTATATGCTTCTAACAGTATATGAAAATGCTATCAATATGACTAGTACTGATGTTACTCCTATGAATATTATAGCTATTGAGGCTCCATTAAGATATTTTATAATTTCTTTTATTTGGGTATTGATATAAGTTACAACTAGTGTTATGGCCATAAACTTAACTACTGGTTTTAAGAGAGATATTAATATCTCAACTCTTCTTATATATAGAGTTGATATAATGTTAAATGTTTTTATAATGGCATTGGGTAAAAAATCTTCAATTTGTTTAACCATTTTATTGAATCTTGGAGAAATAAAGCTGTATATTGCTATTGTAAATATTGTAGCTGTTGTAGCTATAGTAAAGCTTTTTCCAGATATTAAACCACTTCTAAACAACACATCTGCAAATACTATACCCATTTCACTAATCGGGGTTAAAGTCAATGCTATAGATATGCTCTCTCTAGAACTAGCACCAGATAAAGCTAAGCCAAACATTAAACCAAGAAATCTAATAGCCATGATCATAACACCTAGAGATATACTTGTAAACATCAAATATACATCTAACCCACCTTCCTCCACCATATACATGCTTAGCTGAAGACCTATTGTAACAAAATATATCAGCATACCTAGCTCCCTAATCCCTCTCAACATCTCATAAATATCATCAACACCTAGATATATAGCATATAAAGCACCTGCTATGAAAGATCCAAAGAGAGGGGGTAAGCCAAGGATAGACGATGCAGATGCAAAGATAAGTGCAAGAGCTATAGAAACAAAGAACTTGGTTTCTCTATTAATAAAAGATCTGCTTTTGCCAATAGCCTTCAACAAAATATTTCCAATTGCAAGAAATATTAATATAGACCCAGCAACTCTAAGAATCCATGTGAATATTTTGAAAGGGTCTAGTGGCGATAGTCCTATAGATATAAACAATGTAAATAGCGAAAACTGTAACACATCTTCAATGCTTGTTTGAAGTGCTGTGTTAATATATACCTCAGGTAGGATTATACGTGAAGATATTACAGCTATAGTAGAGCTGTTAACCATGATTAAAAAGATTAATAATTTATCAATAGGATTAAACGAAAAAACATAGACAGCAATAGATGAGCTAAGCAATGCAAATAGATAAAGCATAGACTCACAGGCTATTACTCTATAAACAGATTTCTCAATTTCTTTAAAACTTATAGATGCTCCTATATCAAAAGCAAGCAGTGTTATGCCAAGCCATCTCAAAGGCTCAAAATAGCTAATGGTATTAGATATATCGAGTCCTATATATGGAGATAGAAAAGCTATAAAAATACCTCCTAATATATATCCAAGCAATGTTAAAAAACCAAATCTATGTAAAACCCATGCAACCATAACCCCTACTATTATCATTAACGCCATGTATAGCTCCATATCCTTTAAACCTAGTCTATCATATTTATATAATACAATACAGCTAGGTCTCTCATTACTACCGCCATATCTTATAGCTATATATATCTTTTAGTTGCTTGATCCATCTATAGCTCTATGTAGCTAAATGCCTTAACCTAGACCCTTCTATGTTTTTCACTTATAATTTAAAATATTTTGAACTTTTAATTTCTACATATCTATAAACTTTTCTGTGATTTGATATGGAAAAACCTAGGGTATTGCTTACAGCTCCTATTCATAGTGATGGTGTTAAAATCCTTGAGAGCTTTGCTAATGTTGTTATAGCATCTAAGCAGTTGAAGACGGAAGATGAGCTTATCAATGTTGTTAGAGATTTCGATGCTGTTATTTCCATGGGTTTTGAACCATTTACAAAAAACGTGCTAGAAAAAGCTAGCAAGCTTCTTGTCATTGCAAGACATGGTGTTGGATATGATAATATAGATGTCGATGCTGCTACAAGGCTTGGTATATGGGTTACTATAACACCTATTGAAGAGCTTTTCGATGCTGTTGCAGATCATGCTATGGCTCTTCTTCTTTGCTTAGCTAGAAGGATATGCTATGCAGATAGATTTATTAGATCTGGTGAATGGTTTGCTAATCCATTTGAGAACAGGGTTTTTGTTGGTGTTGGATTAAGGGGGAAGATGTTGGGGGTTATAGGGCTTGGAAGAATAGGTTCTAGAATTGCTGAAAGAGTTAAAGGCTTTGGGGTCAAAACTATATATTATGATATTGAGAGAAAAGTTGATTTAGAGAAAAAACTTGGTTTAGAGTATTCACCTCTAGATGAACTTCTAAGAAACTCAGATTTTATAGTTATTGCTGTTCCATTAACAGAGAAGACAAAGGGTTTAATAGGAAAAAGAGAGATCTCTCTAATGAAGCCAAGTGCGATGATCATTAACATCTCTAGAGGAGGTGTAATAGACCATAACGCACTTATAGAAGCTTTGAAAAGCAGAAGAATAGCTGGAGCAGCACTAGATGTTTTCTACAAAGAACCTCTACCACCAGATGATGAAATAACGAAACTTCAGAACACTGTATTGACTCCTCACATAGCTTGGTTAACAGAGGAATGTAGAAAGTCAATGGCTATAACAGTTGCTGAAGAAGTTTCAAGAGTGTTAAGAGGTAAGGATCCTCTGTACCCTGTAAATCCATCTGTTAAAGAGCTTGCTAGAAACAGAAAGATGAAAATAATAACTTAACAAATAATGTTTTACTAGTACTATAGCGGTAGTAGCTATGTCTCTAGGCGATGATGGGGTACTGA
>CAYUUS010000052.1:0-5890 GCA_964447975.1 uncultured Ignisphaera sp. | reverse complement strand
GCATATATCTATCCTCTATTTTAAGAAATCTTAACTTCCCCACAACTCTCTCAATATCATATTCAACTCTATGGATTTCAAAAACGCTTTGCTCAATATTGAAAATAGCGTAAGATGCCTTTGGGATACCATCTCTTGGCTGTCCAACACTACCAGGGTTAACAACCAATATGTTATCTACATATATTTTCATTGGCTTATGTGAATGGCCTATTACAACAACATCTCTTTCAACAGGTCTAGGCTTTAAAGCATATAGACTTGGAGTCAATGCAAACCTTATTTCCTCTAAAGACATACCAGGTTCTATATAGCCATAGAGAGGATTTCTAGGAGATCCATGTACAGCTAAAACCTTTTTACCTTCTATAGTCTTCTCCATCTTTATAGCTAGTCCTTTCAACCATTCTATTTGATTCCTTGAAATAAGTCTATACGATATATATTTTCTTGTATATTCACTTAAATCATGGATATTTGGAGCACATCTACAATCAACATTAAATGCAACTGCATAGTCGTGATTACCCATGAGAATAACATCAGGTTTAATATCTCTAATTATATCGATTACAATTTGAGGCTCTGGACCATAGTCAACAAGGTCTCCTATAACCCATACAAAATCCCATCTACTGGCATGCTCTAAAACAGCATTCAATGCATCAGCATTGCCATGTATATCAGAGAGTATAAGTATATTCAAATTTTCACCTAAAGAAATCTCTATTATCTACAGCATAAAAATTCATCATAGATAAAAATGTATCTAGCAATATAGATGGTGTATTGAGATATATAGATTTAATGCATTAAAGCTATTCCTCATCTATCATATCAACACTTCATGTTTTTAATATAAATATAAATATTTTAGATATCAAAAACCAAATAAACTATCTATATTTATATTATTGACAGTCTACCCTAGCCAAATATTTGTTGCTGTTATAGAAGCAACTGCTCTTCTTTTATCTTTTTGATTCTCTCACTTAATATATCTACTATAGAAATTATTATAAATATAGCTATAGTTGGTGCTATTACTATATGAGGTGCTACAGCTATATATCTTACCCCATCAGCTATAATGTTTCCAATTGATGGTGTAGGCGGCTGTATCCCTAAGCCTATAAAGCTAAGCGATATCTCCATCGATAAAGCTTCTGGAAGGCTATATATAGATAAAATAACTATTGTAGGCATAGCTTCTCTAGCTATATAGTTGATTAATATATAGAGCGTTGATGCACCTATAGCCTTGATAGATTCTATATATGGCTGTACAGATACAGTCAAAGCTATTGTTCTTGTAATTCTATAGAACACTGGAAACAGTCTAAAGGCTATAGCTATAACTATTACATGGAATCCAAAACCCGTTGTAAAGGCTACTACAGCTGCTATAAATATTGATGGCACTATATAAAGAAAATCAAATATAGACTCTAAAGGTATTTGAAATGCTTTAGATATAAGTGTTGAAACCATACCTGTGAAGCTGCCTAGAGAAGCTGATATAGCTATAGATAGAAGCGATGCTGCTAAAGAAACTCTTAAGCCATGTAGAAGTCTTATAAATAGATCTCTACCAAGCGTATCTGTTCCAAGGATATGTTCTAGCGATGGTGGTAAAAGTCTCTTATCCAGGTTTATTTCATCGTATCTATACGGAGACATATATTCAATTATTATGGAGATTAATATAAATAGTAATATAATGGACAACAATATAGAAAACTCTCTATAAATCAATGTATATTCACCCTAGGATCTAATATGGCATGGATAACATCTACTATAAGGTTAATAACAATGAGGGTTGCTGATACCATTATTCCCCATCCAATTAAAACTGGATAGTCTCTAGATGATAGAGCTATTGTAAAGGTTAGCCCCATACCTGGATAAAGAAACATTGTCTCTATAACAACTGCTCCCGCTATAATAAGACCAGCTCTATATAGAATTGCAGATAGTGTTAAAGGTAGTGAAAATCTAAGAGCTTTTAGAAATATAACACTTTTGCTAAACCCCATCATCATATAGGTTAAGGTAAATGGCTGTCTATATACATATTCTAACGATGATTTAAATAATCTATAGAAAAGCCCAAGTCCAGCTAACGTTAAAACAAGTAGAGGCGGTGTTATGTCTCCAAAGATTAATGGTAGTTTAAGTTGTGCAAAGAGTAGAAGAATGATAGATCCCCATATAGCTATAGGTATAGAGGTAAATAGCGATGCTATTATATTGAGTATAGAGCTGTTCAATCCATAGACAAACTCTATATAGAGCAGTAGATAGCATATCAATACTATCAGCAGTGTAGAGAGGAATACAAGCTTCATAGACGCTATATAGCTTTTAAAAACAATGTTTAAAACATCTCCACCCGTATATATAGACTTGCCCCAGTTACCAACAAAAATATTTTTAATATATGATAAAAGCTGTATATATATAGGTCTATCCAATCCAAGTTGATGAACAAGAATATTTCTAGCATTCTCATCTTCAGCCATCTCACCATATAGAACCGTTATCGGATCTCCAGGAATAAACATAGCTAGTATATATATAGACGATACTATAGCTATAAATAAAGCGATATATATTAGAAGCCTTTTTAAAATAGTTGCTTTAAGACCCAAAACACTATCCCTTAACATACAGATTGTCTAAGATAAGCATTTGGAAGGGTAGAATCTTTAAACCCTCTAAACCAGGTTTTGTAGCAACAATAACATTTTCATAGTATAGCCATATAGCTGGACATTCACTCCATATAATCTCCTGTATATCTCTATATATTTCAAGTCTTCTATTTGCATCGCTTTCCTTAGCAACCTCATTTAAAAGATGATCAACTTTAGAATTGCTATAGAGAGGAGCATTGAGAGCCGCCCCTGTTCTCCAATATGTTAAGGCATAGTATAGAGATGATGGTGAAGGTCCATATATCGCTAAATCAAAGTCGTGCTCTGTAAACACCTTCCTTAAAAAAGCTGTGTGTTCCATTGTCTGTATCTCAATTTTTATACCAGCTTCAGATAGATAGCTTTGTATTATCTGTGCAACTTCTATATCCTTTGGACTTCTTGTTGATACTAATAGTGTTAATGTTTTATTTAGACCTCCTGCTTCTTCGATAAGTTTCCTCGCTTTTTCTATGCTATAGATATATTCTTCTAGAGATGCTGCACCAGGAAATATTGGAGAAACTATACTATTTGCCACTACCGCATAGCCATTTAATACTCTATCTACAATAGCTTTTTTGTTGATTGCATAGTTCATAGCTTGCCTAATTTTTATATTAGGTATCCTCTCTGTGTTTATAGCGGCTATAACAAATCTAACACCTGTTTCATTATATATTTTGAACCCTTTTGACTCTAACCTAGGCACCATATCTGGAGGTATACCAACAGCTATATCAGCTTGACCTGCTTCTAAAGCAGCTATTCTTGTATTGTGGTCTGGTATAATCATATATAATATGCTTTCTATGGATTGTTTTCCATTCCAGTATTGGTTAAATCTTTGAAGCTTTATATACTGTCCTCTTACATACTCTATGATTCTATAGGGGCCTGTGCCTATCACATCTAACAGATCTTCTATTTTTCTATCTTGATATTTCTCAGCTATATCCCTAGGCATTATAGCTATTGAAAGATGTGCTAGATGTTCTATTAGTGGTGTAAATGGTGCTTTTAGCTTTACAGCAAATACTGTTGCATTATATACAGCAATGTTTTCTATAATTGGATTTCCATATGCGTCTCTAAGAAGCATTTTCCCAATAGGACTAATAGACATAGCCCTCTCTATACTTGCTTTAACATCCCATGCTGTAAGCTCTTCATTGTTATGAAACTTTATATTGTTTTTAAGTATGAAGAGCCAATATGTATCATTAACTTGTATATAGCTTTTCACTAGCCATGGAATATAGATAAGCTTTTTTGATGTAGAGTTATAGTCTATTCTAAAAAGACTTTCATAAACCTTTCCAAGAACCTCAAAATCAGAGACGCCTGTAGCGTAATTGATATCTATTGTTGTGATATCTGTAGAAATAGCTATTTTAAGCTCGTTAATTGTATAGCGATTAGCTTCAGTTCTTAGCTTATAGAGTGCATATGTAGAGAAACCAGATATAACAATAACAACCAGAATTATCGCAAAAGCTATTTTATTATCCATTAATGACACCTTAGCATTATTTTAACTAGATATTTATGTTGTTTAAACTATTTATATATTATCTTATAATATTGTTTAAACTATTTAAACTATGAAAACAAAACATATCTACTGGTGTATATAATGAGGAAGACATATAGACTTCAAGGCATTGGAGGCTCTATCTATGTTGCTCTACCTAAAGAGTGGTTAAAGAAATTTAGCCTTGGTAAAGGATCTCTTGTTGAAATGGTTTTAGATGTTGATGGTTCTCTTAAAATCAAGCCTCTATATATAGGTAACAAACTTAAAAATGAGGCTGTATCGAGAATAGGGATTAATTTAAAAGATGTTAAAGGGGTTTTTAATGCTATTGTAACATCTTATTTAAGAGGATTCGATATAATTACAATAAACTTTTCTAGCGGTTCTATGGAGAAGGAAGTTAAGAGGATTCTTGATGAAGCTAGACAGATTCTACTTGGCCTTGAGATTACTGATATGGATAGCAGTAGTGTAACTCTGCAAGTTTTATCAACATCTGAAGGCGATATACCTAGCCTTATAAGAAATATGGGGAAGATTGCAAGGTCTATGTATCTAGATGTTTTAAATGCATTAATTAATAGTGATAATGAGCTTGCTGAGGCTATTCCTTTAAGAGATCTTGATTTAAATAGATTATATTTCTATGTAACAAGAACTATAAGAAAGAAAATGATATCTTACTCTATTGATCAGCGAGATGTTTTAAGGTTTATAGACTTTAGAATGATTGCAAAAGCTATTGAAGAGATAGGAGATGAGGCTAAAAAAGCATCTAGAGATGTGCTACATGCAATTCGATTAGGTATTGGGTTAGGAGAAGAGATATATAGACTTAGAAGTAGTGTAGATAAATTAGATGAGGTATTTAGGAAAATCATTAGAAAGTCAACTCTATCAATAGATTTTATAGAGCTTTATAATGATATGAGGATATGCGAAGATGCAAGAAGAGAGATAATAAATATAAAGAATAGTGTTGCTGAAGACCCCACCAATAAACATACAATATTTAAGATAGTCAATGCCTATGAAAATATAGCTATTAGAATATACGATGTCTTGAGCCTCATACCATCAGAAATCGAGCTAGAGAATCAAGACTATATAGTAGAATAGCTATGCATTAAACAATAATATCAGCTTTCATCAAAGACAAACTAGCTATATCCTCAATATAGAGACATCTCAGTTTAGCAACTCACTATTTAATTTTAAGCAACCGTCACCTATATTAGTCAAATCTGTCAATAAAATTATCCATAATGAATAACCATCTATACAATACGATCTATCCTAGGTTCAATAAAAACATTTCCCTAAATCTAAATTTGCTTCAATTAAATCAGATATATCTAAAACTATTTAATGTTTAATGATTACTAATGTTATAATGATGAGTAGTTGTCTTAAAAAGAATTCCTAAGTGTTTTTATAGGCTAAAGTTTATTAGTTTGAAAAATAAATCAATAATGTGTTAGATCTGGGGTTATCTAATGTATATTAATACTTTATCTAAAGAAGAGAGAGAGCGTATTCTTAAGGCTATTGAAGAAGATAAGGAGTTTCGCTATGCTTTAATGGGCTTACTTGGCTATAAAGAAGTCTTAGATCGCATAGCCTCATTAGAAGAGAGGTTTGCTAAATTAGAGGA
>CAYUUS010000051.1:0-6570 GCA_964447975.1 uncultured Ignisphaera sp. | reverse complement strand
TCAGAGCCTATAAACCTAATCTATAAACATCGCTAACAGAACAGCCCATAAACTCTACTCTTATAAAGATGAAATTTCAGTAACAATTATATATAACTTTAAAATATGACTCTATACTAAATATTACGTACATATATAGTTAAGCATATAACTAATACTCTCCAAATCTTAAAATCAGCGTCTCCCTGTCCCCGGATCTATAGCGAGATCAGATATAAAGATTCATAAATCATTCTAAATAACACGTGACTCTACATTGTGTAAGGAACTATGGTTATTGTTACGAGAGGGCTGTTTTAATGCTGATTATTCAAATTATAACTACAATAAGAATGTTTTAAAGAGATAGTTTGTGAAGCGTTAAAGTATAGAATCTATTTCTTATTTCTATAGTAGAATCAATGTCTAGTAGGTTGAAACCCATGGAAATGGATCTGAAGCTAGACCTAGATACTCTATAGCTACATCCAATAAGTGATCACCTTCTTTACTAGATACTGGTTCTGACTCAGTTGGAGTAGTTTATGGTTCAAGGTTTTATCTATTGTAGTCAGGAAAAACAGTGCTTGAATCAGAACCGGTTTTTGCTTATAGAGCTTGATGAATTTACAGAGATTAGGTCTCCTATCGTTAGACTACAAGAAGGAAACTTTGTTTCGCATATCACGGATGGACAACAGTCTAGAGGTAAAAGACTGAAGAAATTTGATTTGGCTTGGGGGTCAAGTAAAGCCTAACGAATTTGGAATTGATGTATATGATAAGCTTCCATATCCTGGTGGAATGATGGTTTTCGCTATACCGCGTTCAAGGATATCGTTTAGCGAGGTTGTAGAGGGTTGGAAGGATCTTGAGCAAAACTTTAGCGTAGAATTCTATTTAAAGACAAAGGTCGCTGTGGGAGAGAGCCATGATGATTTGGAATATTTGTCTTAAACACTAAATTGCTTCAATTAATTATTCTTTGATGAATGATTGCAGAACTTCTGAGAGATAGTTGCTCTATGTATTTTCGTTTATAGAGAATGTTAATAAGTTTATTGATAAACTAAGGAAACTTCTATAAAATGGGGGTATAGAAATTTTTTACATCAAGATATTCAACGCTATTGATGAATATCCATGAACATATTATAGTAAGCTATGTAATGTTTTATTGGTATTCTTTTTAAAACATTGACATAGAGATATAGAGAGTTTGTGATTTTTCTATAGAGCTAGATATACTGTGTTTTTGATAGAGATTTTTATAGTAGAGGTTGTTGTTATGAGTATGGGTGGTGTGGTGTTTGAGGATATTGAGGTAAACATTTTGAGTAGTGTTGATTGTGGCTATCGCAGATATATTCGTATGTTATCGGATCTCGTTGCTATGGATACTGTTTCAGCTGTTAAAGGTAGTAGCGAGATGTTGAAGGGGGCCCAGCTTGTTTCATCAATGCTTTCTGAAGTTGGTTTTCGTACAGAGGTTAAAAGCTATGGTGGGCATCCAATAGTTGTTGGTGAACTTGGGGATGGGCCTATATCTATCCTTATATATAACCATTACGATGTTCAGCCACCTGATCCTTTAGAGCTTTGGGATTCTCCACCATTTGAACTTGTTGAGAGGGATGGCAAGCTTTTTGGTAGAGGTGTATCTGATAATAAGGGTGATATTGTTGCAAGGTTAGCTGCTATCGAGGTTCTTACACCTTATCTAGATAGGCTTGGGGTTAAGGTTAAGTGGGTTATAGAGGGTGAGGAAGAGATAGGTTCTCCAACACTATCTAAAGCTGTTGAGGATTTGAAGAATTGGCTTAAAGCCGATGGAGGTTTCTGGGAAACAGCTTCTGTTGATCGTAGGGGTAGGCTTCATATCCTTCTAGGTTTTAAAGGTATGCTATATATAGAGGTAATGTTGAAAGGAGCTTGTAGAGATGTTCACAGCGGATACTCTCCTCTAGTCCCTAACCCAGTTTGGTGTCTATCCCATATACTTTCATCTATAAAGAGCTGTGATGGTAGGATACTTGTTAATTGGCTTTTCAATGATGTTGAGATTCATCCTGAGGCTCTTGAGCTTCTTAAGGAGCTGGATTTAGATGAGTTGAATGAATTGAAGACAATGCTAGGTATAGACAGGTTTAACGCTGGGTTAGAAGGGTTTGAGGCTCTGAAAACACTCTATCTATCACCATCGATAAATGTTTCAGGTATCTATGCAGGTTACATTGGGAAAGGATCTAAGACTGTTATCCCCTCGGTAGCTGGAGTCAAAATCGATATTAGGCTTGTCCCAAGACAAGATCCGATGAAAATCCTTGAGAAGCTTAAGCAACATATAAGGAGTCTAGGTATTGACAAGTTTGAGATTGTTCTTCACGGGATGTATCCTGCAGGCTATACGAAACCCAACGAAAATATAGTTCAAGCATCTATAAAAGCAGCTGAGAAGGTATATGGCGTTAAACCACAGCTACTACCACTATCATCAGGGTCAGGCCCATACTACTATATAGCAAACTACATTGGAATACCATTAACAGGAGCAGGTGTAGGATACTATGACTCAAGAGCCCATGCACCAAACGAAAACATTAGAATTGAAGACTTTGTCAAAGGTATTAAACATGTAGCACTAACAATAACAGGTTTCTCTAAAACAATGAAGAGCAACAAATAAAAACCTTGGATATAGTGCTTAAAATACCGAGAAGTTTAACTCTAAGCTATTCCATAGATTTATATCAATAACTATAGCGGTTTTAAAGAGCACAACCATGTCTATAAGAACAAAGTTTATATATAGCACCCTCAGCAAATAATTCGTTTGTGAGTATCATGGCTCAAAACATAGATGATTTACTTGCTATACTCTCTATGGAGGATAAGGTAAAACTAGTTGTAGGTGTTGGCCTTGCTAAAATGGTTCCTGGTGTTGCTGGTGAGACTAGGAGTGTTAGAAGTGTAGAATCTATTTCATTAGCTGATGGACCTTCTGGTGTAAGAATCGAGGGCTCTGATAACCTGTGGTATTACGCCACAGCTTTTCCAGCACCTATAATGCTTGCCTCAACATGGAATCCTGAGGTTGTTGAAAAGGTTGGTAGGGCTATGGCTGAGGAAGCAAAACACTACAATATCTCTGTGCTACTAGCTCCTGGCCTCAATATCCATAGACACCCCTTGTGTGGTAGAAACTTCGAATATTTTTCTGAAGACCCTCTACTCACTGGTGAAATGGCTGCAGCGTTTGTGAGGGGTGTTCAATCCACTGGTGTTGCAGCTACTCTAAAGCATTTTGTTACAAATGAGCAGGAGGTTAATAGAACTACTATAGATACGATTGTTTCTGAGAGGGCTTTGAGGGAGATATATCTAAAGGCATTTGAGATTGCCATTAAGAAGAGTAGGCCATGGGCTATAATGTGTTCTTACAATAAGCTTAACGGAAGGTATACCTGTCAAAGTGAATGGCTTTTGACAAAGCTTCTTAGGGATGAGTGGGGTTTTGACGGACTTGTGATGACTGATTGGTGGGCTGGCGATAACCCTGTTGAGCAGATTAGGGCTGGGGTAGATTTGATAATGCCTGGAGGCGACGATCTTGTTAAGTGGCTTGCAGAAGCTGTGGAGCGTGGTGCTCTACCTCTGCATTACTTGGATAGAGCTGTTAAGAAGGTTCTTGAACTTATTGAGAGAACTGTGGGTGCTAGGGAGGGTAAAAAGGAGGTTGATTGGATAAAACATGCTGAGATAGTTTATGAGGCTGCTTCAGAGGGTGTTGTTCTCTTGAAGAATAATGGTGTTCTACCCCTTAGCCCTGGTACAAGGGTTGCTGTGTTTGGCACTGGACAAATAGAGACTCTGAAGAGTGGTATGGGTAGTGGACATAATCATCCAAGGTATGTTATAACCATTGTTGAGGGTCTTAGGAGAAGTGGGTTGACTGTTGATGAAGAGCTTTCAGCTAGGTATGAGAGTTATGTGGTTTCCAGTAGAGGGAAGGAGAAGCTAGAGAAGCTATATAGATGTGAGATTATGCTTGAGCATCTACCACAAGATATAGTGTCTGAAGAAGAGATCGCAAAATATGCTGAAAGAAATGATGCTGCCATAGTTGTGCTTACAAGGATTTCTGGAGAGGGCTGGGATAGAAAGTCTGTTAAAGGAGACTTCTACTTAACAGACGACGAGCAGAAGCTTATAGACATGGTTTCAAGGCAATTCCATAGCAGAGGTAAGAAGGTGATAGTAATACTAAATATAGCTGGGTCTATAGAGGTGATGAGCTGGAGGGACAAAGTAGATGCAGTAGTGGTTATATGGCTTCCTGGCCAAGAAGCTGGAAGAATAGTTGCAGATACCCTTCTAGGCAAAATTAATCCAAGTGGCAAGCTCCCAACAACATTTCCAAAGGACTGGAATGATGCAGCTGTAGCAAAGGCTCCAGAGTGCTATCCAGGTATATCACAGAATAACCCAAGATTTGTTGTGTACTGTGAGGATATCTACGTTGGCTATAGATACTACGACACACTAGGTATAGAGCCAGCTTATGAGTTTGGCTACGGCCTCTCCTACACAACCTTTGAATACAGAAACCTTGGGATGGAAAAGACAGAAACCTCTATTAAGATATCACTTGATGTTGCTAACACAGGTAGCTACCCTGGTAAGGAGGTAGTACAGGTATATGTGAAGGCTCCACAAAGAAGAATACCAAAACCTTTCCAAGAGCTGAAAGCATTTAAGAAAACAAGGTTGTTGAAGCCTGGAGAAAGCGAGAGGATAGAGATAGAGATTCCCATAAGGGAGCTTGCGAGCTTTGATCCCGAGAAAAAGGTATGGGTTATAGAACCTGGTGTGTACCAAGTGAGGGTAGGATCCTCTTCTAGAGATATAAGGCTTGCAACCTCCTTCAATATCGATGAAGAGCTGACCTTTACATAATCATAGAAACAAACATATTTTCAAAGCTCATATATATTGATAGATTAGTAAAGGTATTGATGGGCTTATTGATATATAGAGGAATAGATACTCTAAGATATTCTATAGGTTAAGCTTAAGAAAATCAGTGCCCTCATGCCTCACATGCACTCTAGCGGAATGCTGTATGAAGACAAGAAACAGCGAAGTTGATTGTCTTAGTGGACAACCTAACTGTGGCCACCGCCCATTCTATCATGGACTTACCTTCTGTACACTTTAAATATCTATTAGAGCTCCTACTACAACCGTTTATCCCTAGATAGCGTTTTGAGGTATTTTAAGGTGTTTTAAGTTCTCATCTCTTTTTCAAGAATTATCCTTGTGATGAAACTTGGCTTAATACCATATCTACCTAGCAACTCCTTCAACTACCTGGGAATTTTAGCTGAAATAGTCACCAATCCATAAACAACATCTAACCATGTATCTTACGTATAGATAGATCTATATGAAGTTTTCTGTAGATAAAAACATTTTCTAGCTATGAACATATTAGGAAGTTAAAGATGTTGATACATAGGTAGAGAGTTTATGGCGATGATGCTATTCAATGCTTATAGACAGGAATAGATAGGAGCTTAGCTCTTATATAGGTTTATATTATTTTGAAGCTTTGATAAAGATGTGATGCAAGATGGTTGAGGTGCTTAGTAAAAAGCTTTTTGAGAGATTGTTGGAGGAGGCTCGTAAGAGAGATATGTCTGTAGAGGAGTTCATAGCTGAGTCTCTATTAAAAGTCCTCAACATATCTCTCGATCCTAGTGATAAGGTTGAGCTTCATTTGAAGTTATGTGAAAAATATTTGAGGGAGGCCGAGGATTTCCTATCTAAAAAGGATTATGTTCAAGCTTCTGAAAAGGGTTGGGGTGCAGCAACACAAATAGTTAAGGCGTTAGCAGCAAAAGAAGGTAAGGAGCTTAAGAGTCATGGAGAGTTGCACAAGGAGGTTATTAGAATTGTTAAGGAGACTGGAGATGATGAGATAAGGCTTTTATGGCAATCAGCAATAGCCCTACATCAAAACTTTTATGAGAACTGGCTTCCACTAGAAATGGTAGAGAAAAACATTGGGGATATTAAAAAACTAGTTGAAAAGCTAAAGAAGCTTCTGTAGTATGAAACCAACAATATTCTCTAAACGAAGAAAGAGGTGGAGATGTCCCACCGTTAATATTTATATCCACAGAGAACTAGAAGAAAGTATTGTGGTATTTATCTTGGGAAACTCTAGGAGATGAAAAGAATAATCAACAATAATAACAAGCTTCTTCCTACCATGTCTAAGGATTTTTAACAGTAAAAACAATTAGTTAAATTACACATCTGAGATTAATCAATAGGAATTGAGGTTGGTGCACGAAATTAAAAATCATGGTTTAGAGATGCAGCTTCCATCATTGATAGTATTGAATGCTTTTCTCTAAAGCTTTCTAAGTTTGATATTCTCTAGACCTCTTTCATTGCTTATTCTAATGCTTCTCAAACTCTATATCCGTCTTTAAGATTTTAAATAAAGCCTTCCTTGAACCCTTTCTTGACAACGCCTTTTGCAACTGTTTTGATTTTATATTGGTTTACAATGGTTTATATGAA
>CAYUUS010000050.1:0-6823 GCA_964447975.1 uncultured Ignisphaera sp. | reverse complement strand
TAGCTATTTTCTATAATTCTAGGTGGAGTAGAAACATTTATTGAGGTGTTTTGTTGTGTTTTGGGTTCATTCAACACATCAATACGCTCTAGATCTCTTTTTAAAGCTTTGGAGCTATTCCAAGAAATATCAATGTAGAAGATATAGCTACAATTAACAATATATCTACTTTTCCTATAGATATATCAACCTTAGGTTCAGGTACACCATACATATATATAGCTTCTGCAACATCTCTTCCATAGCTAATAGAATATATCACCAATGGCTTTACTATTTTCTGTAATCCTCTACCACCATATTTTAGTTTTATAGTTGTAAGTGCTTCGGAATATGCTATAAGTATAGATGAGAGCTGTGTTAATGTGACTGTAAATAGTATGGCTATACCTTCTAGCCTTAGTTTTTTAAATAACCATCTATATTCACTAACCCTTATCCATTGCATAGCTATTGTTATTGCAAAAAAGAATTCTATTACTCTCGACGTCGAGATAGCCATCTCTTCTAGTTTTGTAGGTTCATAGCCAAGCATAATAGAGATGAATCTTATAGCTAGACCCATAGCTATAAATATAGATATAAGTATGATTGCTGAAGCAATTTTCTTTAAACCACCTATATACATAAATATAATAAATTCAATAATAAATATAGCTATAACCTGTATAGTTGCCATCAGAATATAGTCAATGTTGATAGCAAAGATTAGAAATATCATGAGTATTAATGGTATATAGAGTCTTGTAACTATTGATATATTTAAATTAACTTTGTAGGTGAATATATATGCTAGGTTTCTCAACATTTCACTCACTATATATTGAACTTAAATTGCTAAGGTCTATCCTCTGGCTAGCTCTATCGCTAGAGAAATCTCTTATTATAGAACCGTTGTGAAGGCTATATAGTTTAAATCCGTTTAGAAATGGTATAGAGTCTCTGCTACTAATAGTCACTATTTTAGCTCCTGGTAAAGATTTTAAATAATCTATAAGTGTAGCTCTATCAAGATATGTTAAACCTGAGAAAGGCTCATCAAGAAGAAAAATATTATGGTTAGCGATAAGTGCTAATGCTATAGCAAGTCTTTCTTGTTGCCCCCAAGATAGATTAAAAGGTGTTTGACTTAAATCGTCAAATCCATAGCTTCTCAAAATCGAGTATCCCTTAGAATAACATTTCTTAAAATCATCACTATTTCTACATATACTTCTAAGTTCTAACTCTATAGACTCCTCTGTAAAGAATAACGATATTATCTGAGGTATATATATAGCTTTTCCAAATCTTTTAACAGTTCCCTTTACAGGTTTTAGATAACCAGCTATAATCTTTAACAATGTAGATTTCCCTGAGCCGTTAGATCCATAGATAGCTACAGCATCATCTCTATATATATCTATAGAAATGTTTCTTAAAATCCAATCCCCATCATATTTAAACCATAGATTATTAATAGATATACCCTTTTCATCGCTAGATATATGGGGTTTCACTTCATTTTGCATAGAATAAAATGGCTTTCTAAATACATCTAGTGAAATCTCTTTAATAAAACCATTTGCCAATATCGATGCCCTATCAATATGATTCACCAAGGGCATAAATCTATGTTCGAATATTAGAATAGATATGCCATAGCTTCTCAAACCTTCTATAACATCTAGATAATCTTCAACACCTATATCATCAAGCCACATAAGAGGCTCGTCAAATATTATTATCTTTGGCTTTGAGAGTATAGCCTTAGCTATAACAGTTCTTCTAAGCTCACCACCTGATAACTCAAAATATAGTCTATTGAAAAGGTTTCTAATTTTTAAAGAATTGGAGACAAGCTCTAGAGCCTCTACAGCTTTCTTCTCATCTCTATATATCTGGATAGCATAGGTATAAAGATCTTCATATATATTTGGATATACAAAGTGTGTTCTTGGGTCTTGGTTAACAACCTGTACAACTCTTCTAAGTTCTTCTAAACTATACTCTTCAAGCCTTTTACCATCTACTTCGACCTCTCCCCTAACTTCACCACCATAGATATGCATCCCAGCGCCAGTTAAAGCTCTAATTAATGTTGTTTTACCACATCCACTTCTACCAATAACTAAAAGGGTTTCACCTTCATATAGCTCTAAATTAAGAGATTTCAGAATCCAGTCGCTATTTGGATATCTAAACCAAAGATCTTTAACTTTTAACACCTTTTTTCTCAAGAGCTACAACACCCATAGCTTTAGCGATTCTTATTAATGGTAATGAGAACAGAGCTATATATGTAGCTGCTATAGCATTGAATATAGCTATATGTGGAAGAATAAACAGTGTATAGCTCCAAGCCTCTTCCCACCTCTTTACCCATCCCGCAATCTGTAGCCAGTATGGTGTAACAGCTAAATTTGCTAAACACATTACAGCTGTTCTTGATATAACTACAATTAATAAGATAAATACTAAGCCTTTTAAACTCTTTGTAAATGACTCAGACCTTCTGTATATGGCTATTAAAGGAAGATACGTTGAAAGCTCTGCTAAAACCTTCATAGCTGGACCTATAGGATCCATAGCACCTCCAAGAGCAAATACACCAAGATAAAACACTGGAAGGCCAAAAACCGTTGTTCCGATTAGTGTAATAAAAGCTGCTATAGTTAAGGGAATACCTGATAAGTCAAACTTTAGAAATGTTGCTGGAGGATATGGTATCTTAAATAAGTGAAGAACTATAGCAGATGCTATAAGACCTGCTATAACAGCTATTCTTAATGACGATGAACTATATCTATATCTATATGTCTTTGGCTTCATGAAGCCTTCACTATTTATTTTATGATTCAAATAGCTAAGTATTTAAAACTTCGGTTTAGATATTTAAACAAGGATTTAAAGTATTTAAATCAAGAGGTATTGACACAATGAGTGATCCTGATATAGAGTTGGCAAAGATTAGAGCAGCTGAGAAGGCTTTTGAAATCATCGCTAATTTAAAGCCTAGAACTATAGGTGTTGGTACAGGTTCAACTGTTGATAAATTCATAGATATTTTAGCTAGGTATGTAGATGTCTTTAGAAACACTATATTTGTTTGCGCATCTCTATATACAATGTATAGAGTTAAAGAGCTTGGCTATATAGTACTACACCCTTCAGCTATAGACCATATCGATGTTTATGTAGATGGTGCTGATGAGGTTGACAGAGATTTTAATATGATTAAAGGAGGTGGAGGAGCCTCAACACTTGAGAAAATACTTGCTTATGCATCATCTAAAAAAATATATATGGTTGACTATACAAAGATTGTTCCTAGGCTTTGCTATAGACATTCTATACCAGTTGAGGTTCTTCAAGAAGCTATATCAATAGTTTATAGAAGGCTACATCAACTCAATCTAAACCCTGTTATTAGGAAAAGCGGTGGTGGTAAACACGGTTTTGTTGTAGCAGATAGCAAAGGGGTTATAATAGATATTAAACCTAATAACATTTCATGTTTTAGAGAACTTGAGAGGACTTTAAAGATGATTCCAGGTGTTATTGAAACCGGTCTCTTTATAGATTTAGCAGATATTATTGTTGTTGGCTATCCAGATAGAGTAGAGGTCTTAGAAAAGAAGATATATGGTAAATAGCTATGTCTATAAATATTGTAGAGGGGTTTTACTTCAAGCTTTACGACGACTCTATATTCTATGTTAAGGGTGTTGCCCACCCTAGCGACAAATTTGTTGCTTTTCCAAAATATCTAAAGCATATAGATGGTGATAGAGTTTCGCCAGATGGAACTAGATACATTAAGATTGCAGGTATTGAGAATGAATATAGGGTTTTACTAGAGCGTTACAACAACTATATTGTATATGATGAGTATTTTGGTAGAAAGATACCGCTTGTACCTTTAAAAGATATTGCTAGAATATATAACCCTGTATATAAAGCTCTTAAAATTATTGAAAGCAGAGTCGATGTAAATGTATTAACAGATGTAAGAGATATGATGCTTGATATAATCAACGCTACAGGTGTTAAAAACATAGGTGTCTCAGGATCTATTTTGGTAGATCTTTATAGAGATGACTCCGATATAGATATCGTTGTCTTTGGCGACGATGAAGGAAGAAAGGTCTATAACTTCCTTAAAGAAGCTATAGATAAACCTAACTCAAAGCTGAGAAGATATGATGAAAACAATATCGCAAAGCTTTATCTAAGCAGAGTATCTGAAACCCCTATAGACTTTAAAACATTTCTTAGCCAAGAAAAGAGAAGGGTTTTAGAGGGACTTTATGGAGATAGAGAATACTTTATTCGTCTTATAGATATGAGTCATAAAGATGATGTATATAGTGTCTATAGATGTAAAAAACTTGGAGGCTCGGTTATGAAACTTAGGGTTATAGATGCTAAAAAATCTATATATACACCATGTAGATATGGTGTAGAGGTTATAGAGGTTATAGAGGGTGTTAATGCAGATATAGAAGAGATTTATAGTCTTAGAGGAAGATTTAATGAAATCGCATATGAAGATGAAATCGTTATTGCTAAAGGCTCTATTGAGATGCTTGAATATAGAAATAGGGATAGGAAATACAGACTTTACCTCGGTGATGCAGGAGACTATATGCATTTAGCAAAATAGCTCTACACATTAATCTATAGCTATATACCCTAGAGCTAGAAGATCTAATATTTGCTAATAGCTATTTAATGAAAGATATCTTATTTATGCATAGCAGTGTTATTTTTAAACGTTAAATAATAGATAATGTTTCCATATTTAAATTAAGCTATATATCTATTATATTTTATTGGTATATGCATTGGATTTTTAATTATCAAGAATTTTTAAATGTTTTATGGTTTTCTATACTTAACACCTCTATAAGTCTATTGAGTTTCACCTTAATTTCTAAAGGCATCTCCATTTTTTTGCTACTTAATATCTGTCTATATGCAGATAATATCTCACTTAAAATACCTATGAATTTTGGAAGATGTGACACTATGTTGCTTAATATATAGTCTATACCTTTATCTGTTATCTTACAGATATTTCTTCTATTTTGTCTATAGCATTCTATTAATCCCTCTTCTCTAAGCTTTACTAATACTCTATAGAATGTTCCTATTGATGGCTTCCACTTCTCTCCCACTATATTTTCTATTCTTTTATAGATAATATACCCATGTATATCGCTACCTGTTGCAAGAATTGCAAGTATTAAATTTCTTAGCCATGAATATTTAGCTTTTCTAGACATTACTCACTACCTTCTTTATTCTATAAACTGTGAAAGATATTTTAAACTTATATTTCTGAGAAATATATTTCCCAGAAACTAAAGGTCTTACAAATGGCTAGGGGAATACCAAGAGAATATATTAGCAAATATCGTGAAGCTATTCTAAGTGGCCCAATAATATTTACATTTCTACGTATTGGTACACCTATGCTTATCGTTAGACTTGTTCAAGATGTATATGGGCTTGTAGATGCTTTTTGGCTTAGCAGATATAGCCAGTTTGCTGTTGCTGTTCCTAGGCAGGTTTGGCCTTCATATATGTTATTTGTGTCATTTCTTATGGCGTTTACATCAGCTAATCTAGCTATCATCTCTCAGTATGCTGGTGCAAAGATGTATCGCTATATAGGTGAAACAGCTTCTAAAATGCTTTTTATATCTATTGCTAGCAGTATTCTCTCCAGCCTTCTATTCTATTTCACAGCTCCATATATATTCACATATCTAGTTGCAACACCTACCGAGATATACAATGATGTTGTATCCTATGCTCATATTATGTGTTTCGATATTATATTCCTATCCATAAATATGGCACTTGCGACATTGATACAGTCTTTAGGAGACACAAAAACAGTTGCTATATCACAAATTATTGGAAGCATTGCAAATGTTTTTCTAGACCCTATATTTATAGTGGGGTTTGGCCCAATACCATCACTAGGTGCTGCTGGTGCTGCAATAGCAACTGTTTTAAGCAAGGTTGCTAGCATGTCTATGCTTATATACCTCTTAACTAGAAGATATCCAGATATAGGAGTTGGAATTATTTCTAGAGTTGATAAAGAGTATCTGCTTCTAGCCTTTAGAATATCACTACCTCTTCTAGTAATGAATATCTCAAACTCTCTTTCTTTTAATCTACAGAATAGACTTGTAAACACCTTTGGAATTATAGCAGCTACAGCATTTCCAATAGGATTCATAGTATTCGATCTTGCAAATACGAGTCTATGGGGATTAACAGAAGGTATAGGTATAATGGTTGGTCAAAACCTTGGTGCAGGAAATATCGATAGAGCTAAGAAGATAGCTAGAAGAACGTCTATATTTATATTTACAACAGTTATGGCAACAGCGGCTATAGTATATCTAGCTAGAATGGAAATAGCATCAATATTTATAACAGGTCAAAATGTTCCTTTGCATATAGTTGATGAGATATATAATGAAGTAGATAGATTCATATCGTTAACTATATGGACATTAGCATTTTTTGCATTAACATTCTCAGCTATGGCTGTTGGTAGAGGATCTGGATATACATTAATGCCAACAATAATAAATATGGCTAGGTTATGGGGGTTGAGAATAGGTCTTGGCTATCTATTAGCATTAACTCTCAACCTAGAAACTCTAGGGATATATATAGCATTTGCTATAAGCAATATTGTTGGAGGATTACTATCGATTCTATGGATACAAATAGGCAAATGGACAAAACCAGTTATAAAAGAGGCCAAAGTTCAAACGCCAAAACCTACTGAGGTTAAACCTATACCTATAATAAGACA
>CAYUUS010000049.1:6111-8156 GCA_964447975.1 uncultured Ignisphaera sp. | reverse complement strand
TGGGAAGAGAACAATAAGAGATGGGAAGAGGCTTATAAGAGGTTTGAGGCTATTGAGATGGAACTTAAGAATCTTAGAGAAGAGACAAAAAGGCTTAGAGAGGATTTCAATAAACTTTATGAAAGTGTTATGAGAAGAATGGATTTGTTTGAAATGAGAATGAATGCATTTGAGAGAAGAGTTATTGCTCTCGGTACTAGATGGGGTCTTGAATCCGAGAAGGCTTTTAGAAATGCTATGAAGGGGGTTATAGAGAAAATTCTAGGCATGGTTAAGGTCGAGAAATGGAGGTATTTTGATGAAACAGGTGAGGTTCTGGGGTACCCAGCTTGGATAGAAGCTGACATAGCTGTAAAGGATCAGATACACGTAGTTATAGAAATCAAGGCGAGTGCATCTGATGGCGATGTGGCTAAGCTCTGGAGAATAGGAAATCTATATATGAGGGTAACAGGTGTTAAGCCGCGGCTAGCAATAGTGGCACCATTCATAGATGAGAAGGGACTTGAAGTAGCGAAGAGGCTTGGAGTAGAGGTATATACCAGTACATAGCTCCTCACATTTAAATTACTTCTACTCTTCAATTGAGTAGAAATTGAACTTTTCTACTCAATTTCAAATTAATTGTATGGCTCTCTATATCAACTGTATATCACCAACTCCTAATTCCTTTTAAATCCCCTTATAACTAATGAAAAGAGATGATAAAGATGTTTGTAATTGCATCTCTAACTTTGCTAAGCTTTTGCCATATTCTCTTGATATATGGAGTGAATGAATCGCTATGATTTGTTGAGAGTAGGTTGTGGTGCTGGGGTATTTGGCTTAGACTACCTGAACATAACTTTCTAGTGAGTAGATTTTGTTGCATGTTATCTTTTTATAGTCTCTTTCCATCTTTTTATAGCATGGTTTATTTGAAGTAGAAGGTTATATAGAGTAATAGCTATATGCTATTCCAAGTACTATTGATATAATGGCTATTGATAATGTTGTTGGTATGCTATGTTTTGATGCAAGTTTCATTAGTATGTCTATTGTTGCAATGCCTATTATAGCTGATGTTGCTAAGGCTATTGCAAGGCTTTCTATTGGTATTATATCTAGAGCTTCACCACAAAGTATAAATGTGATTATTGTTGCTCCTATGTTTGCTGGTATAGATGCTATAAAGCTTAGTTTCAATGCATCTTCTACTCTATATCCTAGATAAAGCAAAGCTGTTATTGTTATACCAGATCTGCTTATCCCTGGAAAAACTGAGAGTGCTTGTATACATCCAAATATTATTGAATCAATTAAATTGATATCATCTATATCTCTAACCCTATAGCTTTTCACCGTTTTTCTAAACAGAATTTGCATCAATAGGAGTAGCCCTATTAGAAAGGCAGAGCCCCCTAAATCTAGCTTTCTCACAAGCACCTTCTCTACATATATATAGAGTGGAACACCTACAGCACCAGTAACAGCTGTTGTAACCACTAGAAACTTCAACATATATCTATATCTAGGTCTCAAAACATCTAGTAGATCTCTATAGAAATACATAGATGCAGAAACCACTGTACCTCCTTGAAGAGCCATAGCTATGGCATAGGAAAGCTGGGTTGCATAGCCAAGAAATATAGATGAGAAGAGCATTAACATAGATTTACTTGATACTGGAAGCCACTCAAAAAAGCCCTGAATAACACCCAAAGCCACTAAATACCACACCAAAGCCACCACCTATCAAATAATATATATCCAAGAGCTTTTATTACACTTCATAAATATTTATATATATCTCCCTAGATTATATAAAGGGATATGATAACAATGTCAAGAGATCAGTTAATAGGTACTCTACTCATAGCTGTTTCAATCATAGCTATAGCTGTATATCTATGGCTGTTATTTTTCCCACCAATAACAGGTATAGACTTTATCTTAATAAAAATAACAGCTGCAATAGCTATAGCAGCCATCTTCGGCATTCTTGGATGGATAGGATACACACTTGCCACAACACCACCACCAAAACCAATAGAAGAAATTGAGAA
>CAYUUS010000049.1:0-6011 GCA_964447975.1 uncultured Ignisphaera sp. | reverse complement strand
TAGGATACACACTTGCCACAACACCACCACCAAAACCAATAGAAGAAATTGAGAAAGAGATCGAAGAAGAGCTCAAAAAGCTAGAACAAAGCCCTACAACAACACAATCAATAAAGTAAAACCATCGCTAATACTACGGCATATATCTATGATACAGAATAGAGATAAACTATAATTTTTAACCTCTATTTTATATTTTCTCAAGAATACTCAAAAATCTTTACAAGTACAAGCAACATAGATTGTTACTCTAGTCTAACTTTGTAAACTCTATCAAACCTTTGTAAAACACATGAATTTTCAAGAGCTTACACCTTCTTATAGCTAGCTGTATTGACACAGAAACGAAAAGCCTCTTTTACTCTTCTACACAACATCTCTTATCAAATCAATTATTCTACTCCTAATTAAAGGTTCTGCCTTTCGATCAACAATACTCCATAACGCTGTTCTAGCTTCATATCTACTATTATCAAAGAACTTTTCCGTGGGTACATAACCAATATAGTCATTTGTATATGTCGAGAAAATATTGTTTATCTCTAGTAACGCTCTCTTAATTAGTAACGAGGTCTCTGAAACCATTTCACCTGGAAAACTAACTAAATTAATACCTCCAATTCTAAAAACTTGAAGCTCCGTCACAGTATTTCTTATTAAACCTAATTTAGCAACCTCAAGTTCTTGATCAGCATACAGAGGTTCTTCAAACATTGTAAAGTACCTCTCATCAACAATTCCCTTAGCTCTCTCAGCCATAAACACATCGATGTACTTATTATATGCTTCTCTAAACCTCTTTAGAGCCTGTTCATATTCTACTCTTCTTAAAGGAATCTCTACTTCAGTACTACCCAAAGATATAACAGGTTCTAAACGCTTACAAGTTGTAAGTGAATTAATGATTCTCTTTGCAAGTTCAGAGCCCATAGACTTGGCATAGTAGTACCCTTTCCTCATCGGGCTAACATTACCAGCAGCACCTGTTAATGGAATTGCCTTGATGTTATTGCTACTCAGCGTGCTAACAACATATGCGTGGTAATCAGCTGAGTAGTAAAGATCTGTATTACATACTGGGTGGCATGGGGATGAGTAGACTATAGTTTTTCTACCTGTAGTACGAATCATTATTATAGGGGTTTCAGAGTCAAATATTTCTCCTGGAAAAGATCTGTTATAGCAAAGTCCTTCTACATTGGTATAGCTCACGCAAATGTCTTCTACAGTCTCTAAACTAAGAGTCCCAGTAGCTTCTTCAATCTTTTCAACAACGCTTTTCATCCACAAATCTAAAAGTGCTCTCTCCTCATCTGTATAAGGTAGGGTGTTAGGCCACATCGGAATGACTGTTTCTGGAGCTGAGTGTGTATGTGTTGTTGCAACCATAACATTTTTCACGCCTAGAGCTTTGTAAATAGCATCTCTTATGGTGTTGGCATAAGATCTGTAGATTCCTAGAAGGTCTAGCTGAATAATAGCAAACTCTTCTTTTCCATTGCCCAATACAAGAATTCTTGCATAGAGAGGATCTTTAAACCCTCTTGAAGGCAGTCCAAGTCTATTCATGAAGCCTCCTAGCCTTAGTCCTAGAGGAGGAGTTATATCAACCTCTATATAGCCAGCGTTAAGCATATCTAGTCACTGTAAAGCATAGATAGGCTTAAATAATTCCTCTGAGCTTAGAACTCTATACTTGGAACCTATGCACTTATCCTCAAGCCAAGCATCTCTATATCGAGCAACAAAAGCGTCGTCTTTTAGATATGGATATGTATTCCATACACTATCAATTTCCTCTAGCTGACCAAGTGATAGAGTTTCTGAAGGATCTAACATAATGTTTGTCTCTAAAAGACCTATTCTTCTAAGCATCTTTTGCACTTCTGGGATATAGCCTCTAAAGTCATTGAAAGCATAGAATATAGCTCCATTAACATCTATTACTTGGTGAGCTAGAGTTGGAATCTTCCTCAGTATTCCTCTCGACTCTCTAATAGACTTTATATTAGTCTCTGGGTACAGAGTTGAAAGCATGTTTTCAAGCTCTTTAACACTATCAATAACTTCAAGTAACATGCTCTGTGCTGGGCACTTTAAATTCATTTAAGCATCTCCTTAACAGTATTCTTAATAATATTGGCATATTTAAATGTATATTCTTCTCCATGTATAAGCTCGTAGTGTGGAATCCACATAACTCTTCTACAAGCTTCTTCAGAATTCTTTAGATATAGCTTTGAGTACTCCTCTACAGGAAGTTTCCATCTAGGTTCTCTCAATGCTTGTTGATTGTAGAGAGGCATCATATACCCCTCTACTAAGCTATAACCCTTCTCATTTACAAGTTTAGCAAGTTTCTCTTTACCACCATGCTTAAGAATTTCATTATCTATAGATATCGGTATAAAGTAGTAGTTTGGCTCAACATAGCTAGGAACTCTATGTATATGTATATGCTCTTCTTTACCGAGTTCTTCAAAGATAATTTTTGCTGATGTTCTAATAGTCTTTAGCATATCATCAAATCTCTTTAACTGTGCAAGTATTATTGCTGCTTGAAGCTCTGTCATTCTAAAGTTCCACCCTATCCTAACATGCTCATACCATGCACCACCAAACCTTCTACCAACATTATGATAAGACCACACTTTTTCGTAAATCTCATAGTTATTTGTAACAACTATTCCTCCTTCACCAGCAGTAATAATCTTACCTGTTTGAAAGCTAAAGACACCTGCATCACCAATACCCCCAACTTTCCTCCCTTTATAGATAGAGCCGTGTGCTTGAGCAGCATCCTCAACTACATAAGCACCATGTTTACGTGCAAGGTTTAGAACTTTATCCATTTCAGCTGGTGTACCAGCAAAGTGCACTGGTACTACAAGCCTTATTCTATTCTCTTTATCTTTTTCAAGAACCTCTGCTAAGTGATTAACATCAATGTTTAAAGTTTCATAATCAATATCTACAAATACTGGTATAAGACCATGTACTATACCTGCATTAATAGTAGCTATAAAGGTATATGCAGGTGAAGCGAAGTAGGATCCAATAGGTATCTCAAGGGATAGATAGGAGAGCATTAATCCAACAGTAGCATTATTTACCGCAACAGCATATTTAGCGTTATGGTACTTTGCAAAATCTTTCTCGAGAGCCTCAACAAATCCTCCTGATACCCTACCCCAGTTACCTTCCCTATAGGCAGTAATCAGATATGCTTCTCCAAGAGGGTTTGGTATAGGCCATTTTCTAACCAAAATCCACACCTTACAGAGTATATCTTCCTAAATATAAAACTTGAATTGGAAATTTATTTAAAACTTCAATATGTTATACATAGCGACAGTAAGCAATATAGTGATTTTCCAACTCTATTATTTTAGGCTTAGCTTTAAGACGCTAGAATTGCTAGTGGGCGTCTCAGTGCAAATATGCATCTCTTCAATGCCTCAGATATGCTTCCAGTTCTCTATACCTCAATACTCTTCTCTAATATCTTTCTCTCCTTTCTGTCTTTAATACTTGGCAATGCTTCTATTAGTAGATGTATATATAGATGTAACAGATTCTTGAGAATTTTCTTAGCCTCTCTTTATTCAACAATTGCACCTTTAAATGGAACTATTGTTATATCTGATGCATATAATGCTAAGTTCATTTCACGTGTTATCATTATAACACTCATGTTGTGTGTATCGATAGTTCTCTTGTAAGATTAATTATGTCCTTGTTGACATATCAACTATGTTTATATACTCATCGATATAAAGAACCTTAGTCTTAGTATAAGTGCTCTAGCAATAGCGATAACTATTCTCTGAAGTTATTCACATGATAACTGATGTGGGTATTCTTTAGAACTTCATCTGGGTTAAGTCTAAAAACTATAAGGATCTACCTAATTACATTATTTTCGTCAACACCTTTACCAAGAAGCTTCTTTATAGCTACTTTTAAAGCTCTATCCTTCGAAATATTCATCGTGGTTTTGAAACCTATATCTAATCCTCTTTAGTTTTATAAAGATCTCTATGTTTTTCAGACCATTCATCATATTCTCTTCAAAACATCAAAAACTGTAAAAACACTTTAAATCAATCCTGACTCTATAATAACCTTGTTTTCTTAATAAAATTAAAGCTTATTTACATCTAGATTGTTATTATAGTTGAAATTTATTCATGTGTTTTGGTTTTGTATTGTAGTACTCTATCTACTTCTGTATTTACACCAATTTCTTTTGTATATCTAGGGTCTATTGACTCTATTAGTATTCTCCATTCATTGGTGAATGGATCTTTAACTACATTACAGTATGTGTGTATCGGGAATTCTGGATGTTCGTATATTGAACCTGGTTTCCATTCAACTATAAATATCTCCTCAAGATTAACATTCTTTATATCTATTATATATGCACCGAAGTATTTAGTTATATGTGCATTTCTATAGAATGTAGTTATAGTTCCTATGAACATAGATCCATGTGTTGATGGGATTATATCTCCGTTTAATAAGAATGCATCTGGCATTGGTTTTTGTGGTTTTCCATCAACTGTTGGTAAACCTAGTTTAATCCAGTTAACCCCGTTTTTACTTACAAGTAGTTCTGTATATGCATGTGGTTGATCACCTTGTTTAACAGCTTTACATAATGCTATCCATCTACCGTCGATAATGTTGATTGTGCAATCTCTTGCTTCAGCACTATCATAATCTCTATCAGTTCTAATAACGAAGCCCACGGGTTTCCATGGTCCTCTTGGGTCGTCTGCTATTGCTAAGAATGTTTCCCATCTACCACCAACATCAAGAGACATATATAGATAGTATCCACCTGTTAACGGGTCTTGGACAAGTTGTGTATTTTCTATGCTATATACTTGTGTTTTAGCCATATTGACTACCTCTTCTTTAGATATAAAGTTTATCAATGTATAGTTATCACCATTGGTTGAATACCAAATCTCAACACCATAACCTCTACGACCAACAACCCTAGGTCTACAACTCAACCAATATTCATGGTTAATAGAATCGATTAAAAGATCACCTGCACCCCTCCACGAACCAGGTTCAAAATTTGGTGGATCAAGTACAATTCCAACAAATTTCTTTAACCTAAAAATACTTTGAGGATCGACCATAGAGATCAGCTAAACAAAACAAAGATCATCACTAATATTTAAGCTTTTCAAATGGTTTTATATATTCTTCTTTTGCTCCTAAATCTCTTAAGAATTTTAGGAATTTTTGATGTAGTCTGTAGACAACCTCTGAGCATTCCTTTGCTACGTCTTTTGTTTGGCGAGGATATTCTTTAAGATTGTATAGTTCGGTTTTTATTGTATCGAATGGTTTAAGTATTCTCGGCATTCCATCAACAATCATTGTATAGACAATTTCATCAAGTTTGAGTGTTTCAGCTGATGCTAATACCAAACTCCAGCAATCTATACTAGTTATAGTTAGTCTCAACGCACCTGCCACTCCATGAATTATCGATGGACTAGATACAGCGATGTTTCTTAAAGGTTCTCTAGATTCACTAGTGATATAGGGTAGAAGCGATTCACCTTGAATACCGAATTTAGCCGAATCCAAACCAGCTAAATCAAGTATTGTAGCTGTTAATATCTGGTGGTTGAGCTGTTCATCAACTTTACGATGCTTAATACCTAATGCATCAGGTAACCTAATTATGAGCGGTATATGAGCAGCTTCCTCATAGAGCGATGCATATCCCTGGTAACCACCTATTATTATCGATTTACCTACTAACCCATGTTCATCTAGATAGAAACCGTGATCTGAGGTGAATATTATAGCTATATCCTCAAACAATCCAAGCTCCTCTATCTTCTCAATAAGTCTATCAATCCATTTACCTACGAAGAAGAGCTTCAGCAACGTATAACACTCTGATATATTCAAGCTCATCAATACTAGAATGTTCCATTGTGTATATGAGGGAAGATCGTGATAGTTATTGATGCCTCAGT
>CAYUUS010000048.1:0-8656 GCA_964447975.1 uncultured Ignisphaera sp. | reverse complement strand
ATTCAATAGGTAGATGCACAATGCTATATGAACATGAAATAATAACTAGGACTGTAATTGATGTGGCTAAGCTTATGGCTATAGCAGCTAAAACAGCACCTAAAGCAAGAGGTGTCGATAATATTGTTATAAGGATTCTAGATAAAGAAGAAGAGTTAAAGTTGCTAGCAGATAAAATGGATGAGCTTTCACAAAGCCATGGAGAGTTCTTTAGTAGAGACGCGCAAAACGTTAGAAATAGCCAAGCTGTAGTATTGATAGGTTGTAAAGTTGTTAATATGAATCTAAAGACTCCTAAAGATTGGAAAATTGATGCAGATACTATATGTAGTATTATTAACCTTGGTATAGCCCTAGGCTCTGCTGTTAAAACAGCATCTATATTAAATGTTGATAACAGGATTATGTATACAATAGGGGTTGCTGCCCAAGAGCTAAAGCTTATAGATGCTGACTATGTATTTGGAATACCATTGAGTGCTACATCAAAAAGCATATACTTTGATAGAATATGGCAGCCAAAGCGATAACAACTTATATCCAATAACATTAATTTTTAATATATTCACCACCTAATATATAGCACATCGATAGTAGCTGTATCAATGTTTTGCATATCTAATACAATACATGTTTTTAAATCTGTTTTATATCCATTGATTTTAAATCGTATTCTTTTCTCATTTTAGCAAAATTCGACACATCTCCTAAAACTATATTTATCTTCTCCTCGATTTTTCTTACATCAATAACATCAAGTTTCGTTTGCATAGAACCAAACTTTATATAGCTAGGTTCTTCTAAAGATGTTTTCTCTATCCCTATTTTTTCAACAATTCTATTCACTTCATCTCTATTTAAAGCTATTAATGGTCTCAATATAGGAAGATCTAAGCCATAGTCTAGCACATCTAGATTTCTAATTATATGGATATAATCTGAATCGAAGCTTTCATCAGATACTATAGCTTTGGCATTTATTTCCTTGGCAATGCTGCATGCCGCTTTTAATACAGTTTTTCTAATTATTAAGGAACCATATCTATAGTTATCTATTTCATTTATTTTAGGGAGAATCGATTTTAGATCAACCACATATATTTTTGGTCTATATCCATACATCCATATATCAGAAAACTTTTTTATTAAAGGAAATAGCATAGATATGTAATTGTCATCTATATTTGGTATTAAGATATCAACCTCACATCCACGTTTCATAGCCATCCATATAGCAGCTAAAGAGTTTAAACCATGTAGAGCTATTCCAAGAACCTTACCCTCAACACCTATCGGAATGCCTCTAGGGCCATAGATAATTCTGTCAAATAGATACATCTTATAGTTCCTTATCTCTATAAATGCCGTAACCTCTGGATTCTCTAGGTCAACACCTCTACCACCTGATTCAAGCAGCATCTTTCCAAGCATTTTCTCTATATCTTTACTAGTAAAGCTGTGTTTCCCTACCCTATGAACCCTTACAGCAAATACTCTATCTTTAATTCTTGGAGCAAAAAAGTCTCTAGATATAGATAAAAGCTCATCAACATTATTAAACCTGGCTTGTATAACTGGGGAAACACTTGCAACACCCATAACCCTGGAAACAACTATGGCTATATCTATAGCTTTGCTCTCGTTGTCAAAACAGCAAACCCATATCCTAGCATTAGAAGCCCATATCTTAGCCTCTACACCATGTGTTTTTAAAGCATCTTCAATGTTGTGCATAAGTCTTTTCTCCATTCTTGATCTACTTATAGAACTCTTAAGAGCAATCTCACCATATCTTACAAGCAACATCCACATATCTTGCCTAGATATTGGCATAACCCATCACAAGCACATAGCATTATAGTTTACTATAAAGCATCAATACTACTCATTAGACTATAAAGTTTATAGAGATATTTGATTATCGATATCTATAAATTAATATAAAATAAGGGTTGAGAATTGTATTACTCTTAGCTTTTAGCTATTCTTTAATTCTTTTAATTTTAATACCGTTTTCCACACAAAATCTATATACATCATCTGTTAGTCTAGGACCATTTGAATATATGACAAGTATAGGTTTCGCTTTAATTAATTTCGATTTCTCTAACAGGCTATTCACAACATCTATAAAAATTGTAGAGGGTTTGTCAAAAACCTCTATAGCAAATATCTGGTTATTTCCACGTGCAACTATATGTATAGCTCCATATCTTGTTGGATGCATAAACTCTACACTATAGCCAGCTTCTATATATTTTGACGCTACCTTGCCTATAACTCCATATTTTCTTTTATAGAGATTAGATAGATAACTAGCTCTATTTGTAGCCATGTTACATCACATAACTTAAAGATTAAGATAGAGTTTTTAAAGTTTTAAACTAAAGATAGAGTAAAACTTTTGACTCTTTCCCAATGGGCAAGGCTCACTATTGTAGCGTCTATACTATAACTACTTCAATAACCCTTCATTAAGGCTAAAGACCTTGTCCTTCGTAGTGGAGAGGGTCTATATCCTCTATACTAGAAAATCTATAGATTTCTATGATATTATTGTTATCTAGATTAATTAAAGTAATTGATATGCCTTATTAGCTAGTTTATTAATGTTTTGCAAAAGATTTTTAAAAGCTATATTGTAATAGATTTGTTGATAGATCATGGTGCTTATTTTTAGAGTTAAGGCATTAACAACATCTTCTCTTTATAGAGATATAAATCTTGTTGCTGATCCTATTGGATTTGATAAATCTTCTTCTCTTTGGCTATATAGATTAAACCCTGTTAAAGCTGCTAAGGCTGGTTTTCAAAAAACCCTTTCTATTTTGGAGAAGGCTGGAGTCTATGTTTCAGAAGATATTAGAAATCTTGTAGAATCTCTTGAGAAAGACAATATAGATGTTTATCTATCTCTAGAGCTACCTGATATTATAATATATACCAGTTCCAATGACTTTATTGAGAGGCTTAAAAAAGATAGACTAGTTGTTTTCGACAAGAAGACTGCGACATTTAGGCTAAAGCCAATGAATCTACACAGTGTTTTAGAGTTTATTGAGAGGCATGGCCTTAGATATAGACTTGGCTTTGATTTAAACTATAAAGCGTCTTTTGAAGCAAGGTTAAAAGTTTCTCTAAGAAGTTACCAGAGCGAGGCATATAATGCTTGGGTTAGAAATGGATATAGAGGTGTTATAGCTCTTCCTGTAGCTGCAGGAAAAACTATGGTTGCTTTAAAGGCTATAGAGGAGCTAGCTGTTAAGACATTGATCCTTGTCCCCACGATAGATCTTTTAAATCAGTGGTTTGATAATATTGTTAAACTTCTATCTATATCTATAAACAAGGTTGGTCTGTATGGCGGTGGAAAAAGAGAGCTAAACGATGTAACTATAATGACATATGACTCAGCATATATAAACCTAGAAAAACTTCCTACGTTTTTTGGCCTTGTTATTGCTGATGAGTGTCACCATGCTGTTAGCCCAAGCTATAGAAAAGCATTAGAGAATATAACAGCACCATATAGAATGGGGCTTACAGCAACTCCTTATAGAAGTGATGGTCTACATAGATACTATGCTAGTGTTTTGGGATCTATTGTATATTCTTTAGAGAGTGAGGCTCTACAGTCTAAAGGGTATCTAGCTAGACATAGAGAGGAAAAGATATATGTAACACTACCTGAAGATGATCTTAAAGAGTATAGAAGACTTATGAAGATATATCTAGATTTCTGTAGAAGTAGATTTCCAAATGTTAAAGACCCTAAGGAGAGATTTAGAAGGGTTTTAGAGCTCGCTTCAAGAGATCAAAATGCTAGAGAAGCTTTGAGGGCAAAGCATAAAGCAAGAAAGATAGCTTTGAGTAATGATGCAAAGATTAAAATTGTTGAGGATCTTCTGTCTAGATATAGAGATGAAAAGATATTGATATTTTCAAGATTTACGGATATAGTTAGAGAAATCTCTAGAAGGTTTCTAATACCTAGAATACTACATGATACGCCAGAAGATGAGAGAAAGGAATATTTAAAGATGTTTAGAGAAGGTAGAGTAAGAGTTCTTGCAACAGCTATGGCTCTTGATGAAGGTGTAGATGTGCCAGATGCATCTATAGCTATAATTATAAGTGGAACCGGGTCTCATAGAGAATATGTTCAAAGACTAGGCAGGATTTTAAGGCCGAAAGAAAAAGAGGCTGTTCTTATAGAGATTATAACAAGAAGAACTATAGAGCCTTCAATGGCTAGAAGAAGGAGAAGATTTGAAGTATTTGTCGATGAGGATGAATATTCTTGACCTATGGAAGAAAGAATTTAAAGCTTCTATATATCTATGGAAAGATATATCCATTTTATCTAGATATAGAGAAGCATAGAGGTTTAATTAATGATGTAATCCAGTTCTATCTAGATAATGAAGGAAAGCGCTTTAGCGATATAGATTGGGACGAACTTAGAATAATAATAGGCGATGATAGACTCTACAATGCTATAAAAAGAACAATGTCTTATTTCTTTAAACCTATGAAGCTACATAGAGTAGATATAGATCCGAAAATCTTAAGGCTAAGGGTTTTCCAACTTGTAAATACAAAGTTTAACGGCTTCATACCACAGGATAGAAGAAATGAAGCGGTAGAGGCTATTAAGAATGATATTGGTTTAGAAGGCGACCTAGATAAAATTCTATGGATTGACGACCCAAATGAGCTTCAATTAGCTAGGGTATCTAATCCTTCTATAGAGGATGTTGTTAAAGTGTTTAATTTCGAAACTATAGACACTGTATGTGTAAACTCTTCAAAGATTGCTATAGAGGTTAATAGATATGAAAAGCTGTTGAGCAGTATTGTGAGAGCTGTTGGAAGGTTCTCAAAACTCTATGGTCTTATATATGACATGAGATACTATGGAGATATTCTTAAAATAGTTGTTGAAGGACCTAGAAGCTTGTTTAGAAGACCAACAGTTTATGGATCTAGACTCTCTCTATTGATTTCAAGAATCATCGATATGCTGTATTCATCTAGTTTTTGGCGTGTTGAAGCAGAAATGCATTTAACTAGAAGAGTTATTAGTGTTGAGGTTCTTTCCCATAGGTTAAAGCCATATATAGCTAGTAGAAGCATTGATGAGGAGATCAAACAAGTGTTTGACAGCTCTATAGAGGAGTCTATCTATAGAGTATTAAAGTCTCTTGGTGTAGATATTAGAAGAGAGGAAGAGCCTATAGCACTAGGACAGCTGCTATATCTACCAGACTTCAAGATTTATAGAAATGGTGATGTGTTTTATGTTGAGGTTGCAGGTTTTTGGAGAAAAGAATATGCGGAAAGAAAGGCATATAAACTATATGAAGTTTCAAAGATTTTAAACAACCTTATAGTCATTGCTGATGAAAATCTAAAGCCCTTTTTTAAAAAGCTTAACATACCTGTCATATACTATACTATAGTTCATGGAAAGCCTATACTCCCATATAAGAAAATAATCGATATTATTAACCAGAAGACTTAGGTTTTATTTAAGTAGAATTGTTTTTAATAGCATTTGCAACAAGGTGTAGTATATATATTGTTTTAGCTCTAGAATCTATAAAGCTTTGAATGTGTTTTGCAATAGATTTAAAGATTTCTTCAACATTCTTATTGTTTATCACTTCAACTAGTTTAGAGTGAAGCGATGCTATATCGATGGGCTTTACATCAATGTCTTTAATCTTAATCTCTTCAATTATTGGTGTAAGTGATGGTGTATCTATCCCAATTTTAATAAGTTCGTCTCTAATACTAATTGCTTTTTCCTTTACAATATCTGCGAGTTTTTTAAGGTTTGCTTTCTTAAGCTCTTTGAGTAGAGAATTGGAGTCGTATACCACAAGCTGGAAATCGTTATAGTAAATAGCATCTTCTATGCTATTCTCAATCTCCCTTAAACTTTTTGGAGGTGGTGTAAATGGATATTTTATATAGAGCTCAATACAGTTTTTAATTTCCTCTCCATCAAATGTAGATATACCTATAATGGCTTTTGGTATAGGCTCCTCTTCGTCAAGCATCCACGTAACTGTTTCTAGGCTTATTATTTTAAGAGCTTTACTCGGCTTTGGAATTGTAATTGTTTTATCTTTAAACATTGCTGATATTTTATCTTTAAGCATCACGTAATCAACTACTCTAACAGCAACATTTTTAACTATTGATAGATCTATTCCAAGGCTTATAAAATCTGAGAAAGCTATGTCATCTAATTGGGAAAGAAGAACAAAGTCGAGTTCGTCAGGCTTATAGCTTTCTACAACCCTTTTAATAACATCCCACCTCAATGTATTTAAAAGCCCAGCTGCCTCTGGTTCGTGAAGCTCAAAAAACTTCTTTTCACCTATTTTCTCTACACTATACATTATAGTTTCAAATGGTATTCCATAAACCCTTCTCAAAACAATCATTAGAAACGCTAGCCCTAGTCTTAGCAAAGCTGAGTCTTCTCTATCATCAACATCATACATCATTCCATATGTGAAATCTCTATATTCTCCAAACGTCTCTACAGGTACATAGACTATCTTTCTATCGTATGTAACAATAAAGCTATCACCAGCTCTAATAATTCTAGGTTTGCTTGATATGAGATGCCATAGCGTTCTATTTGGAATCTTCTTAAGTTCTCCAAAGCCTTTCCTAGGAGGATATACAACTGCTAGTACATAGCTATAGAGCTTACCTCTAGCTATATCTCTTAGAATCGAAGGCTCTTCACCCCACATGCTCTTTATATATCTATATTCTTCAAAAGCTTCTGCTATAGCGTCATGGCTGCTAAATCTAAATCTTCTTAGAGGCTTCTCTATAACACTTCTAACAATTTTTGATGATTCTCCATGATTAATACCAACAACTACTGCATCTTGGCTAAGGTCTATACAGCCAATCTGAAATCTTTCAACAAGGTCGCAGTGACCTATAGGCTCTAAGGGGATAAGCTTTTCATCTTCCTCGATATATCTCTTTATACCGTATGGTGGAGCAAATTCATAGAAGTTTATTCTATCCCAAATCCATTTAGCTCTATCTATATCTATAGAGCCATCTCTTTTAACAACTCTAACACTTTTTAAAACCCTGTATTCCTCTTCAGTTAAATTGTTTCTAAACCATGGGGAAAGAATCTTTGCCAATGCTTTAAATAGCTTAATATAATCGTTATCTGTATTAATCATTGTTTTCTCTATTGGGAGTGAAAGCCATTTTTCTAATGCTTCAAAACCCTTTGACAATATTTCCCAATCCCATCTTGTAGATGGTATTATTATCGATTCTGTATAGGGTATCTCTCTCCTTCTACCTTTTCTACCTTCTCTCTGAAGAAACTCTCTTACATTTTCTGGTAAACCTAGATGAACAATCCTTATAACAGTTCCAATATCTATTCCCTGCATCAATGTTCTTGGACTTACAACAATCTTTATATCCCCTTTCCTAGCCCTCTCCTCTATCAACTCCCTTACTCTCTTAGAAACAAGGTGATGGTGAGATGCAACAGCATCACCTATATATTCTTTAAGATTTTTGCTAATTTCTTCAGCTTTTGCAATACTTCTTGTAAAAACTATTGTCACGCCATCATCTTTTGCATAACTCGATAATATTTCCCCAACATCTATTGCAATTGATGGTGTTTGTATTCCTAAAGCCTCTAGAAACTGTATTACTCTATATGCATTTCTCTTAAAGAATTCAAAATCATCTAGGGCTTTTATAACTGTTTTATCTTCTATTCCTCTACTCTCTATATATCCTCTATATTCTCTAACCCTACTCCATATCTCATATAGATTCTTACCCAAGACTATATAAATTCTATTCTCGACTCTAAACGGCTCACCATCTACAACAATACATTGTCTATTAGCAACTTTCTCTAGAAACATACACAGATCTTCTGGATTTGCTAAAGTAGCTGTTAAAACAACTATTTGAGGCTTTTCATCAGCTATACTCATAACTATATCGATAAAGGATAACATAAGTGCTATACTTCTAGGGCTATAAAAATCAAACTCATCTATAACTAGAAGATTTAGCTTTTTGAAAAATTGGTGAAATGGTGACGAAGGTTTTAGAAGAATCTTCTTTAATTCATGGAATATAAAAGCAGGGTTTGTTATAATAAGATTAGAAGAAAGTATTTCTCTTTTTAGACCAGAAGCCCCAATCCTCTTAACAAGCTCATCTCTATACATAGCATCTAGCTTAAGAACCTTAGCATTTATAGCCTCAGAATACATTGAAATTCTCTTTATCTGGTCATTTGCCAAAGCAAGTGTTGGATATATAGCTATAGCTCTAAACCTAGAATCTTCTTTAAATCTCCTATAAAAATGTAGAAACCATGCCTCAGTCTTACCTGAGCCTGTTCCAGATTTAAGTATAATAGAGAAGCCTTTATCTAAAGCCTCTAAAGCCTTTAATTGATGTTCATAAAGCTCTTGAGAAGAAATCCAAAGAGATTTCAACTCTGGTGCAACATCGATAAACCTCATATTTGTCTTTCTAGGCTCTATAGACCTATCAACTCTTTTAATAAAATCATATCCAAGCCTCATCAAAACATCCTCACTATTTACTACAATCAACATCAACACCTAGC
>CAYUUS010000047.1:0-8707 GCA_964447975.1 uncultured Ignisphaera sp. | reverse complement strand
TTTTTAGATGGTGTTTTAAATCTCTTTAACTTAGCTAATCTGCTATTAGAAGTGATGTAAGCTAGCATTACATTCTTAAAATTCATATCAACAGCTATAACAGTTTCTGTCTTTATAACTGAAAGTCTTGTTCTTTTAGGGTGGAGAAAATAGTTCAACTTAGTGGTTTAGGTTTTTAGGGCGTGGTGTTAATGTTATGTGTTTTGTATAATTTATGTGGTTTATATTATGATGATGTTTCATACTGATGCTCATTAAAATAGTAAATCTTATTAAATTTTCAACGTTATATCTTATTTGAACATATAATAGTGGAGGGTTTTGACATAGCAGGTGTATGTATTGCCTAGGAGAATTGTTTGGCCTAAGATAAAGAAGGTGTATTGGTGTTTAAACTGCAACATACCTCTTCTACAACCTATATGCCCTATATGTGGTTCATATTGTAGAAGAATATCTCTTTCAGATCCTGGTGATGCAAGACTTGCTTTTGAGAGAGATGTTCAGACAATTTATATGGGCTATATCTATGAGTTTAACACTGATAAAGGTTTTAATAAACTTATTGGAAAATCTGTTATTCTATTAAATAAAGCTCCATACTTTGATGAAATGAAAGAGGTTTATGTAGATGGTATTCAAATAGGTAGATTTTACTTTGATCCATTTCTTAGAAAATGGCGTTTTCGTGTATCTAAAGCAGGAGCTGAGAGGATACTCTCTATAGATTCTGATATTATTGAAAAAGCTGTTATAGATAAAAGAAGATGTTTACCTATGGATGTAATTAGAATTGATAGAGATGTTGAAGCATATAAACAAGTCTTATTGGTAAGGAGATCAGGTGAGATAGCAGGGCTGGGATACTCTATTGGAAAAGGCAAAATTGTTGTATATAGTTGGTGGGATGATAAAAACAAAGCAGGTTATAGAGAAAACGAACCTAGTAGAAAATCATCTATAGAGGATGTATTGAAGGCCCATGAAGATTATATGAATATTATTGAATCTAGAGCAAAGAAATTCATCTCAATACTAAATGAAAAAACATCGAGACAGGTAATAGCATCGTTTAGTGGTGGTAAAGATAGCCTCGTCTCACTTCACCTAGCTATATCCCTTGGACTAGAACCTAAAATATTGTTTAATAATACAGGAATAGAGCTACCAGAAACTCTAGAAACTATATATAGAACAGTTGAAAGATATGGACTAGAGCTTGTAGAGGCTTCAGCCAATGACATCTTCTGGAAATCTGTATACAACCTTGGCATTCCTGGAAGAGATTATAGATGGTGTTGTAAAACATGCAAGCTTGCCCCACTACATAGAACTGTTATTAGGCTATGGCCTTCTGGAGCATTAAACATTGTTGGACAGAGAGCTTATGAATCGATAGATAGAGCTCGTAGCCCTAGAATCTGGAGACTTCGCTGGGCACCTCAGCTACTTAATATATCGCCTATAAATGAATGGTCGCAGCTAGAGGTGTGGCTATATATATACAGACATAGACTTTCACCCAATCCTCTTTATTTTGAAGGATTTGAAAGAATAGGATGTTTTATGTGCCCTGCTTCAACATTGGCAGAGCTAGAGCTTGTATCTAAGACTCATCCAGATCTATGGGAAAAATGGCAAAGCATTTTAATTTATTGGGCAGATAGATTAAATAAGCCAAGGGAATGGATAGACTATGGATTATGGCGATGGAATGCACCTGCAAGATATAGAACATCAATTGCTAAGAGACTTCATATTGTAGATAAAATTGATAATTGGAAAGAAACCTTTGTTAAGATGCTACCTATAAAAATTATAGATATTATCCAGAGAGATCTAGAGATAGAGATAATATTTGAAAAACCTATAGAGCTAAGTTTTTTAGCCAACCAGATAAGTATTGTTCATCCCAAGGAACATTTTCTAGACATTCAAAAAGGTATCGCAAATATTTCTTGGAACTTATGCTCTATACATATAAACAATAATAGAATCTTATTTAGATATCAAAATGAAAACGATATAGAAAAGCTTGTTGACATTCTAAAGCTCTACTTTAGATGGCTTCTATGCACAGGTTGTAGATCATGTGAAGCTAATTGTGTAAGCGGCACACTTAGAGTTGTTAAAGATGAAAAAGGTTTGAATAGACCTATAGTTACAAGTAAATCAAAATGTATAGGCTGTAAATTCTGTATATATAACTGCCCTATTTCAGATGTTTATGTAGAGCATGTAATAACACCACTAATATTCAATAACTATGAGGCTTGGCGTAGAAAAACAAGAGAGCACCACAATGAGATTTTAGAGAAGATAAAAGCGCTTATAATGGCAAGCTATAGAAATAGTTCAAAATACAGTGAAAATAGAAACAGAAAAGATGCTAAAGAATTCATTGACATCTCTAGCTTCTTCACAATGTGATTATCTCATAATAAGTTTTAAGCCGATATAGAATGGTAGCATTATTGGAAAGACCATGAATATTCAGCATAAAAGTCTTGAAGAAGCTAGTAAAAGCGTTAAACCAATATATGCTCAAGGCTTTTTCTTTGTTGGACTAAACTATGTATCTTACTACCTAGTATTTGACTATATAGACCCACTTGAATATTACAATACAATAAGACGCGATAAGAAGCTATTTGAGGAGGAGGTATCAAAGCTTTGGATAAACATGCAGCAATTCCTCGATGAAGAAGAGGTAAAGATAAACAATACACATGTTTCACCAAAAGTTGTTATGATTGATATAGGTTTTAGAAACTCGAAGAAGAGACCATACATTATATTTACCATTAGATTTAAAGCACCTTTAAGAAAAGGTGTTAATGTCTATGAAAATAGATATGAATCTGAAACTATAGAATATGATTATGTTGCATACTGGGTTTTTCCACCAAATACAAAAATACTGCGGGTTGATATGGGATCAGGGGGCGAGACATGGGATGTTGTTGGCAATAATATTATTGCAATATATGGTTTTAAAGGTATGAGAAGTGGTGGTTATGAATATATAGAGTTTGAAATAACTGAAACTAATATTTGAAATAAAATATTTGGATTTTAGAGTATAAGGTGGTTTAATATGTATATGCTTAAAAGCTATAAAGGTGAGATACTTAGAAAAGTCGTGCATTTATCGCTTGTTTCACTTTTAGCTATACCTCTAACACCACACTATCGACAGCTCTTCCAAGGTATAGAGTTTCCTTACGATGCTACACTACTTACATATACCCTTCTCACATTTATAAGTGCTTTTATAAATAGCCTACAAATTAGAGTGCCAAGCATATATGCAGCTTCGTTGAAGATTGTTAGAGAGTTTCGAAAAAGAATTATAGATTATATTAATGAAAATATTAAAATTGAAAACCTAGCTGAGTTTCTTAGAGATATCGATAATGCTTTTAATAAGCATGAGGAAAGATTTACAGAGTTTATAGCTGGTATTGAAAGAGAATATGAGAAGAGGTATGGCTATATAAGCATAACCTTTGGCATTGTCTCTATAACATTAGCATATATCTTATTCGGTGCTCTATCTACGCTATATGGTATATTAGCATTAGCTATTATAGATCCTATAACAGCTATAACTACACTTTTAACAAGAAACTCGAAAAAAATCTTTAAACATACCCTACCCTCAATAACTACAGCATTTATTGTGTATACATTGGTATGCCTTCTAATAAATAATAATATTGTAAATGCTATATCTATAGCTTTAGTAGCAGTTACAGTAGAGTTATTTAGCCCTGAAGATAATTTAACTTTACCATTATTTACCGCATTAGCTTCTTACCTGCTACACCATTAAATGCCAGCAAATAAAATTTTTATCTAGATCTACTACTGTAGATTTAATATGTGTTAAAAGTGTGATTAGAAATGTGTTCATCTTCACAACTTATTGATATCAATGAATTCTATAAAATTGATCTTAGAGTGGGTCTTGTTAAAGAAGCGGAGAGAATCCCTGGCTCAAAAAAATTGCTGAGGTTAGTTGTTGATCTCGGTAGCGAGACACGTCAGATTATAGCGGGCTTAGCAGAGTGGTATAATCCACAAGACTTTTTAGGTAGATATGTAATAGTGGTGGCTAATCTAAAACCTAAGAAGTTTATGGGTTATGAAAGCCAAGGTATGATTCTAGCTACATGTGATTCAGAAAAACCAGTTGTGCTAACAGTTGCTGGTGAAGCAAGACCTGGTTCAAAGATATGCTAGTATATAGAGAAATGTTCTAAATTTTAAAAACCCGATCAAAAATTTGTATCATATAGCTGGGGTGATAACATTATCTTCAGCATTATCAATCAAAGGTAGATATTCCCCTAAAGCAGTAGAGAGTCATATACTTGAATTTTGGAAAGAAAATAAGATATATGAAGAGGTTAAAAAGAATAATTGTAGTGATGAAAGGCCTTTATTCAGATTCTTAGAAGGCCCTCCAACTGCAAATGGATTTATGCATGTTGGCCATGCAAGAGGAAGAACATTTAAAGATATAATGCTGAGATATATGAGGATGAAAGGATTTTGTGTATGGGATCAAGGTGGATGGGATACTCAGGGACTTCCCGTTGAATTAGAAGTTGAGAAGATGTTAAAGTTTAAGAGTAAGAAAGATATTGAGAATTATGGTATCGATAAATTTATTAGAGAATGCCAAAAGCTTGTTGATTACTACATTAAACACTGGAGAGAAGCAAGTGAAAGGTTAGGGCTTTGGCTAGACTATGATAATGCTTATGAAACAAGAAATATAAAGTATATTGAATCTGTATGGAGTTTCCTTAAAGCTATGTGGGAAAGAAACTATCTATATGAGGATTTAAGGGTGGTGCCTGTATGCCCAAGATGTGAAACGGCTTTAAGTTCACATGAGGTTGCATTGGGATATAAAACCATTAAGGATCCTAGCCTCTATTTCAAGGTGCCGTTGATAGACGAGGCAAACACATATCTAATTGCATGGACCACCACTCCATGGACTATAATCTCTAACGAGGCCTTAGCTGTGCATCCTAATGAAAGATATATAAAGGTGAAAGTAGGGGATGAGTATTGGATTGTTGCAGAGAAAAGATTGCAAAGCTTTGTAAATGAGGCTAAAATAAAAGAGTTTGAGGTTATAGAGGCTTTTCCTGGTTCTTCGCTATTTAATAGAAAATATCTTCATCCACTAGATGACGAGGTACCGGAACATAGAAACCATGAGCCTATAAATCATCGCATTCTTATAGCTGAATGGGTTAGCATGGATGAGGGAACCGGTATAGTACATATAGCACCTGCCCATGGCCCTGAAGACTTTGAGCTATGTAAGAAATATGGTGTTAAGCTCTTTAAATGTATACAAAAGAATGGCATATTTAATAGCGAGGCTGGGAAATATTCTGGTAAATGGTTTAAAGATGTAAATAATGAGGTTATCAACGATTTAAAGCAAAAGAATCTTGTTGTGCATATAGATGAAATTGAACATGAATATCCTCATTGCTGGCGCTGTGAAACTCCGTTGATGTTCTATGCTGATAAACAGTGGTTTATACGTATAGACCCTATAAAAGATTCGATGATTACAGAAAACCGGAGAGTGACATGGTACCCAGATTGGGCTGGTAAGAGATTTGAAGACTGGATTAAGAATGCACGTGATTGGTGTATATCTAGAGAGAGGTACTGGGGCACACCACTACCGATATGGACATGTAAGAAATGTGGTTATAGAGTAGCTATTGGAAGCATAGATGAGCTTCATAAATATAGCGGTGCTTTAATACATGATATACATAGACCATGGATAGACTCTATAGTTTTTAGATGCCCTAGATGTGGAGATGATATGGTTAGAGAGCCCTATGTGGTAGATGTATGGCTTGATAGTGGCATGGCCCACACAGCTTCTCTTAACCAATTAGACCTTATTGGAAAAATGAAACAGCTCTTTCCCTATGACTGGATTACAGAGGCTATAGATCAAACACGTGGATGGTTCTATACATTGCTCTTCACATCTACAGCTCTTTATAGCTCTACACCATATAAAGCTGTGCTTTGCCAAGGTCATGTCTTAGATAAGTATGGTAAGAAAATGAGTAAGAGTAGAGGCAACGTTATATGGGCTTATGACTTTATGGAGAGAAATGGAGCTGATGTGTTAAGACTTTATTTAGTGTCCAAGGCTGCTCCATGGGATAATATAAACTTTGACCCAGATGAGGTTAGAGAGGTAAAGAGTGTGCTCGATATTCTATGGAATTCTATAAACTTTGCTGATACCTATATGGAGCTTGATAAATGGAGTGCTTTATCTATTAATAGAGACTTAGAATATCTTCAACCTATAGACTATTGGTTAATATATGAGTTGAATAACCTTATAAAAAATGTTAGCCAAGCAATTGAAGTAAACGAACTTCATAGAGCTGTAAGAGATATATTTAACTTTATAGTAGAGATGCTAAGCCATAGATATATAACCGTTATAAGACCCCGTGTATGGCTTGAAGAAGAAGCTATTGAAAAACGAGCTGCTTATACAACATTATATATATCATTATCATCAGTCATTAAATTGCTAGCACCTTTTGCCCCCTTCATCACTGAGTATCTATATCAGTATTTTGTTAAGAAGTACTCGCCTCAATCAATAATAAAGAAGAGTATACATCTTGAGCAATGGCCATATATACCAGAAAATCTTTTAAACGAAGAATTCTGGAGGGTGGTAAGAATCCTATTTGATATATCAGAAGAGATTCTAAGTATAAGAGCTAAAAACAACATAAAGAGAAGATGGCCTTTAAAGAAAGCTATAATCAAGTTAAAGAACCCTTCAGAATTCAATGTATTTAATAAAGCAAAAAATGTTGTTCAAATATACAGTAATATTAAAGATGTTGTTATAGTAGATAAAGAAATCTCTATAGACAATATGGTTAAAATTATAGATGATCCTGTTGAAGTATATTTAGATCTATCAATAGATGAAGAAGTAATGTTAGAAGGACTTGCTAGAGATCTTATAAGAAGAATACAAATGCTTAGAAAAGAGCTTAACCTACCAGTTGACCATATAATCAACTCAATCATAATATTTACACCTTCTAAAACATTAAATAAAGCTATAGAGATACATAAACAATTCATAGAAAGAGAAACTCGTACTAAAGAGTTGACAGTTATAGACCATATACCAGAGAAAGCAAGGCATTGGATTATAGAGGAAAACGAGATATATGTCGCTGTCAACATATAATTCAATGGTATTTATATGTATATAACCGTATATGAGATGCCTCTTGTTTTTCGGCAAGTATTATCAAAACCACATATATATCTCCACCATGGAACAACAATTTTAATAGGTCCACGAGAAGCTATAGCATTTATTTTACGTTTAACACACTATACAGAGCTGTATAATACAATTGTTGTAGGCGATTATGTTTGTGAAACATTTATAAAATACATTGGAGTACCTAGAATGTGTATAGTTGATGGTAAAACACTAAGATATTTAGAGATAAATTCTAAAGAAGTTAAAAAGTCATTCGAATATGTAGAGATATGTACAAATCCTCAAGGCTATATATCTAAACAGTGTTTAGAGGCAATAGATAAATGCTTTAGAGAAGGCCTTAGATCCCTTATAATAGTTAATGGCGAGGAAGATTTATTGGCATTGGCATCACTTACCATTATACCACAAGGATATGTTATATATGGAATTCCTTCTATAGGTGTAGCAATATCAGACGCAGCTATATTGAAGATTAGCGTAACAAATATATTCTCACACTTTAAATCTATTCAAATGAGTGTTTCAAATGGGGTAGATAGTCATTAATAACAGCCATAGAGCTTCTAATTTATTAAAAACCATATATATCTCGATAAAAGCTTCTATAAATAGTTCATATATAGATGAAATTTGTTATGATATATATTCATTATTTAAAAACAATGCTATATCTATGGCTATAGAGCGTCCATCTTGCAACAGAGTTGTTATTGTCGGTAAAAACTTTGAGGTGAAATTATTTATAAGTCCTACAAGCAATAGCGTAATAGGCATAGCTTTGGAGGTCAGCGATGATCTTTTAAAAGATGCAAAAAACTTCCTAAATAATGTACTGCTTCAATTAAATAAAATCCTCTTTAAGAAAAGCATAGTTGATGAGAATATAAAACTAGGTATACATACAACACTTAAAGTTGATCAAATAAATATAGAAGACATTATTCAAAAACTTTTCACTTTAAGCATAGTATTAGATAAAACCGAAAGTAAAAATGTAGAAGGTTTTCCAATAGTTGTTATTAAGGGGAGTATCATAGGCTATGACCTGCGTAAATATGACATAACAATTGCTATACTTGCATCAGAGGAAATAGAGCTTTCTATAGCTATTGAAACAAATATCTACATAGATAAAATATTCAATGCAATTAATTATATAAATAACTTAGTAAATATAATTACAGAAGCTATAGCCTAGAAACATTAAATGCTTATAAACAGCTCCAGATATATGCCTTTTAATTTTAGGACTTCAAAGTTGAATAAATTCCAAGATTTAAGGAAAGATTTCTATCAAACCTAGTTTTCTACTAAGCATCATCCCCACTAACTTCCTCCTCACCATAAAGGCTAAGAATCCTCTTTAGAACCTACGCAACT
>CAYUUS010000046.1:0-8782 GCA_964447975.1 uncultured Ignisphaera sp. | reverse complement strand
GGAGTAGGTGTTGGAGTAGGAGTTAATTTTGCTATTTTCTCTAGTTCTTCGAAGAATTTAGCTGCAGAGATTCTATTTTGTGGTTTTAAAAATTCTGGTATTGGAGGTAACTGTCCAGGTGCTACTTCTTTGGATGATTTTATTTGATAGAGTATGAAGAGGAAACCTACCTCCCAGTTAGTTGCATAGAACGCGCCTTCTTTTTCGACTCTTGCTCTATTTGGCCATCCTACCCAATACTTGTTGTAGTATTGATACCAATGAACCCCTGTTCCCACTATTAAAGACGGTAGATCTCTTAACCATATCTCTTGAAGCTTCCTGAATAATTCCATTCTTTTTGATTCATCCCAAGTTCTTCCGATTTCATCTAGAATAGGAATTACCTCAGGATTCTTATAACGGAATATTGGTCCTTGCCATGGACATGTGGGTAGTCTATGATCCATAAGTATATCGAAGTTTATCCATGGTGCTGAAGCCGATCTTCCGGTATGCATCACCCACCAAGCTGCCTCGTAATCACCATCACATACACTATTCCATACTACTGAGAAATCTTTTGTCTCAACTCTAGCATCTATTCCAAGCGTTTCTCTAAGATAATCTGCCCATACCTGAGCTGAACCTATTGTTGGTACCCATCCTGTTACACATAATATGGTAAGTTTAAATGGTCTTCCATCAGGAAGTTCTCTAATTCCATCTCCATCTCTATCTATAATACCGGCTTCGTCTAGAAGCTTCTTGGCATTTTCTATCGTTGCTTCTTTTAAGAATGCTTCTACAAGATCTCTAGCAAGGTATCGCTCAGCTCTTTCATGACCAGGTAAAATTGGTATTGGATACACGTCATATCTCATGTACCCAGAGAACCCTACTTCACTGGCTATTCTAAGAGCTTTTCTATTATCTGCTAACAACGCATAGTATATAGCTTTCCTAACTCTTACATCACTAAGCGGATATTTCTCATTGTTAAGTGCAAAAATAGCAATTGAATCTGGATACATACAAGGAGGACAATTCTCATTATCAAATGTACCAAACATTGGATCCTTTATTATTTCCCATAACCTATCCACAAAATGTGACATATGATCCCTATTACCGGCGAGCCACTCCATTCTCACTTGCTCATCGCTTTTTGGTACTATATGCATAACATATTTTGGTGCAGGTAAACCAAAATACTTGACACCCCACCAATCATCTACTCTTTCATAAGCCCAAGTATCCCCTACCATAAATAATGCCTTGTACGGTCCTCCACCTATTATTTTATCTGGATCATTATCTGGGAATTCTGAAAATGCTTTGCATCCCATTTCCTTGTATAGCATTTCCCATCTATGTTTTGGTGCTATCATCCATTGAAAAACATCTATAACTCTATAATAATTCACATTAGATTTATTAACATGTATAATAACTGTAGTTGGATCTTTTGCTTCTACACCCTCTATATACATCCAGATATAACTTGCAGGTGTGCTACACATTCTATGAATTTCAAATGAAAACTTTACATCTTCGGCTGTTATAGGCTTTTTATCCCACCAATAAGCATCTGGTTTAAGTTTAATTTCAAGAGTATATGGATCAATCCACTTAAATGAATTAGCTAGATATGGTATATAGTCATCTGTAAGTATATTATATACAAATAGATATGGGTATTGAAGGAACGAAGAGCCCCATGCAGCTAAACCTGGTATAAATGGGTTAAACCCTGATGGCACTGCCCATGATTGAGAAATTATAGCGGTTTGATCCCTTGGAAGTTCTGGAACTTGGGCTTGAATATTATATATGGGTATTAAACTCGTTAGGATAGCTATCGCTATTAATAGTGATATATACTTATCCTTGTTGAAGACCATTACTAATACTCACCTAAAATCTAAGAATTTCTAAAAACTTATATCTTTTTATGCTCATTGATGATATTTGGTTAACTCGATTTAATAAACCATGTTGAGTAAAGCTTAGGAATAGACTCAAGTAATTTCTTTGTATATGGATGGACTGGTTTATTTAAAACCTCTTCTGGTGAACCTTCTTCAACTATTTCACCTTTATACATAATCAATATTCTATCACTTATATATGTGGCTAAGCCAAGATCATGGGTTATAAATATTAGTGAGGTCTCAAGCTCATCCCTTAGCTTAAGAAATAGTTTTAGTAAACCAAATCTCAAGGTTGCATCTATCATACTTGTAGGCTCATCTGCTATAACGATCCTTGGTTTTATTAAAAATATTCGGGCTATTAATACTCTTTGTCTCATACCACCAGAAAGCTCAAATGGTCTTCTATCTAGGACTTCTTCAGGTATAAGCCCAACCATTTTAAGTGCTTCTTTAATATTCTCCATCTTAGTGCTATAATCTATTTGATTATTGAAAAGGTTAAACGTTCTTAGCATTATATATCTGATTGTATGTGTTGGATTAAATGATGAATAAGGATCTTGAAAAATACCATTGACATTTCTCCAATACCATCTCAATTCCTCTATACTTCTAATATCTCTCCAAATATCTTTCCCATCGAAAATAACATTTCCTGATGTCGGTTTTAAAAGTCTTAATATTATTCTAGCCGTTGTTGTTTTACCTGAGCCACTTTCACCAACAAGTGATATTATTTCACCTTTTTTAACATTAAAACTCACATTATTTACAGCTACAATTTCTCTTTGACGAATTAAACCTATTCTATAGATCTTCGTTAAATTTCTAATTTCTAGAATCCCGCTAGCCATTTTATATCACGCCTTTAAATACAACCAACAAGAAACAAATCTATTTCTCTCAACTTCTATTATCTTAGGTTCCTCTTTTCTACATATATCCATAGCATATGGACATCTAGGATGAAACCTACAGCCAGGTGGAGGGATAATTAGACTCGGTGGCTCACCTCTGAGTATAATATCTTCACGCTTTTTTACTCTTTCTTTTATTTGAGGCTCAGGTGTAAGTATTGAAAACATTAACCCTTTGGAATATGGATGTAAAGGCTCATTTATGATATCTTCTGTTGCTCCTTTTTCAACAATTTTTCCAGCATACATAACAACAATCATATCAGCTATCTGTCTAACTGTTGCAATATCATGTGAAATAAATATAATGCTTTTCACTAAACCTTTTCTATAGATATCATATAACGCTTCTAGAACTATCCTCTGAGTTGAAACATCAAGAGCTGATGTAGGTTCATCTGCTATTAGCAGAGAGGGATTTAACAACGTAGCTATCGCTATTAATACTCTTTGTCTCATACCACCAGAAAGCTCAAATGGATACATATCTAATGTGTTTAAAGGTAAATTAAGTTCCTTAAATCTTTTCATAGCTAGTTCATGAATCTCTTGTAAACTATAATCAGTTTTTTCTTTTAGGACATCTCTTATAAAATTCTTTACCTTAATTGTAGGTATTAATGCATTCATAGCTGATTGAGGAATTAGGGCTACTTTAATTCCCAAAATTTTTCTTCTAACTTCATCAACAGGCATTTCACTTATTTTAATTCCATCAATGGTTATACTACCTTCAACAATTTTTAACGGTGGTTCTAAGCTCATTGACAAAGCTCTTGCTAATGTTGATTTTCCACAGCCACTTTCACCAACAATACCTACAATCATATTTTTATCTATGGCTAAATCAATTCCATCAACAGCTCTTACTATTCCATTTCTTACAAAGTAATATGCTTTGAGATTCTCTACCTCAACAATATTCATTGTCTTCACCTATAGCTAAAAAGCTCATCTATTGAAGTTGCTATTGCATATAGTGATAGAAATATTAAAGTTACTATAATGGTTGGTGGAACAAAGGTCCACCAAATACCTTGACTGATATTAGCATATATTTGAGCTATATATAACATTAGTCCTAATGTTGCATCCTTTGTCATACCAACACCAATTAATGTAAGGCCTACTTCAGACATGATGCTATAAGAGAAGAGCATCGCAAATGCTGCTAATATGTATGGTGCTATAATAGGAATTATATCTCTAATTATTATACTCATTTTTGAAGCTCCAGATAAAACTGCTATATAGATGAAGTCAGATGAGAGAATGCTAAGGGTACGCGACCTGAACCCTCTAGCCCATCCAGCCCATGAGGTCACACCTATAACAACTGCTACTATCCATAAGCTTCTTTCAGGAAGATATGCAGCTAATAGCATCATAAGTAATATAGAGGGTATTAAAAGAAAAATCTCTGAGATAGTCATTATTACCCTATCTACTACACCACCAAATATTGCAGCTATAGTTCCTAAAAATAAAGCTAGAGATAGCGATATAGTAGAGGCTATTACTCCTACATAAAGCGATCCTCTGATACCATGCAAGAGTTGTGCTAGTACATCTCTTCCAAGTGCATCAGTTCCTAGAAAATATTCTGTTCCTGGAGGTATATATCTTCCTCCTACAGTTTTAGTTGGACTTACACCATAGATTATTGGACCCAAAATTCCTATAATCGATAATGCTAAAAATATGATTAAACCAGTTGTGAATTTTTTAATTTTAAAAATTCTAATTATTGCAGAAGTGCTCATTGTTTTATACACCTGTGTATGCATGTCTAATTCTTGGGTCTATATATGCAAAAAGAAGTTCTGATATATAGTTAGCTAGAAGTAATGTACCGATAATTATTATAAATATTCCTTGAATTAAAGGATAGTCTTGAGACTGAATACCTCTCCAGAAAATCATGCCAATACCTGGATAGCTAAATACTATCTCTGTTATGACAGATCCTGCAACGCTCCATCCTAAAACAATTGCAAGACCTACTATCTGTGGTAAAGCAGAACATTTGAATAGATATCGGGATATCTTTCTTTGTGAAACTCCTATGTTTTTAGCATATTCCATATAATCTGAAGTAAGTTCTTGAACAGCTATACTCCTCATACTCAATCCCCACCCTCCAAGAGATGCTATAAATATTGATAAAAATGGAAGAATATAATGCCTTAGATAAGCTAGTATAAAATCTGTTGAAAGCCTTGGCACCATTCCAGGAGGCCAACCACCACCAGTTGGAAATATTGGTATGTATACTGCAAATAATAGAATTAAATACATTCCAAAAATATATGAGGGAATGCCTTGAAACACCATAAAAATTGTTAATATTATTTTATCTATAGATTTATTTCTATTCATTGCAGCTATAACTCCAACATAATTTCCAACAAACCATGATAATGAAACTGCAGGAATCATTAATAAAAGTGTCCATGGGATATATATGGCAATAAGATCATATACTTTGAGCGGATAGAATAGAACAGAAACACCTAAATTTCCATGAAGTAGATTAGCTATAAAATCGATAAACTGAATATGTAAAGGTTCATGAAATTTAAATGTTTCAAGAAGCATTCTTTCGGTAGCTTTAAGTTGCTCTGGTGATACTATGCCACCTTGCAGTAATCTATAAATTGTTGTTGCAAGAGGATTGCCCGGTATCATTCTTGGTAAGATAAATATTAAAAACAATGCAACGAAGAATGTTAATATCATCATGCCTAATCTTTTTAATGCATAAACAATAAAAGGATTAATAATCTTTTTTAAAATCATTATTTCACCATACTTTATCTTTATATCTAGAATATTTAAATTTTAGCGAAAATTTAAATACCTTACAAATAAACAAACATTGTTTATAAATACTAATAATTTGATATCTTGAAACCATATTTATTTAATAAATAAATATGATCTTAAATATTCCATAATTTAATCTTGAATGCAAATGTATTAAGTACGATAATGTGAATGTTAAACTAATTAAATTAATAATGTGAGTTCAATATATGCTTTTATAATTTAGAATATTAGTGGGACATAATCTACTTCGCTATATAGTTATATAGCAATATGATTGATGTATTGGGAAATTTTGTAACTTCATTAAAATCGTTATTCTTGTGGTTTATGTATCCTTTAGATTTGAAGGTGTATACCTTACTGTAAGCTTTATTGAGGATTTTAGAACCTCTAGAGAAATAGTTTAGAGTTTTAACGTTTTAGATATATATATGTATTTGTTAAGATTAGTAAGAAGGGTCTTGAATGCTGTAAATAATGTTGTGATAAATGTTATGGGAAATGTTGTTGCAGAGGTTTCTGATTGTATACCCTGAAACTAGAGTATTACATATATGATAAAAGTATAGAGTATAGTATTTATCTATCTAACCATGTTTTATGTTTTTAATTTGATAGAATATCAACAGAAAAAAATATATTGGAGACCCAAACATCTATATTTGGTGTTGGTTGTTGGTTAAAGGTCCAAAGATATCGTTTATAGGTGCTGGTAGTGCTAGGTGGACAAGTAGAATACTAATCGATATTTTTATCAATAGAGATCTGCAGAGTTCCGAGATATGGCTTATGGATATAAATGACTATAGATTGGATATAATTTCAACATTTGCTAAGAGGTATGTTGACGAGCTTAAAATTCCTGTAAGGATATATGCAACTAAGGATAGAAAGGAGGCTATAAAGGATGCTGATTTTGTTATATCTACAGTTCTTGTAAAGGGATATACATACTATGAGAATATGAGAGATATTTCTGAGGAGTATGGCTATTATAGAGGTATAAATAGTGTTGAGTGGAATATGGTTGGAGATTATCATACTATATGGGGCTATTATCAATTTAAAGAACACCTAGATATTGCTAGAGATATTGAAGAGCTTGCACCAAATGCATGGTTCTTCATAGTCTCTAACCCAGTTTTAGAGCTATCGACGATGATTGGCAGAGAGACTAAGGTTAAAGTTGCTGGTATATGCCATGGATTTCTAGGGTTTAGAGCTGCTTTAGAGGTTCTTGCCATGAGGTTAGCGAAAGAGAAACTTAAAAAGAATATAACATCTGCATGTGCAGCACATCAACCAGAATGTGTAGAGGCTATGCTGAAGCTTATAGACTTTAGCGAACTAGATTTTGAGATGGCTGGGCTTAACCATGTTATATGGCTAACAAAATTTATTTACAAGGGGGAGAATGCATATAGATATCTCGATGAATGGATTGATGAAGATGCTGAAGAGTATTGGAGGGTATGGAGAGAAACCACTGTAAATCCATGGGACCTAGATCTATGTCCAGCTGCGATAGATATGTATAAAACATATGGATATCTCCCTATAGGGGATAGTGTTAGAGGTGGTACGTGGAAATATCACTGGAATCTAAAAACTAAACAGTATTGGTATGGGCCATACGGAGGACCAGATTCAGAGATAGGATGTGCATTTAGAGTACTAGTTGTGAGGAGAAATATTGAGGAGATGGCTAGAATAGTATACGATACATCAAAACCAATTGTAAACTCTATTCCTCCAAAACCTAGTGGAGAGGTAATAGCAACGCTAATAGACTCTATATACAACGATAAACCTACAGATAGATACCCACTACCAGTACCTGGGCCAAAGCCTCTATATGCACCGATATATGTTAATATAATGAATAATGGGGCGATAACAGAGATACCGAATAATGTAGTTGTTGAAATACCTGTTAAAGTTGATGGCAAGGGGATACATGCAAAACAAGTTGGAGGTTTACCAGGCAAGGTATATAGATACGCTATTCTGCCAAGATTGATGAAGATGGAGTGGGCATTAGAGGCAAATCTAAAGGGTGGTAGAGATACATTGTTTAACTGGCTTATCGTCGATGTTAGAACTAAGAGCACTAAACAAGTTGACGATGTTATAGATGCTATTCTGAAGATGCCTGGAAATGAAGAAATGGCGAAGCATTTTAGTTAAAAAAATGGAAAAATATTTTTATTTATTGGAAATACTGCTTTAGATACTTTATAGATGTTTCCAGGTTTTTAAGTACTTCATCATCTGGTGCTTCAAATGGTGGTATATACTCTAGTAGAAGATATACCTCTTTAGCACCTGAAGCTTCTATAGCCTCAACAAGCTTCTCAGGCTTTATTATACCTATTCTATTATATTCTTCTGTAAATGGCCAATGTCTATCCCCCTTCCCATCTGTTTGCTGAATATGTATAGATGGGGATTCTGATGCAAATCTCCTTAGCCATTCATATGGATCAGCCTCAACACCTTTTAAGGTACATTGATGACCAACATCCATATTGAGCTTTACCAAAGCCCCTAAACCTTCATTTGCCTTCAACAACACATCTCTAGTTTCATCCATTGTCCACGGAGGCTCTCTTGGAACAGGCATAGGCTCCCATAGAATCATTTCAAGCCCTTTACTCTGTGCACATCTTCTCAAAACCTTTATAGAATCTATAAGAACTGCATCTAGATATGACCTTCTCTGTGGATCGCTATAATCTTTTACACTTTTAGCAGCTATATGCCCACCTGTAGCCTTAACACCTATCTTAGCTGTAAAGTCTATTGCATGGAGATACCAATCAATAGCATCTAGCCTCATCAACGGATCTGGATGAGTAAGTAGATTAAACGAATATGCAGCTAATCCTGTAAATGTAGAGTGAATAGATATACCATACCTCTTTACAGCATCAGTTAAAAGCCCCGCCACATGGTCAACAACATAGCTTGGGGCTCTAGGGTCTAGCAAATCAAATGAAAACTGTATATACTTTACATCAAGCTTAGCCGATATCTCTGCCCATTCATCAGGCATAGGCCATCTCTTAACAGCCCAACTAAGATTTAACCCAAGAACCATTTTAACCATTTCAACCACCT
>CAYUUS010000045.1:0-8996 GCA_964447975.1 uncultured Ignisphaera sp. | reverse complement strand
ACAGAATGGACAACAACAACAATAATATCAATAGTACTACTAGTAATAGGAATTGCAATAGCATGGCTCATAAAAAGGAGATAGAGGTAATATATTGGAAATTATTTATAGAATGATAATTTTTTTTGGATATTTTATACTTGTCTTAGCTTTGTTTTCATTAATCTTTAGTGGTATTTCTACGGAAACACTATTTCCATTACTATTCTCAATTATAGTTGCTATAGTATTTATTGTTGTTCCTGTTGTGTTAATTAGAAGAAGAAAGTCTTTAGTTTAAAGATTTTGTTATATCTCTAGGAATTTATGTTAAGATGATACTATTTGATTCTATTTTTAAATGCTTTATATATTTTATTGATGTTTATTATGATTTGCTGCTTTATATGATTAACGCTGAAATTTTTATTTTTATATATGATATCTTAGTGTTGGTTGAGTTCGATGTATAGTGAGTTCAAAAGTGGTTGGGGTTTTGATTATAGGGTTTATAGGGTTTGGTGGGAGGGGGAGTTAGAAAGACCTTTGATACAAATATATGTTTCTAGAGAAGGTTTTGAAAATGAGGCACAGAAACTTTACAATAGGTGGCATTGGGGGTTTGCTAGAGATCCTTTTAATTTAGTGAATACCATTGACGCGTTTATAGAATGGTGTAGAAAGTCACTGTTTTTAATTGATGCCTATCCAAATCTGTGGATTAATCTGGGTCCTGGTATTGTAGCTGGGTATCTTGGTGCTAAAGTGGTTTTTAAAGAGTATGGAGATGGAGGCGGAACTGTTTGGTTTGGTGCTTCTGCAGATCCCTCTGAAGCAAGAGATTGGAGTGTTATTGAAGATATGCTGAGATTTAACGAAGATAACTTTTGGTGGAAGGTAACAATAGATGCTACTAAAGCTGCTTTAGTGTATGCTAGGGGGAGGTTTATTGTAGGTCTTACAGATTTGGGTGGTGTTCACGATATTCTAGCATCATTAAGAGGTACCCAAAACCTTGTTAAAGATATGTATTTCAATTCCAAAAAAGTTGAGGATGTTTCGTGGAGAATTCTAGATCTTTGGCATATATATTACGAAAGACTTTACAGTATTATTAAGCAGCATCAGTATGGAACTTCTGCTTGGATGGGTCTTTGGAGTCCATTGAGATGGTATCCAATACAGTGTGATTTCTCTGCAATGCTATCACCAAAGCTATTTCAAAAATTTGTCTTGCCTATACTAGAGGAGCAGTGTAGAAGGCTAGACCACATAATATATCATTTAGATGGACCTGGAGAGCTGCCGCATGTAGATTATTTACTAAGGATTGAAAAGCTCAATGGCATTCAGTGGGTTCCTGGAGCAGGTATGGAGCTTCAGAACAAGGATTGTAGCTCTGAATACTGGATACCACTATACAAAAAGATTTTAGACCATGGGAAGAACCTCGTTATATGGGTTCCATGTACTAGGGTTTTAGATGTTGTAGAGAAGATAAAATCTATTGGCTCACTAGGTAGAGTAGCTATACAGACAAGTTGTAGTAGTGAAAAATCTGCTGAGAAGCTTATAGAGAAGCTAGCTTTAAGAAAAGTTATAGAGAGTGAAACTTAAATAGATAATAGATATATATTTAGTATCTAGAAGGTGATATGGTTGGTACTGGATGATATTAGAGAATCACTAGTTGGCTTGGATATGGATAGGGTTTTGGATTTGGTTAAAAAAGCTGTTGAGGAGGGTTATAGACCTATTGATATAGTGAATTCTTTGGCTGATGGCATGAGGATTATTGGTGAAGGATATGAGAGGGGAGAACTCTTTTTATCTGAAATTATTATGGCTTCTGAAATCTTTAAAGAAGCGATGAATATTTTAGAACCTTTGGTTCTAAAAGAAGAAGGATTTCTAAAACCTATTGGCAGAGTTGTTGTTGGTACTGTTGAGGGTGATCTTCATGACATTGGTAAAAATCTATTTATAATGTTTTTAAAGTCTATGGGATTCGATGTAGTTGATCTAGGTGTTGATGTATCTATAGAAAAATTTGTAGATGCTGTAAAACAGTATAAGCCAGATATTGTTGGGATGTCAGCTTTACTGACAACCACTGTTGTAAACATGGAGAAGGTTATTAAAGCTTTAGAAGAAGCAGGTCTAAGAAGCTACGTTAAGGTTATTGTTGGTGGTGCAGCTGTATCTAGGGAATACGCTATTGAGATTGGTGCTGATGCTGGTGGTGTAGATGCTTATGAAGGTGCATTGATATGTAGGAAATGGATTGAGGAAAAACAAAAAATAAGTGCTAAGTAGTTTGGTGGCTATCTATGGCTTTAACCCATAGAGAGCGTCTTTTAAGGGTATTTGAGTTTAAAAGCGTTGATAGAGTTCCAAACTATGAATTTGGCTATTGGAAAGAGACTATTGATCGTTGGCATAGAGAGGGGTTACCCCTAGAAGTAAAAGCTGATGATGATGTTGAACGCTATCTTGGTTTAGAGGGTTTAGAGAGCATTGAAAGAGTCCCTGTTGCTGTAGGTATATGGCCTAACCCACTTGAAAAGGTGTTGAAGAGGGAAGATGATAAAGAGTTTGTTGCTGATGGTTTGGGTGGAATATTTATTAGAAAGAAATATATCTCTACAATACCTCACTATATTCGATATCCAATAAAGAGTAGAGAAGATTGGGAAAGAATAAAGCATTTCTTTAACCCTGAAACACCTGGCCGTATACCTTTGAATTGGAACGACATTGTTGAAATATATAAAAATAGAGACTATCCCTTGATAATATTTGTTGGAAGTTTGTATGGATGGCTAAGAAATTTAATGGGTGTTGAAAGAATATCTATAGCATTTTATAGAGAGCCTGAATGGATTGAAGAAATGATGGACGCAATAGTTAATCTATCAACAGCAATTCTTCGTAAAGTGCTTAGAGATATAAGTGTTGATGTTGCGTGGTTCTGGGAGGATATGGCTTATAGTAAAGGACCTCTACTATCTCCTAAACTATTTGAAAAGTTTATGATACCAAGATATAAGAAGATCACAAGTATTCTACGTGAATATGGTGTTAATGTAGTTGTTGTTGATTGTGATGGCTATATAGATCCACTTGTATCTGGATGGCTTGAAGCAGGTGTGAATTGTATGTTTCCTTTAGAAGCAAGATATGTAGATCCATATAAACTTAGAGAAAAATTTGGCAAAAAGGTATTGCTCATGGGTGGTGTAGATAAAAGAGCTTTAATGATAGGTGAAAAAGCTATTGATAAAGAACTTGAGAGACTTACTCCTCTTTTAGAAGAGGGGGGATATATACCTACAGTTGATCACAGAGTACCGCCAGAGGTGTCATATCAAAACTATATATATTATCTAAAAAAGAAGAAAGAATGGCTGGAGAAACACCATCCATAAACAATACATTATTTGGATAAAATAAACAGTATTGCTAAACTAATCAACCTATAGATAGTGTTTCTTATGGAGGTAGATAGAAGTAAAAAGGAATGAAGGGAAAAATTGTAGCTGAAGCAAGATCACGACTACAGCTTTAATATAGAGATCTACTATATTTGCTACCTAGCCATAGACTGTTTTCAAAGCTATATCTATTCTATATTTTTATTTAACGATATATAGCTTAAAGCTCTCTAGCTATTTAACCATGGTAAAGAGCTTATCGATGGAAAACCAAAGCATTTCTATGTTTGTTGTTAATGTTATTAGTTTATAACTTGGTTTAGATATAGCATTTAATGGTCTTTAGCTATGAGTAGCGAAAAGAGGGTTTTTGTTGGTAGAATTAAATTTAGAAGCATTGCTAGAATCGGTAGAGTTAAAGGTGTTTGGTATGGCGGTGAGGCTAAGGCTAAGGATCAGAACAGCTGAGGGAAGAGTTGCTGAATGTATAGCTTTATTGAATAGTGGTTTTGAAGCTCCAACACCACAACTTTTAATCCCAATAGATATAGCTAAAGAGTTAAAGCTATGGCCACCTGAAGAAGCTACAGAGGTTATACTAGAAACAGCTGGCGGTCCCTTAAGGGCATGGTTTTACCCAAGAAAAGCCTTTGTAAAAATTGTTACAGAGGATGATATATCTAAAGAAGTTGTGGTAGATGTTATTGTATCTCCAATAGCTGATGAATCTCTAATTAGCGATATGCTTGCAGAAGAGCTAGAGATAGCTGTTGAATCATTTGGGAAAGGTTTGTGGAGATTTAGATGGGAGCAGAAAATTAGAAAAGGTGAAAAGAGGTAGTTGTTGAAAGCTAGAAAATTTACAGCGTTTTAATCTATAGATATCCGGCTAAGGTTTATTGAAGAAACTTTGCTATATTCTTTAGACAATGCTCTAGGCTAGGGATATATGTGCTTTTATAAATCATGTAGTTTAAATGTTTCTCTAAAATACTCATTATTTATCTGGTGGCTAAAGTGATTTATATTGGCTGCTGTGGTTTTTGTTTATCTAGACAGAGATACTTTTCAGTGTTTAATGTTGTTGAAATTCAAGAGACTTTCTATGATCCACCTGATATAGTGAAGCTTAAGAGAATTGCTCAAGAAGCTCCACAAGACTTTGTATTTTCTATGAAGGCTTGGCAAGCAATTACACATCCACTTGATTCACCAACTTGGAGAAGAGCAAGGTTTGTTATAGATAAGGGTCTTGCTGATAGATATGGCTTTTTAAAACCAACTAAAGAGGTTTTTAATGCTTGGGAAAAAGTTGTTGAAGGTGCAAAGGCTTTAAATGCAAAGGTTATTGTTATTCAAACACCACCAAGCTTTAGCTACTCAGAAGAGAACTATAGAAACGTTGTAGAGTTTTTCACAGCTGTTGATACAAAAGACTTCTATATAGGTTGGGAGCCTAGAGGAACATGGCTACAAAACAAAGAAAAGATAGCAGATGTTGTGGCAAGGTTTAAAAGTGTTATCCATGTTGTAGACCCATTTAAGACTCTACCAGTTATAGATAAAGAAACAACATATTTTAGACTCCATGGAGTTGGAGAAAAAGATGTGAATTATAGATATAAATACACACAACAGGACTTTGAAAAACTTCTAAAAATTATAAAGATTGTTAAAAACAAAAGCAATGACATATACATACTCTTCAACAACATCTATATGGCGCAAGACGCACAAGAATTTAAGTCATTGATAAAAACACTACAAATTTAGAATACAGATCTCTTTTCTATTCTAAAGGAGTAAGCTTTCCAGATGTTGAAGCTATCTATAGAATAAAATTCTAAGATACTCTATACTATAATTTAGATATTGTTTATGGTGTTAATTAAAGCGCTTCTACAACATCAACTGAGGCGATATGTTGAATGTGAATAGCTTTGTATAGAGGCTATACTTGTTTTCCTGAGATATATGTTTTGAGTACCTTTATGTTTTTTAACTCTTTCTCTTCTATTGATAAAGGATCTTTGTCTACTACTATAAAGTCTGCTAGCTTTTCCTTCTCTAAAGTTCCTAGGTTTTGTTCTTCATGCATTATATATGCAGATCCATATGTGTGTATATGCAGTGCTTCTTGAATTGATAGTTTTTCATCTTTTGTGTCTAGGGCGTGTGGTATGTTGTCATAGATTCCCCTTGTTGTTGCTGCATATATTGCTAGCCATGGATTTGCAGGTTCAACTGGGCTATCTGATCCAAATCCAATAGCAGTGTTTTTCTCTGCTATTGTTTTAAATGGGTATAGCCACTTTATTCTTTCATCTCCAAGTCTTTGCTTTGCCCACCAATCAGATATTATGAAATGTGGATGTAGGGAGAGTGCTATACCAAGTTTAGCTATCTTATCTATTTGATCTGGTCTAACAACAGATGCATGCTCAATTCTATGTCTAGCCTTGACAACATCTCTAAGCTCTTGATAAACATCTAGTATCATATCTATGGCTTTGTCACCAATTCCATGGATAGCAAGCTGAAGGCCTGCATCATGAACTTTTTTAGCAACTGCTCTTAAATCTCTAATATCTATATCAGGCCTTCCATTTGTTGATGGATCATCTGAATATGGTTTAGATAACCATGCTGTTCTAGCACCTAGAGAGCCATCTGCATGTATTCTAAACCCCATAATCCTTAGATAATCATCTCCAAAGCTTTTCCTCAAACCAGCTTCTCTAACCATGTCTATAACATTTAAAGAAGAGCTGGCATCTAGATACACCCTAACTCTTATTGGAAGCTTCTTCTCAGACCAAAGCTCTATAAGAGCCTTTAAAGCCTTTTCACTACATCCAATAAAACCAGCTGTTGTAATGCCTTGAGAAGCAATAAACCTAGTAGCATCTAAGAGATACTTTTTATAGTCTTCAATAGATAGAGAATCTCTAATCTTCTTCTTAACATATTCAAGAACATTCTCTTTAACAACACCAATTGCAATACCCTTCTCATCTCTAACAACATTTGAAGACTCAAGACTCTCAACCTCTGTTATCTTCATAGCTCTAGAATTTAAAACAGCTACATGCATACATATTCTTAAAAGCATAACAGGTCTATCGCTAACAACATCATCTAAATCCCATCTATTTGGCCATCTCTTTTCTTTAAAAAGTTCTTGATCCCATCCAAACCCTAGAATCCATAGAGTTTCAACTCTTTTGCTATACTCCTCAAGCCTCTTCTTCAACTCATCAACACTTCTAACATTGCGAAGATCAAGCATATTTAGATACATCCCAAGCTCATCTATATGGATATGAGAGTCTATAAACCCAGGAAGAACGGTTTTACCAGCTAAATCAACAATACTACCACCAAGCATCTTAACAATGCTTTCAACAATAGCTCTATCCCCAGCATACAAAACCCTACCACCATCAACAGCTAAAGCCTCAACTTTTTTAATAGGTTTGAAAGACACATATATATTTCCATTAACAAACCCTATAACCACAAACCACACCAAAAATATATTAACATCACTAAAAATAAATACTCTTTCTTTTCTTAATGCCATAGAAATCAAATATAGATATTGCTTTAGAAAAGAGAAAGGGTATAAATCTCTAATCAATTAAAATAAACTAAGAATCATACTTTTTAGAGTAGTGGAGGTAGTTAAGAACAAGAATCCATATTATTTCATATAAAATACTACAACACTAAATGGTTTTATAAATGCTATTTAGATTTAAATAGCGTAGTAGAAAGGTTGAGAGTATGAGGAACGAAGCTTTAAGATGGTTTAATGAAGCTCTTTGGGATCTAGATACAGCTAGAATTCTACATAGAGAAAGAAGATATAATGCAGCAGCTTTTTATGCACATCAAGCAGCTGAGAAAGCTATCAAAGCTTTGCTATACCATGTTAATGAAGCTCCATGGGGGCATAGCATTAGAGAGCTTCTACAAAGATATTTTGTAAAGATTAGTAGAGAGGCAAATGAAAAACTTTTAACTCTTGCAAGAGAACTTGATAGACACTATATACCATCTAGATATCCAAATGCATTACCTTCTGGAACACCTCATGAGGCATATGATGAAGAGACATCGATTAGAGCTCTTAAAGCTTCAGAAGAAATTATAGAGTATGTGAGGCGAGAAATTGGGTTATAGAGATTTAGAATACATTGTTGAGAAACTACGAAATAAATATAAATTAGTTGGAGTGGTTCTTTTTGGTTCAAGAGCTCGTGGAGACTATAAACCGTGGAGCGACTATGATGTTTTAATAATAGGTGTATTTGAGAAGCCATATCTAGAGAGGCTAAGAGATGTTTTAGAGACGTTAAGCGATACTTCTATACCGGTAGAGCCTCATCCATATACAGTTGAAGAGTCTATGGATATGCTTTTAAAAGGAAATCCAATGATTATTGATGCTTTAAGCGAGGGAATAGTGCTTTATAAAACAAAAGAATTTGAAATTCTAGAAAATAGATTTAGAGACCTTGTTAAAAAAGGGTTAAAAAAATCAAATGTCTCTATAATACTGCCATATACAAATGACTTTAAATAGCCATTATTTAATGAAAACCTAGAGACGTTTTGTAATATAAATAATCAATATTTCTCTAAGATGGCTATATCTATTCATGGTCTTACCGTATCCTCAATGTGGTGCCAACACCATTTCTTTAGTTTAAATAGCTATACTAGATATCAGAATTAAACAACATTACTATTTTATTTAAATGAAATAAGCTAATTATATAGCATATAGTTTTAAAATGTGGTGAAGCAATGACTTCAATATTTATTTTTACTATTGGTGTTATACCAAACGAGTTTGTTGAATATATAAAGCAAACCATTGAAAGGTTTTATAGAGATGTTAAATCATCTTTAGATATTGTTGAGGTTTATATCTATAGCTCTACAGAAGACAAACTAGCTTTTCTTCTTAATGAGGCTAAGGATCTTGGGGTTATCGCTATAGGGGATTTTATAACGCTTCATGAAGCTTGGAGAGGATGGCCTAGAATCCACATAGATTATGAAAGATGTAGAGATTTGAAGAGGGAGTACCTCGAGGCTTTGATTATTCATGAAGCTACACATAGTATTTTACATGGCTCTCTCTCATACTACTTTATTGAATTTGATAAAGAGGTTATCAACATTCTTGGATTTGAGGAAGCTGCAAAAGCCTTGTATATGGCTTCAACAATTATTAAAGATATTGAAATACATAAATTTCTCATAGATAACAATATGAGTCACTATGTTAAATATTATCTAATGTTCTTAGCAGAGAATCTAGATGAATTGAAATGTGATAGTCTATTTAATGCTTTAAATAATGTAAAAGTTATTGCACCATGTATTCTTTTGCAATGTGACGTAGAGAGATTTAAAATATCTATTGAATGTCTTGATATAGTAAAACATATATCTAGAATATTAAACAATTTAGATAATGATTGCAAGGGTGATATAAGCTGTAAAACAAATGTTTTTCTCAAAAGCTTTCTAAACCTCTTCAACTTATAACTTTACACAATAACAATATAT
>CAYUUS010000044.1:0-9011 GCA_964447975.1 uncultured Ignisphaera sp. | reverse complement strand
GACAAACGGCTATTGTAATAAAATACCACTAGAATTTAAATGAGATATTTATTTAAAGTTCTTTCCATAAATTATATCAATGGGAATTGAAGTGAGTAACATTATTTCATATGCTAAAATATTGTTAAATTTAGCTAGAAGTGGCTGGATGTTGAGAGGAATTCCAAGTTGTTTAGCTGAGACTGTAGCTGAGCACAGCTTTTTAACAGCGTTTACCTGTATAGAGCTTGGAAGTAGAATTAAGAATGTAGATGTAGGTAAGGCTGTTTTATATTCTCTTATACATGATATTGGAGAAGCATTTATTGGTGATATTGTGAAATCTTTTAGCACTAAAATAAAAGATTTTAAGGATGTTATAGAGATAGATTATGTAGATAAAAATATAGATAGCATCTTTATTAAGGAGCTATATAAAAATTATTTTTTACAAAATGAATTTGAAGCTAGACTAGCTAAGCTATGTAACATCATTTCAACACTCTTAATAGGACTTGAATATAAAACACTTGGATATAGAGTTAACGATATCATTGAAAATACATGTAAAGAGATTAAAGAAACGGCAAAGAGTCTTAACGTTGAAGACATAGTTGAGAAATTTCTTAGCGACTTACTAATAGCATGTTAAATGAAATATTAAAATAGATTGTTGTTAATGTAATATTTATGAAAGATAAAGAAAAATAAAGCAGTAAATAAATATTGGTAATATCATTCTTTATATAATAAAAATACATTAATATAGGTTTTAATTAATTCATAGAAGATCAAGCAATTAAATCTAGATATTATCTAAAGACTTATATATGTTGTACCAATGTAGAATGCTAGGCGATATTAGATGGATCATAGCATTGTCTATTATGTGCTTAGGCTATATAGGGAAAATCTATTGAAATCTGCAATGTTTGAAAATCCTAAGGTTATACCATGTAGAGTTATTGTTACTTGGCCTGTTATTAATATGTATAGAGAAAGGTTTATTGATGTTGTTAAGAAGTATCCTTTTGCCTTCCCTGAACATGTTGCTAGTAATATAGAGTTTGGCGAAAAACCTGGTATTATTTATGAAGATAGATTTGTTAGAGATGTTTTTGGAACTGTTTGGAGGTTTAAGATAAAGGGTCTTGGACCAGAACCCTATGAATATCCATTAGCTGATTTAGATAGGGTTAGGAATTGGGTTTTGCCTGATCCAGAAACTGGTTATCCAATTGGCTATGCAAATCCAAAGCCTATGATATCTTGGGAAGAGCTTTTTGAAAACTTTGATAGAGTTAGAGATATGGGGGGCTTAGTTGTTTTTAGTCTTCACCACTTTTTATTCCAGAAGCTTATGGATATTATACCTCTAAATAAACTTTTATACGCTATTTACAAAGGCGATGAAAGATTTTTAATAGCTTTAGAAAAAATCTTTGAGTATCAATTTAATTTACTTAGAATAGCTAAGAGATATGGAAAAATAGATGTTGTAGCTGTTTTAGAGGATTTAGGAGGGCAAACAAGCCCCTTAATAAGACCAGAACATCTAAGAAAATACTTCTTGCCATATTACAAAAGAATATCTGGTGAGGTTAGAAATATGGGTTCAATGCTATATTTCCACAGTGATGGTAATATAATGTCACTTGCAGATGTTTTACTAGAAATAAATGCACATATAATTAATATACAGGATGTTGTAAATGGGGTTGAAAATATAGCTAAAAAATTTAAAGGAAAAGTCTGTATAGATATAGATATAGATAGACAACATTTAATACCATATGGATCAAAAGAAGAGATATTTAAACATATTGAGAATATAGTAAAAGTATTGAATACCGATAAAGGAGGGCTATCTATACATATAGAGGTTTATCCACCAACACCACTAGAAAACATAATATATTTAGCTGAAGCATGTTATAAATATGCTTTTCAATATACTTTTTAGAACACAATTCAATTAAATAGAAACAAATATTAGAATCTTGAAAGATAAAATCAATTCAACTCCTAAAAATTATAGGTTAATAAGGAAAATGTTTTTCAAAAAGAACACCCTTCTATAGAATTGATCTATCTTAGAGACCCTCTACATCAAAAGTTTCCGCTAGATATATCTATATCTTCTATTTAGAGGTTTAGCTATTATATGGTTTTGTTGTTTTTGGTTGTTGCTTCTTGGATCTATATTTGTCTCGGGGTTTAGAGCTGTCTTAGATGTTCTTTGAGTTTTTGTGTGTTCTATAGGCTCTTAACCACTATCTACCACACTACATCAACTCCAACATCTATAAACTTCATAACATCAAACAACATAAATATATGAAAACTAGAAACAGTAGATATAGGCAAAAACCTTTAGATGGTTTATAACCAAAAGCCTTGCTTTTTGAGATGGGATGAGGGAGAGGCTTATAGCTTTCACAACATTGTCATTCTTGTTGATGAATATTAGTCTTTGTAGATCATGGGAAATGACTAGCATATCTATAGCGTTGAGACCTGGAATAGATAGGGATAATAATGAGGACTAGGCTTGGGGATTAAATCCTAGAGGGAATGTAGCTTCAAATCCCCTACTCTATCAAGAAAACTCACGCTTTAGGGCAGGGAGAAAGTCAATATTTTAACTATACCATAATAAGGTATTTGAGAAAGAGTTTTATTAATAGGTTGGAAAGATATTTATATATTAGAGAAAGGTTCATACTATTGGTTTTGAAGTTAATAATGGGCATGATAGATAAAAATTTATTGTATTTTTTAGCATATTTATAGAAGGTGATGAATGTTGAGTATTTTTACGCCTTATCTATGTCAAGAAGATGATAGTGCTATAGTTTGTAGTGGATCTGGGGAGACTATAAGAATAGATCCTATAGCGGAGAATGCTTTACGTTTTAGATCTTCGTTCTCTGGTAAGATTTTTGATGAGGATTGGACTTTGATAAAGCCTTCACAGAAACCATTTGCTGACATAGCTATAGATAGAGTTAAGGCTATGGTGAAATGTGGAAATATTGTTGCTATAATTAGTATTGATGGTGTTGTTAAGTATTATAGCGATAGAGGTAATGTATTATTTGAGGAGCTTTGGATCGACTATAGGGTTAACAATGCTAATCTTTTAAAGGCTAGAAATTATAGGCATGTGTATGGTGATCTATATAAAGTAGAACTCTATCTTAAGGCAAGAGATAATGAATATATCTATGGAATGGGTCAATATGCTATAGGTTATCTAAATCTAAAGGGATGTTCACTTGAATTAGCTCACAGAAATACACAGGTAAGCATACCATTTGCATTGTTTATAAGACCTGATGAAAAACTGTATTATGGCTTTGTTTGGAATAATCCTTGTATAGGTAGAGCTGAGTTTGCAAAGAACTGGACGATGTTTAGTTGTGAAGCGTCTAAGCAAATAGATTACCTAGTAATATATGGTAAAACACCAGAAGATGTTGTTAGAAAGTATATGGAGTTATACGGTAAACCACCTCTATTACCTGAATGGGCTTTTGGTTTCTGGCAATCTAAATTAAGGTATAGAACACAAGAAGAGATACTGAGTATTGCTAGAGAGTATAAGAGAAGAAATCTACCTTTATCAATCATAGTTATAGACTTCTTCCACTGGACTAATCAAGGGGATTGGAAATTTGACCCAAGGTATTGGCCCAACCCTAAGGAGATGGTTGAGGAGCTTAAGAAACTTGGTGTAAAGGTTATGGTCTCTATATGGCCTACAGTTGATGTTGCAAGTGAAAACTATGGTGAGATGGTTAGAAGGGGTTTGTTGATTAAGACTGAGAAGGGCATTCCAATACTACAGACTTTTAGGGGTTTAACAACATATGTTGATTTTACTAATCCAGAGGCAGGAAAATTTGTTTGGGAGAAGGTTAAGGAGAACTACTATAAGTATGGTATAAAACTGTTTTGGTTGGATGAAGCTGAACCTGAATTTGGTTGGGACTACGGTTACTACAATGTATTGCCATACCACTACGATAACATCAGGTATTATTTGGGTAATGCGGTCGAGGTTGGAAATATATACCCATTTTATTACACTAAAGCATTCTACGATGGTTTGATTTCTGAAGGTGAAAAGGATTCTGTTTTGTTGGTAAGGGCTGCATGGCTTGGTTCACAACGTTTCCCTATGGTTATGTGGTCTGGTGATATACCATCGACATTTGAATCTCTTAAGAAGCAAGTAAAGGCTGGGTTAAATACATCTCTTGCAGGTATGGTTTACTGGACTACAGATATTGGTGGGTTCTATGGTGGCGATCCTGAAGATCCTGAGTTTAGAGAGCTTATAGTTAGGTGGTTCCAATTTGGGGTTTTCTGCCCTATATTTAGGCTACATGGCTATCGCAAGCCTTATCTAAAAGATCCTAGAACTTGTGATGTATATGAGTTGACAGGTGGTCCTAATGAAGTTTGGAGTTTTGGAGATGAAGCATATAAGATATTACGTGGTTTGTTAATACTTAGAGAGATGCTTAAGCCATATATAGTAGAGCAGGCAAGGAGGGCTAGTTTTGAAGGTATACCTATTATCAGACCTCTATTCTTTGACTATCCAGAGGATCTAGAAACTTATAAAGTTGAGGATGAGTATATGTTTGGCTCAGAAATACTAGTAGCACCAGTGGTAGAGAAAGAAGCAATAAGTAAACGCATCTACCTACCAAAAGAAGAAAAATGGATTGATGTAAACAATGGAAAAGAATATAGCGGTGGACAATGGATAGAATATAGAGTAACACTAGAAACAATTCCAGCATTTACAAAGAATACAAATATATATAAAATATTCGAGCAATGGAGAAATTATATTAAAATATTATAAAGATTTATATCTATAAATAATTTAAGGATATGAGAAAGTTATTAGTAAATAAGGATATGAATTAAAGTTATATAAGGTTTAGGGAAATAGATATTTAAACGCTATTAGAGTTGCTGTAGAGGTGAATGTAATTAGAATATTATCGTCTATAATACCAAATTCAAATTTTTCAGCAATTGTTGAAACAATCCCTGCTATAAGGCCAGGCAATCCAGCGATAATATAGCCAATAGGTATTGTAATAATAGCCATGGCTATATTTCCAAGCCAATGCTTTGTTCTTTTGCCAAAGATAGCATTTCTAGTGACACCTGTTATAGCATCTCCAAAGGATATAAACAAAGCTGGTATTATAGATCTCCAAGGATCTTTAAGTAGAAGCCATAGAATAAATATTGAGGATCCCCATGCAATACAGAAGTTAACTTCATATGCATTGTCTTTTGTTTGAAACCATTCAAGTTCTTTTTTATATATATGAGGATAGAGGGTTATGATTGCTAATATAAGGGAGAAGATAAATGGTGTAAAAGGCTCTTTAAATAATATAGGAACTAAAAAAGCAATGAATCCACCTGTAGCTATATGTATAACTTTTCTGTTATAATATACAGCAACATTCTTCGCAAAACCTTTATTAATCATAAAGCTGTATAGGCGTCTCGTAACAAAGGAAACAATGAAAAGAACATATAAAAAGAGTGGAATAGCTAAAGTAAAATCAGCTATGAAAACCTCTAAACCAACCTCCAATCTAATCACAAAAATAAAACTAAGACAACAGCTATATAAGACTTATAACAAAACCACATAGAAGCTCTGAAACTCTCAATATAGGCTCAACTCTATATTAAATTAAATAGCTAGATATCTAAAAAAGAGAAAGAGTTAGATCTGTAGAATTTATTATTAATAGACATAGTTCTATCTACCACAAAATATTTGTTTCCTTTAGTGTTATGCTTATTAACTTCTTAATAAAGTTTTGAATTGTCGTTGTTATTACATGTCTAAATCTATTAAATTAAAGTTTATGGATGAAGAAGCTATATGTACAGCTTTTTTGACACAGGTTCAGGACATACAGTTTTTCAGAGAACCTTTTTTGAAAGAGCTTTGGAGCTTTGTGGAACAGTCTTCCAAAGGCTGTCAGACTATATCTAGTGAATGGTAGACTTGGTGAAGCTGATAAATATGTACAAAATAATAAATAGTTATAGATAATATTGAGCTATTGCTACCAGAGACCCGCTTTCATACTTGATGATTTTGATAAAGAAATAGAGATAGAGGGAAAGGAATAAAATGCCAGAAGCGATAATATGTTCAGATACTATGGATAAATATGGAATAGTGTTAGATCCGAAAGAAGGTGGTAAGGTTTAGGTGCTGGGTTGCTTCTATAGCTATCAAAATAAATATTAATGATGCAACTTTCACATAGCTGAAAATTACTTAATACATATTTTAATAGAAGTTATCGACATTTAAAACCTGTATTACCTAGTCATTGCTATATAGCTAAACATTTTTGAATTTTTTAAGTTAAGATATTTTCTGTGGTTTTATGCCCGTTAGAGTCTCTAAACTTTATTTTGGCACTGCTGGTATCCCAAACTCCACTCCTAGGAAGAGTACAGCTAATGGTGTTAAAAGGGTTTGGGAGCTTAAGTTAAATGCTATGGAGATTGAATTTGTTAGAGGTATTAGAATGAGTAATGAAGCAGCTTTAGAGATTAGAAATATTGCTAATGAACTTGGTGTTTTGCTAACAGTTCATGCACCATACTACATAAATCTAAATTCTGATGATTATTCAAAGATTGAGGCAAGTATCAATAGGGTTCTAGATAGTGCTAGAGTAGGCTTTAAGGCAGGGGCTTGGAGTGTGGTTTTTCATAGTGGTTACTATGGATCAAAAACAAGTGAAGAGACATATAGCAGGGTTAAGGAGGCTATTAAGAATATTGTTAAGATCCTTAGAGATGAAAGTATAGATATATGGATAAGACCAGAGCTTATGGGTGGGGTAAGCGAGTTTGGATCTCTTGAAGAAGTTGTTAAGTTAGCTGAGGATATAGGGGAAAATGTTCTACCATGCATAGACTTTGCACATCTCCATGCAAGATCAATTGGGGGATACAATAAATATGAAGAATTCAGAAATGTTTTAACTTATATAGAGAGCAAATTAGGTAAAACAGCTTTAGAAAATATGCATATACATATAAGTGGGATAGATTATGGAGAAAGAGGTGAGATAAAACATTTAAATTTAAAAGAATCAGATTTTAACTACATAGATTTGGCTAAGACATTAAAAGAATTCAATGTAAAGGGTATAGTGATAAGTGAATCTCCAAATCTAGAAGAAGATGCTATACTATTTAAGCAAACATATGAAAGTATAAAAATCTAGGCAAAGCCTCTATGAACTTAAAACCTAGCTTAAAGCATATTATTATATTCTAGGCTTTTCAACGTTGTTTTATCAAGTTTGCTAAAAAGATATATAGATATCCAGCAACTAACCAGCTATGTTATCTACTAGAATTATTGAGAAAGGTAAAGGCAATATATCAATTAGATTTTTTGTATTCTATTGAAGTAGAGAATCTATGGATATTAAGTTCTTTGGTATTGTTGCACGAACACCTTTTGCAGGATCCACAGCTTGGTTTATTTTAAGGTCTACAGCAAGGCTAGCTAGCATATATGCCTCTTCAAAAGCTATTGAATGTTCTTTCATCAATGCTTCAACAGCTACTTCTGTGGCTCTATATGCTGCTTCATCGAGTGTCTCTCCATAGCCAACTACATGTATATGGTTTTGGGTCTCAACTATGGGTAATATAGGTTTCTTTCCCTTAATCAACTCCACCTTAACAGTTACACTACCAGAAGTCTCTGCAGCCGCTACACAAATCTCACCATCTGCTTGAAGAGCATGGAGATCACCAATTGCAAGTAAAGCACCTTCTACAAATACTGGTAGATATACACGTGAACCCTTTATAATTTCAGCAACATCCATATTTCCACCATGAGAACCAGAGGTACCCGTTGGTATAGCACCATTTGATGGCGAAACACCTATAACACCTATCATAGGTTTAACTATAAGTTTAATTCCATTAAACAATACACATCCTTTAACTATAGGCATAATCTTAACTCTTGGTCTAAACTTTTTATATCTTAAAACCCCTGCATCTGGAATAACAACTATAACAGCATGATCATCAACATCTATATCAAGTATGTTTACTACTAGTGTATCTCCAGGTTCAGCACCTTCAATATATAAAGGCCCTGTAGCAGGATTCACACGACTCCAGTCAATACTTGACAAAGTAGTATTTTCGCTCTTTATCTGACCACCAAGTGCATCTAAAGTTTCAAAAACAACGATCTCTCCAGGTGAAACTCTTTCAACGGGTTTATTATCGGGGCTAAAACTGTAGATGGTGTAGCTACTTGGAATTTTCTTAACCATAACAAACACCAGATAGATTACAACTATACATTACAATATATAGGTTCAAGAATATAAACTTCATTTAAGTTTACTATTTTTAAATGATAATAAGTGATGAGATTCGGTAATTTTGCAATAACTAAATTGTATTCTATATTCAATAGAGTTATGCGGTAATTTTCAATGCTTTATATTATATTCATGAACCATTATTTATATATAGAGTGAGATATTGTGAAGATTTTTATAAACAATGCACTATTATATGTATATAGAGCTTAGCCAATTAAACTATTTTATTAAATTGCTTTGATTTCTTGGCTCTCTTTTAAGATAAAAATTATATGGTTTAACGGCCAAGCAACTGTTGGGCCATATACCATATATACTATGTTGTGGGCTTTGCGAAATAGCTTCATCTCCCTCTTTTATATTAATTAATGATACTTTAGAAAGTCCAAGATTTTAAAGATATTAATAGATATAATAAAGAGATTCTTTAATGATTATAGCGTCAGTAAGATCTACCAACCAGCATCCTTCTCTACAATAAAGATTGAGGCTTTAGGTTAAAATAATAGATTCCGTGAAGGTTCTCTAAATCATAAATTTATTGATAAATAATTATCTATAGTGTGCTATATTGGGCTGTTTCGTAGTTGATGTTTATAGATT
>CAYUUS010000043.1:0-9337 GCA_964447975.1 uncultured Ignisphaera sp. | reverse complement strand
TGTTTTGTATTGCGTTCAGCTTTGTAAGTTCATTAAATATTTGGCTATATAAATTATTTGCAAAATCTGTATCAGTAACTCCTCTTATTAACGCTTTTCCATTATTTAATAATATTACCTCTACATCTTTTATCATTATATGAGCGAATTTATCAAATATTTTAACGTTGTTAAATATACTACTTTTTTCTATTCTAGTTAGGTCTATTTTAATAGCTTTCTCAGGCAGAATTTCAACCATATTAGCACCACATAATATCCTAGCCCTTTCAACTATTTTTCTATTTAATAAATTAAATTCTCTTCTAATACAAGCAGAACAATTTGGGTTTTTGTTTATCTTTATCCTTTCAACAGTTATGTTATATGCATCAATAATAAATAGATCATCCTCTACATCTAAACTAAGAAGATATTTCAATGCTAATGAAGCAGCAATTGATGTTGTTAAAGAAACAGCTACATTTGCAACGCCGATTGTTTCACAAATATTTTCACGTCTTCTATAATCTCTATATATAAAGCATTTTAAACATGCACCTTTCTCCGCATTGATAAACTTTGTCATTCCATACCATCTCTCAACACCTATCATAATCCACGGCTTTTTAAGCTCAATAGATGCTTCATTTATGAGAAACCTTGTCTCTAAATTATCAGTCCCATCAATAACCAAGTCAACATCTTTAATAATGTCTCTAATATTATCAGATGAAACATTCTCAAAGATGTACTCGATATCTGTAAACTTACTAACTTCATTTAAATGCTGTTTACATGACAATGCTTTTGGTATGTTATCTAATGCGTCTTTCTCTGTAAACAAATGAGTTCTATGTAAATTGCTTAACTCAACAAAATCTCTATCAACAACTCTAATAAAACCTACACCAGCTCTAGTTAAAAGCTCTGCAACAGCTGTACCAGTTGCACCACAACCAATAATAGCAACTCTAGAATTGAAAAGCTTAATTTGACCCTTTACACCAATATTATTTAAAATGATCTGTCTTGAAAATCTTTCAATAAATTTATCTATTTTCATATCACTTCCTCTATAACATTGTTATAATAACTAAAATATTAAGCCTATCACAGGCTTTAAGTTTATAACAATATTAAATATAGCTAGATAAAATCATAAACATAGAATACATGTCAATGATTATGAATATCAGATTAGACATATTCCCAAAGATTACCACATTTTACATAATTAAGATAGCTATAGTTACATAAAGACATTTAAATCTATACTCTATAACAAAGATATAGTGTTTAACATGCCCTTAGAGGTTAAAAATGTTATTTTAAATGCTACATATAGATGCGAGGTTTGTGGAAGATTAACATCTACACCGATAATATATAAAACATGTTGTATGAATAAACCTGTTATTTTATGTAGTCGTGAATGCTTATCTAAGTGGATGTCTGAATGGATAAAGAATCAAGATCAAATTATTAAAAGTGGTCAAAATGTTGTTAAATCGCCACTAAGAAAGCTACATCTTTAAATTACGATTTTTAAATATATCCATAGTGAAGCAATATAGTCACTACTATAACACAGTTATAGTGAAAAGCGATATTACATAATACATGATAAACCAATGTTGTGTTATATATGCTAGATGTTGCTAAAATTCGTGAAGATTTTCCAATATTTAAAGAACTACCTGGTCTTATTTACCTAGACAATGCTGCAACAACACATAAGCCTATACAAGTTATAGAAGCTATGAGAGAGTTTTATAGCGAATTTAATGCAAATATTCATAGAGGTTTATATGAGCTTAGCAAAAAAGCTACTAAGGTTTATGAAGATGCGCATGAAAAAGTTGCAAGGTTTATAAATGCCTATAGCTGGGATGAGGTTATATTTACAAAAAATTCTACAGAGGCTTTAAACATTATTGCATATTCCTTAGCATTTAAGTATATTAAACCTGGTGATGAAATAGTTGTTTCTGTTATGGAGCATCATAGTAATTTGCTTCCATGGATTAAAGTAGCAGAGGTTAAAAATGCTGCTGTTAGAATTGTTAAAATCAATGAAAATGGTCATCTGGATTACAACCAACTAGAGTCTATAGTAAATGAAAAAACAAGGATTATCAGTATTACCCATGCATCAAATGTTCTTGGAGCTATAAACAACATTAAAAAGATTGTAGATATAGCTAAGAAGTTTAATGCGTTAGTTATTATTGATGGTGCTCAAAGCGTTCCACATCTATCTATAGATGTTAGAGACCTTGGCATAGATTTTCTTGTTTTTAGTGGACATAAAATGCTTGGGCCAATGGGTATAGGTGTTCTTTGGGGGAGAAAACAAATTTTAGAGGAACTGCCTCCAGTTATTTATGGCGGTGACATGGTTAAAAATGTAATTATTAATATGGCAAGCGATGCGATAATATCTAAAAATATAGTATATAATGATCTTCCATGGAAATTTGAAGCAGGTACACCAAATGTAGCAGCTGCGGTGGGATTAGTAGAAGCTATTAGATATCTAAATAAAATTGGTATGAATAACGTTAAAGAGCATGAAAAGATGCTACTTGAATATACTGTTAAGCTTTTAAATGAGACATTAGAAGACACAGTAAATATTCTAGGACCAAGAAAAATAGATGAGAGAGTGGGTATAATATCATTTAACATTAAAGGTATAGATCCTCATGTAGTAGCATCTATATTGTCATTGAATGAGATAGCAGTTAGAGCGGGGTTTCATTGTGCACAACCTTTACATGAGTTTCTAGGCTTTAGAAAAGGAAGTGTAAGAGTGAGTTTCTATATATATAATGATAGAGATGATGTTGAGAAGTTTATAGAGGTGTTAAAGCAGTTAAAGAGGTAAAGTTGTTGATTTAAAGAGCTATTTCAAATTAAATACTAAGTTTATTTTTTAATAATGTCAATGAATTCAGTATCACACTTATGTCACTTGCTATCATGGCTATAGCAGCCATCTCTGGTCTTAAAACAATACCTATATGATATAGAAAGCCCATAGCAATAGGTACAAGTATTAAGTTATATATAAAGGCCCATGCTAAGTTTTCAAGAGATTTCCTTCTAACTTTTCTACTAAGATAATACAATTGCTTTACAGTTTTAAGTCTATTGTTTGCTATTATTGCATCTCCTGCTTCTCTAGATATATCTGCACCTCCACCCATTGCAACACCTAGAAATGCTTTTCCAAGTGCATTAGCATCATTTATCCCGTCACCTATAAACATAACCTTTACACCATTTCTTTGAATATTTTCAACAAGCTCTGCTTTGTCATCTGGTGTTAACTCTGAATATACTTCATCCAAGCCTGTTTCCTTAGCTATTGCTTCAGCTGTTTCTCTATTGTCTCCTGTAGCCATAGTGGTTTTTATATTAATTTTCTTAAGAAACTCTATAATCTCCTTTGCATCATCTCTTATAATATCCTTTATTAGAATCAATCCAGCTAGTGTTCCATTCAATCCTACGAATATCGTTGTATAGCCATTTGCTCTAGAATTTACAACTATATCATTTACATTATCTGTTACATTTATATTCATTTCTTTAACTAGTTTCTCAGACCCTACAACTATATCTATACCATCAACATTAGCTATTATCCCCAGCCCTGGTATATGCTCATATCTACTTGGATCATTATATAAATAGCTATTTTTCTTGCAATATTCTATTATAGATGATGCTATAGGATGCTCACTTCTAACCTCAGCACTGCATACAAGGCTCATCAAAGTTTTTTCATCCATGTTACTTAACACTATTACTTTATCTACAACAGGTTTCCCATATGTTAATGTACCAGTTTTATCAAACATGGCTACATTAACAGATAGAATTCTCTCAAATACATCCCCTCTCTTAATCACTAAACCCATTGAAGCCACTCTATATGCTGCTATTGCATATACCATCGGTATGGCAATTCCAAGAGGACATGGACATGCAACAGCTAAAACAGATGCTGAAAATAAAACTGCTTTCTCTAAATCACCATATATAAAAAACCAATAAATTGTTGTTGCAATACTCAATGCTATTACTATCCATGTCATATAACCGACAATTTTATCAGCTATTATTTGCACTCTGGGTTTAGCGAATTGAGCTTCCTTAACTATTTCAATAATATGTGTTAACACTGTGTCTCTACTAGCTCTAGTAACTCTAACTCTTATGTAGCCTGAAACCAAAATAGACCCAGCAAAAACAGGATCTCTTTTCTCAGATGTTTTGAATCTTGGGATAGGCTCTCCTGTAAACATAGACTCGTCTACATATCCCCATCCATCAACAACAACACCATCAACAAGAATTCTCTCACCTGCTTTGAACTCAACAACATCACCAACCATGACATTCTCAACGTTAATCTCCTCAATAAAACCTTCTCTAACAATCCTAACCACACCTTTTCTTAATTCATTAAGTCTATCAATAGCTTCTGTCACCTTCCCTCTAAGTCTAGACTCTATATACTTACCAAAACCCACAAATCCCAAAACACCAGAAGAAGCCTCGAAAAATGTTTCAAAATGACCTATAAAGCCCAGCATTATAAAGACGCTAAAGATATATGAAGACATAGATGATAAAGCTATAAGAGATTCCATTGTAGGGCTTAGCCTAGCAATAGACTTTAACCCTTTTATAACAATATCCATATTGAGAACTATAACAGCTGTTGCTATTGAAAAAAGCATTATATCTCTATAGCCCCACAGAAACATTTTATAGCCAAATACATCGAGATTGTGGTAAACAATTGAAAAAAGTGCAAACACGAAGGAAACAACCCTTACATACATATATCTATGTTCATCGAATCTAAGCCTTAGCTCTTTAGCAACATCACTAAACTCTATACCAAGTTGTTTAACATACCGCTTAACATCCTCAGAAGATAATGTATATGGATTATAAAACATCCTCATAGAACCAGATATAGGGGATATCCTACAATCTATAATCCCTGGAAACTTTTTTAATTTACTTTCAATAGAATATATCTCCTCACCCTCAACATCCACATATAAATTAAAATGAGTCTTCTCAACATCATATCCAGCATCCCTAATAGCCTTAACAATATCATGTAACATAACTATATCATTATCATACTCTATAACAGCCTCTCCTGAAACATAATCAGCTTTAAAACTTATTAAACCATTGACCCTAGAAAGTCTTCTCTCAATTCCATATATACATGATGCACAGTCAACACCAATTATCTTTACTCTCTCAACAATCCTGGTCACTAAAACCGCCACATACTTTGTTTAACATTAGGTAAATAATAAAAATACCTCAGCTGACAAAATGATTAGTCATAAATAAAGAAATCCATTTATAAATTCGTTAATTTCAATATCTATTTGTGTCTATATTAGTATACATAGTACGGTTTGAAGAGCATGTGTCTTCAAGATAACACTCTACTTTTAACCTAGCTAACCTCTATCTAAAAGCTCAACTGAAATATTTAACATTTTCAAAGATCTCTATTAAAACCAGGAACATTAACTAAACTAAAACTTTTCCATCTTTATACCAAAGAATAAACTTTCACTATAATCAAACAATATACAAAACAGAATAGCCAGTATTAAATTTAAAATTTTTCACTATAGAAACTTTAATAAATTTTCATAGCCAGGATAACTGTGGCTGGTAAATAATGTTCGTCATAGACCCTGTATGTGGAATGAAGATAGATTCTGAAAAAGCTAGATATAAAACAGTATACAAAGGCAGAGTCTATTATTTTTGTAGCCTACAATGTAAAAAAGCTTTTGAAGAAAACCCTGAATATTATCTAATTCAAGGTCCTAAAGGCATGCCAAATTAAATAGTGTATAAATAGTTATAGCTTTCTTATATACCAATACTATATATTTAATTCTTTGGCTATATCCTAATCCCATTCTATAAGACTACTATTTACAAAAGTTATATCGATTTAAGGGCAATAAATGATTATTTGCTTTTGTAGAAATAATGTAGAAAGATAATACAGTTGAATGTTAAAAAGCTTTATTTTATTATTTTTAATTGTTTAGAGCTTGTGAAATGTCTTCTATCAAGTCATCAACATCTTCAAGACCTATAGATAATCTTACAAGATTCTCTGTAATTCCTAGCCTTGGTCTATGTTCAGGGTCTATAAACATAGCTGCCGCTTTTACCGGTATTACAGCCATTGTTTCTGTCCCCCCTAGACTAGGACATCTCTTTACAATTTTCAGTCTCTTCATAAAGTTTATTACATCGCTATACGATCCTTTTATTCTAAAGCTTAACACACCTCCAAATAATGGCTTTTCAAAGAGCTTCTTTGCTATTTCATGATACTGGTTTTTGGAAAGCCCTGGATACATGACATCTTCAACTTTTGGATGCTCAGCTAAATACTCAGCTATTGCTTTAGCACTATTGCTTTGTTTCTCAAACCTAATTTCAAGTGTTTTGATTCCTCTGATAATCATATATGCTTCAAACGGCTGTAGAATTCCTCCAAGTATTCTTCTCCAATCCCATAAAACAGTTACATCTTTTCTATACCCTGCTACCACACCTCCAACAACATCATTATGTCCTCCAAAGTATTTAGTCATACTATGTATTATTAGCATAGCCTTATATTTTATCGGCTTAAGAATTACAGGTGTTGTAAATGTGTTATCAACTACAAGAGCTATTTTATCAAGATCTACATGTTTAGATAGATACTCAAGGTCTATTACCTTATTTGTGGGATTAGTCATAGACTCTAAAAATACCATTGAGGTATCACTATCTATGGCTTCAACAATTGCTTCTGCAGATGGCCAAACCTTCTCCACTTTAATACCAAGTTTTGGAGAAATATTGTTAAAGAGTGCAAATGTTGAGCTATATAGCTCCATTGGAACAACAATTTTACTGCCTGGTTTTAAATACCATAGAAATGTTGTTGATAATGCTGCCATTCCACTATTAAATGCAAGAGCGTCCTCTGTGTTCTCTAGCTTAGCAACTATTTTCTCTAAAGCCCTTGTCGTTGGATTCTCTTCTCTGCCATATCTTAAATAATTACCTCTATCAACAAATACTGCAAGTTTAAGTTCATAATCTATGTATTCATATATGACACTTGTATATATTGGTGGTATATGTGATCCATATTCATCTTTATGTTCATGGCCATGTATAGCATTAGTTGAAAACTTGGCCAAAGCGTTTACCACCTTTTAGAATATCCTCTAGTAAAGGTTTTAGGTTTTTAACCTTTTCGTCTATAACATCATTATAGTAGTTAGAATAAAATGGTATAGGTATAAAGATTTATATTTTTATCTATTAACAGTGTTAATGTTGGTGTAAATGAATGTATCTAGTAAAAGCTGAGGAAATTGCATGTGAATATGATTTAGAGTTAGAAGGGTTTTTAAAAATAGCTAGTAACATCCTCAGAAATGGAGGTGTAGATAAAACCATTGTTATAAACTCTCATGGCAAGGTTATAGAAAATCATGATATATGCATAGCCTTGAAAAAGCTTGGAGTAAAATATATGCCTGTGTCATATAATGTTGCTGAAGTTATATTTATACCTTTAGAAACCCTAAGATTTTTCGATGATATAGATCCTAATAGGTATCGAGTTTTTAAAGATTCTGAAGAGCTTCTCTATAAAAACTGGCCAACTCCATTAGTAAGGTTGAGGAAGTCATCTATAGATGATAAAGTTGCATGGGCTAAGCTAGAGGGTTTTAATCCATGGAGTATGAGTGTAAAGGATCGTATAGGTTGGTATATGTATAGAAAAGCTATTGAGAAGTATGGAGTACACAAACTACATCTACTTGTTGAATCAACATCTACAAATACAGGGTTAGCTATAGCGTCTATGTGTTCTATATATGGATCTAAACTAAGGGCATATATACCATCAACTGTTTCTGTAACTGGTGAACTACTTCTAAAAATCTTCGGTGTCGATGTTATTAGATCTCAAAAACCTCTAACTGTCGATCTTATTGATGAAGTTGAAGAAATAGCTAAAAAAGAAGGTGCTGTTCATCTAAATCAGTTTTACAATGATGCAAACCTAGAGGTACATCTTAGATATACAGCTAAAGAGCTAGAGCTACAGATTAGAGAAGCTGGGATAGCGCCCAAGGCAATATTTGGAGGTTTAGGAACATCTGGTCATATGTCAGCTATATCTATATATTTTAAAAACAGATTTAGAGGTATTAAGATATATGGTGTTGTGCCAAAACCCGGTACCTCTATCCAAGGAATAAGAAGAATTGAAAGTGGTATGAAATGGATACATCATGTAGAGATAGATGAGGTTATAGAGGTTTCACCTGATGATGCAGCAAAAGGTGTTTTAGATGTTGTTAGAAACGATGGTATCTTTATTGGCTTAAGTAGCGGAGCTATATATCATGCATATAGAAAGATGATTATTGATGGAAAGCTTGATAAAGGAGACTACATCCTTATATTTCCAGATATAGGATTTAAATACGTTGAACAACTATCAAAATATATTTAAAGGTATATTTGTATGGGTATAGATAACAACCTATTGAATTTTTTAATATCTAGAATCGGAAGAGATAGGCTTTATCAATATATAGATCCATATAAAGATAGCTTAAAAACATTTATAGTACCTATAGATATTCTAAAACCACATGAAGGTGTTATAGAGAGTTATATAGATTATATAGCAAAAGATATAATGGCATCTGGATACATAAAATATCCTATAGTTGTTGACTCAAGAACACTAACAATTTTAGATGGACATCATAGGGTTGAAATACTTAAGAGACTTGATATAGAATATATACCAGTTTTTCTAGTTGACTATCTACAGGATTATATAGATGTATATCCACTTAGAAAAGATATTCCTGTGACAAAATCCAGTATAATAGATATGGCTATCTTTAAGAAGTCTATATATCCACCAAAAACATCTAAACATGTATACCATGGATTTACAATACTACCAATATATACACCTATAGACATATTAAAATCGTTGTCTAATAAGATACATCTTAACCCTAATATATATAGCATTCCTATACTGAAACTCAACGAAGAAGATGGTAATGTAATTAATGTATAGATGTTGTTAGTTACCGTTTGTCCCTAGATGTTCATTCTCATTGGTTCATCTATTCGTTGTGTCTAGGGACTTCCGCCTTGTCCACAGGGATTTTGGTATCCTTGTGGGGTCATGGGTAGCTGTTGAGCCCAACGGCACGGGGCTCCCATCTACAGAGTGCCTACCTAGGCTTGG
>CAYUUS010000042.1:0-9587 GCA_964447975.1 uncultured Ignisphaera sp. | reverse complement strand
CCCCACAGCAAAGCCACATCATATTTCTCAAAGACATTCAGAGGGTTTGTAACATCCAAAACAGTTGTTTTTGGCTCAAATCCGAGTTCCTTTAAAGCAAACCTCCTAGCTTTCTCTAAAGCCCCAGATCTGAGATCAACCAATGTTAAATTAACCTCAAACTCTCTATCCCTAAGTACCTTAGAGAAAGCAACACCTGCAAGCCCCACTCCACTACAAACATCAATAACTCTAACCACCTTCCTATCCCTAAGAATATCTTGAATCCATGGATGAGAAACTAATTGTTCTATAACCTTCAACACTTGCTGATACCTTTTAAAACCCTGTGGCGTCTCAGGGTCTTCTACCCATGGATGTAGAGTATAGAACTTCTCCATCCTCTCTGATTCATACTGTCTACTCATACCATCCCCCAACACAAATAATTCAACGTTAAATATAGATCAACATTTAGAAACCAAATAAATTTTGATGAAGAGAACTAGGCTATATCTTCAATTTCTGGTAAGCTTAACAGCTTTTTCTTTACCTCTTTGTATCTTCTATACATTTCTATGTATTTCTTATAAGCCTTCTCTTCAGGTTGAACTTCATACTCAACTTTAACTATCCTATCAATTGCTTCTTTATAGGAATTAAATACCTGTGCTCCAACACCTGCAAGAATAGCTGCTCCTATTGAGGCATCGTGATATTTAGGTACCATCACTATTGTTTTAAGAGCTGTGGATATAATTTTTCTTAGTAATAAACTTCTTGAACCCCCTCCTATAAGTTTTATCGAGTTTATATTTGGTTTGAATTTTTCAGAAATAGGTTCTATTGCTTCCATTAATGCAAATACTATGCCTTGTAATAGTGCTAATGCTAGATGTGATTTGGTGTGCTTGTCTCTAATGCCTATGAACATGCCATAGAAATGCGATGGATCTTCCACATATCTAGCATTAGGAATGAATAAAAGATCCTCTACATTTTTAATATTTAGCAATATCTGTTCAATATATTCATATGGATCCACATTCATTGCTTTAGCTATTTCCATCTCCTGTCTATAAAATGTTTCAAAAAACCATTTATGAGGTACTCCAAACGGAAACATTTGATGTATTAGCCATTTATTTTGAATAGCGTGAGCTAATATAAAATATCTCTGGTTACTATCTGGAACATATTTATCAAAAACCATAAACAATGCACCTGAAGTACCTAGCCTAATCAATGTATCAAATGAGTCAATAGCTCCTGCAGCTAATGCATCAGCTGCTCCATCAGAACATCCAGTAACTATATGTGTTTCTTCAGATAGGCCTGTTATCAATGCTGCTTCTCTAGTAATGGAGCCAATAACTTCAGAAGAAGATTTTATTTCAGGTAACTTATATATATCAACCTTGAATATATCTCCTAAATAGTTAGCCCATTGATATTTCTCTCCATCAAATAACAATGTAGCAGATGCATCTGATGGATCTGTAGTTAGAGATCCTGTCAATTTTAACCTGATATAGTCCTTAGGCATTAAAACCTTAAATGTTTTTTCCCATATTCTAGGCTCTTCTTTCATAACCCATAAAATCTTAGCTAAAGCTACCACAGGGGTTACTGGGAGATGTGGAACTATGTTGTATTTCTTGAATAAGTTTTTGATTAACGGTATATAGGTTCTACTTCTTTGATCAAGCCACAATATACTTGGCCTTAAAGGTTTCAATTCCTTGTCTAGAAACACAGGGCTATTCATCATACCATCTATGCCAATAGCTTTTATACTCTTTAGAGAAATAGACTTCTTCTCTAATTTTTCTAATATTGTACGAGTTGCAAAGATGAAGGCTTTGAACCATTCCTCTGGATCTTGTTCTACCCATCCAGGATATGGTGTTTTAGTCTCATAGGGAATTGTAAAAGAGTCTAGAATATCTCCACTTGAATTTATTGCAACGATTTTACATCCTGAAGTTCCTATATCTACACCTAATATCAAATCTTCCAAGACACCTCCCAATAAATAGAGAAACCACGCTAAATATATATTAAATATATTGAAATATATTAATAAAAATAATAATGTTGTATTTCCTCTTTATAATCCTAAGCTTAATCGTGTAACAGTTGCATAATTTCTAATAGATGTCCCCAACACTTAATTCTTCGAATGTTATACAAAGATATAGTGGTGGATCCTATATGAAATTCTAGTTGAGGGTATATTATCGTTATAAAGGTAACTCGGATAGCTTCTTTTCAAGCCATTCTCTAATGAATCTTAGATTCTCTATTGTCTTTGGAATGAAGTAAGCGTATACCTGAGCCTTTTTATACATTTCATCAATTACTTTTATTAGTTCTTGGGCATTCTGCTTAGTCAAGTTCTTTAACTGCTCCTTTAACTTCTCTAGATAATCTATAGCTGTCCGGGCTTCAGGAGAGAAAAATATATAGCGACTCAACTCCTCAATACATTCATCAATCTTCTTCCTAATCTCCTCGATCCCGATACCTGACACAATCCCACCTCGCTATATAAATGGGACATGAAAAGTTTATAAATCTTGTATATCAAGACCCTCTATATCATCTCCAATATTTCTAAACAACATGTTATAGAGCTAGCATAAATCTACTTTCTCTAAGAGATCCAAGAACAGCTCTTTAATTTAATGAAGGCTGATTGTTTTAAAGTTTTAAATTTATACATTTTCTACTCAATATACATTAAGTAGCTAAAGAGATTCAAGGGCTTAGAAACATTTTTACTATAGAGTTGTTGAAGTTAAACCCTATATCTTCATAGTAAAGATCCCAACAGAAGAATTCATCTGTTAAAGCTATGATAACTATGCCCAGCTAAGATATCTTCTCCATTTAAAGGACCTGGTAAAGATCTTGAACATGGCTTGAAAAATTATAAGCTCTTTAATTAATAGTTAAAAAGGTGGCTATATGTTAAAACTTGCTAAAATTGTTAAAGAGCTGTTGATTGCTTGGGGCATATCCCTAGCTCTTATCCTACTATTTTCAATATTTTTAGGCTGGGGCCCTATAGCTGGTCTTGGACTCTATCTCGCTTTATTCTCGTGGTGGGGATGGCCATTAAGAGTATTGAGACTAGGTGAAGAGCTCTTTATGTCACTTGCTCTAACTATTCCTATAGTTATTGCAATAGTGACAAGGCTAGCTCTAGAGAAGATATTGAAGAGTCTCTGGACAAATCTCTATATATCAACCATAATCTACTACATAGCTGGCACTATATACTATCTTCTTGTTGCCCCATATACAAAACCCGACATCGATATAGTTGTATCTCTCCTTATCTGGATACCTGTACAGCTATCCTCCTGCTACATCACACAAAATCTTTTTAAACACCTATAATAAAAAACCAACAAATTTCATCAAAATTTAATTTTAAACCCTATTTATAGAACTTATTAAGCTTAATGTTAAACCTAGATATTCTATTTATATATGGATATAACTGGGTTTAAAATTTGAACAATGTTTTATATTATTGATCTTAGTATTATAGTTAAAAATTAGAGGTTAACTCTATAGCTATTGATACTGATAAGCCTAAGAAGATCTTGATTCTTGCATAATGTACCTACCTAGTTTCGGCCTTAAAAATCCTTATGTATATATCATCGTTAATAAAGAGCAGTCTCAACACATCTATAGTTCCTTATGACCAGCATTATTTTATTGGCCATTGATGTTGATACCAACATAAAAATTTGTTATTACTACTTGAAAGTGAAGAGTAATTTTTGAAGAGTCCCTTATTATGGTGGTCTTGGTATGTCCATTAAGAGGATAAGGCTTTGCCTTGCAGATTTAATAATCAATTTTGCTGACAGTGAAAGAGCTTTTGCAGATCTTATGCTAAGTCTTTTGTTTATATGCCAAGAGCTAAACAACTACTTACGAAGCTTACCTAAATTGATTAGAGGGTAATAAAAGAGTTAGAAAGAAGTTGTACCGAATGTGCTGCATTATTGAGTCAAACAGTATAATAGTAAATACTCAACAAAGCCTTTAAGATAATTTAAGCTGCTATGAATAAAGCATTAGGAAAAGAGAGGAATAGGTTATATAACATATGTTAGCTTCTGTCTAGTTTGAATGGGCTTACTGCAGTGCCATAGTGCCATTCAGCGTCTTTTAGTCTCTTCTTTTGCTCGATTAGTATGTTGAAGAGCTTCTTGGGGGTGTCTGGTATAGTGCTATATATTCTCCATATCCTCTCGGTTTTTTCTAGGTGCTTAGCTATTCTAATGGTGAAGAGTTTTTCATAGAGCTCTTCTCTAAACTCCTTGTCTAGTTCTTTTTCAAAGAGTTTTTTTAGGTCTGTGTAGAGGGGTATGTAACCTGTTGGTGTTTCAATAGCATCAACATCTCTATTAGCCCTTAGCTCCATCCACTTTAACCATACATATTTATCTCTCTTATTGGTGAGATATTTTCCATTTTCATCCCTAAGAAAGTAGTTTACTCCAAAAATATGCGGCTTATTTGTTAGGGCCTCGCCAAATCTAAAGTGAAGCTCGGTGAAAGCTCCTGGAGATATTGGGAGGAAATCTAGTATTGCGTATGGGTTAAACTCTTGGGTACCAAACGGCCCCAGAACAGCTGTTGTTCGCTCAGACTCTAGTGAAGCACCCTTAGTCACTATGCCATGATCCCAATCAAAAGCTTCTTCTACAGGTACCCAGGTATCAGGATCTCTGCCCCCGAAAATCATACCCTTTACCAGTACACCACTAGGGTCGTTTATTCTGGGGTCAAGTTTCTTCAAATAGAATATGCTTGTTGTGAACCTGGCGTTTGGATGTGATGGCCTTATCTCATCTCCTTTCTCATTGCGTTTACCAGGCCACCAGACCCCAGCATAGTTTATCCCTGGTTTTGGTGGTGTTGGTTTGCCATTCCACCAAATCTCTCCATCCTCTGTAAGCAGAACATTTGCAAATATGACTTCAGTATCTCTTTGTGTAAGAATCTTATAGATCTCTGGATCATCTATGGGATTAATATCATCAACAATGCCAAACATCCCCACCTCTGGGTTAACTGCCCTTGCTTCACCATTGCTATTCCTTATAATTGCCAGATCATCACCAACTACAGTATCTGCAATTAGAGCTGTAGATGTCTTACCACAGCCAGCAGGGAAAGCTCCTGTGAAATATGTGACTCTATCTCCAAAGCCCTTTACACCAATAATAAACATGTGTTCACATAGCCAGCCCTCTTTATACCCCCTATAAATACAGAGGCGTAGAGAAAGCTTTTTCAACCCTACTGTATTGCCTGCGTATTGCGTATTTACACTATATGTCACTTGATCCTCTACATCGATATAGATTCTACGCTTATGAATATTTACAGACCAGCCATTTTGATCCCTTTCACTAGCACTGTGCAGAAACCTCATATAGGATATATCATCTCTTTCTGTGAATACATCATAGCAAACTCTGTAGAGTATATTACTGCTGTGTATAACATATGCAGAGTCTGTTACTTGAACACCATATAGAGTATAGGGCGAGTTTCTAGGACCAAAACAATAAAACCCTATATACATCTCCTTATTTTTCATAACTCCGTCAAGTAGCTCCAGCATCTCTCTTAAACCCTCATCTCTCTCCTTAGTATTAACCATAGCCACCTCACCACCACGTTTAACAAGAATTCTTGTATTCTCTCTATCTCTTGCAAGATCTCTAGGACCATCAAAATGCACTACATGAAGAGGATTATACTTAGACTGTATTTCCTCTCCATTCTCAATAGCTCTTCTACGTATATATGCTATATCCTCTGAGTTATTAGTCACTACAAATATCTTGTTAGGCCTAGTCAATTCTGCTACCTCAAGAAGCCACTTTAACAGAGTAGTCTGCTTTATCTTAACTAGTTTCTCCATATTAACAGAGTCGGTATAGAGAGACAAAGCTTTTAGCACTTTTTCACGCATCTTAACAGCGTAATCCATAAATAAACACCTAGAGCCACTAAAAATGTACTATTTATGCAAGATAGGAAAAGCTTTTTAAACTTGCATCAAAATTTTAAAAATCTTTAAAGAATTAAAATTGTGTAGTTAAGGCTTAGAGATAGTTATATAGTTATATTGAGCATATAGATATGTTTGCCGGGTATAGAAGGGTAGCTTGTTTTAAGAGGCACTAACCTTAGGATTTCTATCAATACTGTTGTTCTAGGTTCTAATGGCAGTGATAAGACAATGTTGCTTAGAGCTATAATTGGGATTGGTCTATAAAATAAAAGAGAGTTGTTATTGATAGTGTTGATGTGCTCCTTATCCTTGTCCATGGCTCTACCGCCAATAGGTTTTAAGAAAATCTGAGCTATTAGCTCTTCACAGCTTTTACTATCCATAGTGAGAGGTAGAGCAAGGCTCCTATTAATAGAGTCCACATGGAGAAGTGGTATATTGGTAAAGTAAGTGAGGAGTTGTAGAGAGGATTAGCTTTCAATGGATAGAGTGGATGGATATCTTCATAGAGTGGAGAATCTAGTAGAATATGTGATACTGTCCCTATTAAACTAGCTATTAGAAATGGTTTTTTGCCTATAGATTTAGATTCTTCGAGAAGAAGAGCTTTGTAGAGAGGGTTAAATAGCTTTTCTAGATACGTCATGGCATAGCCTATTGCTACTCCATAAGGAATAGCAACAAGAAATGTATGTAGATAGCTATGCAGTGGATAGTCTAGCTTTAGAACTAGCACTAGCAGTGGCTCAATGTCCACAGCAACGCTTGCTACTAAAAGCGTTGGTAGATGAAGCCACTTCCTTAAAAGCAAACCAAAAACGAAAACTGGACCAAGATGAAAAGGTGTAAAAGGCATAAAACTCACATACTAGAGAGTCAAAAGAAGATATTTATAAAGCTTGTCGTGAATATAAATTTGAAAATTCAATTCAGAGCAACTACAACTAACTAAGAAATATCTCTGCAATAGTATTTGAATCAAGCTCGGTGTTAATGATATTGGCAATAGAGTTGACTATGCTTATTCCTTTAGTCTCAATCTCTTCAACGAGTCTCTTAGACAGAAAGATAGTTGTGTTTAAACCTAACACTAAACATAATATGCTGTATTGCTTTTCAAATCATTAGACATGTCTCTATTTACTAGCTACTCAATTACTAGATAGCTACTGATTCAATGTATTTCCCTAAGAAGCATCTACACATTTACAGTTTCATTCTACTTTCACAACACTACACATTATCTTAACATTATTATATAACTTTTTAAGAGCCCTCTCAATGGTTTCTCTACGGAGAGGAGTTTGCTAGGCAACATCTTTCAACTCCAAGCCTAGAATATATTTAGAGGAGGATCATCAACCTAGAATGTAGGTTTCCATCATACATATCATTAGATGTTTGAATAAAAGTTGATTGATGTAAAATAATTGTTATTTCCTTACCAACTTTATTGCCCCAAATGGGCACATAGATATACATGCTGGTGTTAATCCCCCTTGTCTAAGAGGTGAACAAAGGTCGCAGTTCACAATATCTCCTCTACTTATCCTAATAGCTTTTACAAGACATGCATAGAGGCAGTCCATACATTTATTGCATTTCTTCATATCGATGAGCACCTCATCTAAATCACCCCTAATTATCGCATTTCTTTTACATGAAGACTGGCATCGTGCATTTGTGCAGTGTAGGCATGATGTTGGAAATACCAATCCTTCATCTGTTTTCCTAATCCTTATATATGATTTCCCATCGTGAATAAAGTTACATATAGCGTTACAGGTTTCGCATCCAATACATTTGCTGTAGTCAAATACTCTTATAAACGGTGCCATAGATAGACATACGCCTAAGTCTACCTCTGCATACCTGTTTAGAAAATCGCATATCGACTTAGCTACGCTATCACTCCATGGTGTAAACTCTAGCATCTGCTTTTCAACAGGTTTCAACTTCTTTAACATATCTTCAACCCTAACCTTTTCTCCTGAAAGCATTGCATCTATAGCTTTCACAGCTTTTAGTGCATGGTCCACAGCCAACCCTATTTTTGAAGGACCTGTAACTACATCGCCAACAGCAAAGATGTTGGTGTTTGGTATCCTATAGTCGTTTCCAACATTGAGTTTTCCAGATGGATCAACATATTTAACTATGTCTCCAACATAGATTGGAGGTGTTGGTATTTCGCCAACAGCAAGTATTACAAGGTCTGTCTCTATAACGAATTCTGTTCCTGGGATAGGTAGGGGTCTGGGTCTACCAGTTTCATCAGGTGGCCCTAGCTGAGCTTTTACAAATTCTACGCCTCTGGCATAGCCATTTTCAACAACTATTCTCTTGGGCTGTGCAAGCTCAATCCATTTAACCCCTCTAGCCATAAGCTCTCTAATCCTATACATTCCTGCAGGTGCTTCTTTAATTGTTCTTCTATATGCTAAATAAACCTCGTTTATATCCATAGACAAACACTCTTCAATAGCATCAACAGCTGAAAGACCTGCACCAATAACCATAACCCTTTTAACGTTGTTGAAATAGCTAGACCTGGCTAAGCCCATTTCAGCTAATCTTCTACTGTATAGAAAGCTCAGTGCTGTAGTGACATTCTTTGCATTCTCGCCTTCAATTCCTAAACGTCTAGATCTCCAAGTACCTGTTGCAACAATAACAGCGTCGTAGGCTCTTGACAATTCAAGTAAATCTATCTTTCTCTCAACGAATTCATCTCCCTCATCATGGCTCTCTCCCACAGCGACCTTTGTCTTTAAATAGAATTCTACGCTAAAGTTTTGCTCAAGATCCTTCCAACCCTCTACAACCTCGCTAAACGATATCCTTGAACGCGGTATAGCGAAAACCATCATTCCACCAGGATATGGAAGCTTATCATATACATCAATTTCATAACCTCTACAAGCAAAGTAACCAGCAGCTGTAAGACCTGCAGGACCTGCACCAACAATAGCTATTCTCTTTTTAACGCCTCCAACTGGCTCTCTACATAAAAATGCGAACTTCATTTTACCCTACCCTAGCTTACTGCAGTATCAGCAGTTTAAAAGCCTCTCGACATAATTTTAAACATGGGATGCTGCCTGCAGATAAATATAAACATCTACATAAATCTAGCGAAAAACTAGGCTGGAAAAGCAAAGAGTTGATCATCAATATAGAGAAAATAACTTTCGAAGAGATTTTGCCTATGGTTAAAGACCTTAAAGACATTATTATCAATAACCTAGATGAGTATATAATCTTGATAAATGGTCTAAATACTAAGCTTCTTAAAGGGCTTGAAACTGAGGTATCAGGTGATGTAACCATAGATATATTCCCTCCTGCAGCAGGTGGTGCCAACATCCATTAAGTGTATATAGATAGCTTTCACATATTCCTATAGCTATTACTTAAATCACCAAAAACTTTTGCAACACTAGTCCTCTAGGTTCTACGAAGAAGCATAGTCTTACCTCATAGTCTTAAAATTGTGTAAAACTATCATAACATGGATATAAATGTTTCCTTTATAGAATTCTCAACTGACATGACA
>CAYUUS010000041.1:0-9824 GCA_964447975.1 uncultured Ignisphaera sp. | reverse complement strand
CTTAGGCGATGGGAGCAATGCTCCAAGCCTTGCAGGGTTTATCGTAGATTGGAGCCCCGTGCCGTTGGGCTCAACAGCCACCCATGAACCCACAGAGGTGCTCAAGTCCCTATGGGCGAGGTGGAAGTCTCTAGATGCAACAAATAAACATGAATTGATGAGAATGAGCATCTAGGGACAAACGGACCTACACCATTAAGTAGAACAAAAAATGAGATTAGACCTGCAAGTCCTGTAAACATCGTTGGGAGAGTTACTGATGACCCATCAAAATTTTCAAAGGTTAGAAGTGGTTCTAGGATAAGAATTGAAAAAATTTAAACAATACTCATGTGTAGCTAAAACTCATAGAGATCAACATTAATAACATGTATTTATAATTCCAATAAAACTTTTTAAACTAGAGATCTAGCTTGTATTGCTTTAGATCTTTACATTGCATTAAATAGTTGTTTTAATCTTTATGGGTTTTATATAAAAAGAGTAGTATTGCTGATAATGATTTTAAATCAACATATTCACCTTTTAGTGCGATATCTATATATTCATATGGCTTCATTAAAACAGTTAAGAGTATCTCACCCCTTTCTGGCTTAGCACCAACAAATTCTAGGTCTCTTGCTATAAAAATCCACTGTCTTTCATTGCTATATCCCGGTGTTACATAGACCTTGGCAAGAAGCTCTAGGTTTTTAGCTCTATAGCCTGTCTCTTCCTCAAGTTCTCTAATTGCTGCATCATATGGCTTTTCTCCATTATCAATTCTTCCAGCTGGAAGCTCTAAAACCCAGCTATTTACAGCAGCTCTCCACTGTTTAACAAAAACAACATTTCCATCGCTTAATAAAGGTAATATAACAACAGCATCGCCAAAAACAACAAGATCTTTTTCAAATACACTTTCTTTAAACCCTATAATCCTTTTATATAGAGCTACTCTTCTACCCTTACATAAAAACTCATCCCTTAAAATCTTTACTTCATTCAAATCGCATCACATGTTTAACAGCTATACGTTATTTTCATTGTATCTATTTATAGAATAAGGAAAACATATAACTTTTAGCATCATATTTTATCAATCCTTACAATTTAAAATCTTTGCATATTATTGAAGAAGAGAGGTTGCATTAGATTATATGCTTAGATGTTTTAACGTTTCTTACAAGTATATATGGTATTTTTGATGGTGTTGATACCTCCCACCATTGTATATTATATAACTCTCTTCCAACATGCTCTATATTCTTTAATATATTTGAGAAGCTATCAGCTACTCTAATTTTATTAACAGGTTTTACTATTTTTCCGTTCTCTATATAGAATATTGCATCTCTAGCTATTGTCGAGAATATTCCTTCAACATAGTTTTGTAGCCTTGTATACCAATTATTTGTTATAAGAATACCTCTTCTTACATCAGATATAATTTCATCTAGTTTAATATCACCAGACTTAACAGTTATATTCCATGGAGCCGGCTTTATCCAACCCGCATTAGCAGTTGTTTTTGTATTCATAATTTTTGCTGTTTTAGTATTATGTAGCAATGTTTTTAGTATACCGTCTTCAATTATAGGCTTATTAAATGTTTCCAACCCCTCATAGTCAAAGCTCGAGGCATTTGGAAGCTCATGGTTTCTAGGTTCATCAAATACTGAAAGCTTTTCTGAAGAAACCTTATCACCTATCTTATGCTTCATAAACATTGAAGTTCCCATAAGAACTGAGAATGCCGATGCCATATCAACTATGTATTCAAGTAGATTACCAAATACTAGTGGGCTAAAGATAACATCATATACATCTGGTTGGATCTCTACGTGATTTCTAGAGTCGATAGCATATTGAGCTGCCATAGAAGCCATATCTTCTAATCCATTCAGATCATATCTTGTTGATGTAAAACACCACTGACCACTTCCATCAGGTTCTGCAAAGGCTCTGAGATAGCCTTGAAGAGCTGTTTTATCTTCTGAAAGTTGCGTGCCTTTAGAGGTTGCTAGTGCAGTCTTTATATAGCTTAGCTGAATCATGCCTGCAACACTATCTATTTTCTCTCTATGGGCAACTTCAATAATATGCTCAGATAATTTATCTATATCATCCATAGCTGATATAATTCTGTTATCAGCTAAACCATCGATATATTTTACATGTACAGGTTCTGGTAGAGGTGCATAGAATTCTGATTCAACTACTTTTAAAGCTATTGAACCAAACCTATCTAGATATCTAGATAGCTCATCTATTGACTTAGGTTCATAGCTTCCTAGAAACATCCTTCTATCCTTAGCTAGATAAAGCTCTACAGATATTGGACTCCAATGCTGTATAACCGTGGGCTCACTATTTGCAATTTTAACCATTGTTCTTCTATAGACTGTAACAATAGCTGCAACTTCATCAAAATTTCTCTTCATAGCTTCTTCAACGATCTTCTGAGCCAGCTCTAGTTCAACACCCATTATATCACCCCAAGCTTTATTTTAGACAATCTTACATCTGGACCGCCAAACCAGACAGGTACACCCTGCATAGGCTCACCTTTACCACATGTACCTGCATAAAATCTAAGGTCTCTGCCAACAGCATCAATTGAGCTATAGAATGCTTTTGTTGTAAGCTCGAGGACAGGGTTTCTAACAAGTTTTGTTAATTCTCCATTCTCTATAAGATAAGCCTCTAGACCTACATATCTCTGGCTCCATCTCTCATCATCTATATTCCACTCCATATAGCTCTTTATATACACCCCTAGCTTTATATCTTCTAAAAGCTCTTCAAATCTATGGTCACCAGGTTTGAGATATGTATTAGCCATTCTAATTATAGGTTCACTACCATAGTGCATTGCCCTTGCTGCAGCATTGCTATCAACATTAAATATTTTTGCTGTCCATCTATTGTGTAGAAACTCATTTATTACACCTTCTCTATATAGATATCTAGGTCTTGCTGCAACACCTTCATCATCATATAGGTAAAAGCCATAGCTATTAGGTATAGTTGGATCATCTATAACAGTTGCATATCTATTACCAATTCTCTCACCAATCATATTAGGTTTGATAAAGCTTTTACCAGCTTGTGCAGCTTCTCTACCAAGAATTCTATCTGCTTCACTAGGATGCCCGCAGCTTTCATGAACCATAAGAGCAACAATTTCACTTCCTATAACTACTGGTATTTCTTCTCTAGGTGGCTCAACAGCTGTAAGCAGTATTTTCTCTAGAGTTTTTGTCTCTTCTAAGCTACTTTTTTCCATATCCCATTGTCTTAATAGTTCCATGCCTCCACTACCACCAAACTGTTCAAATCTCTGAATAGCACCTTTCTGTGGATGTGCTACAACAATATTATAGAATGCTGAAACTCTAGGTATTCTGCTTTTAACATAGCCACCATCAGTATTAATAATAACCTTCTCTTCAATAGACTCAACATAGTTTAGCATAAACACCTCTACCCTTGCCTCAGAAACGCTCTTTGAGATATTATTCCAAAGATCTCTATGTACAGAGATCTTTTGATCAACATCAACAGAATCGAAACTCTTTTGCTCAACAACACTATAACTAGCTCTACCAAGCCTTGAAGAAGCTAATTCTATAGGCTTTTTCATAAGCTTTGAATGACTTTTTGCATATCTATATGCATTCTCAACAACTCTTCTAATAGAATCTCTATCAAGGTTATTTGTAGAGGAAAAACCAAGAGCACCATCAACAACCACTCTTACACCAATACCATCAACAATCTCAAAACCTGAAGCTATAATAGACCCATTTCTCGATGTAATGCCAAAACCTTCTATTCTATGATATCTAGCCTCAGCATAACTAACCCCAAGACCCTCAGCTATCTTCAAGGCATACAAAGCTATATCCTCATCCAAAAACAACACCACTAGCTATATAATCTACATTATTTAAAAGCATTATAGATAATTAACATCCCTATTAAACCACAATGCATGCATAACTCCATGAGATATCTCCCAACACCATTACAATGTTTTTCAATAACTTTTCTACCACTTTTGCAAAAATCTTAACACTTCAAATATTTCTTCTGAATACATTTAACCCCAAATTCTATAGGCTGGAACTCTCTCAATAATGCTATAGTTATAATATCAAAGCTTATGGCAATAGTCTGCAATAAAATTGATAAAGCTCTTCCCAAAGACTATCCATAAATATTTTTATCGATATATATTTTTATAATGCTTTTCATAAGTTTTTGTATAGGTGACTGAAAATATCTAAGTTTGTATATGTACAATACTCTGTTATAAAGTGTAGAAAAGATGCTGTTGTTCTATATCAATTAATGAGTCATCAAAACAGGGTGAAGTCGAATATATAGTAAAAAGATTCATGTGACAATAGCTAAGGATTAATAATAACAATCAAGAATTTATAGGAAAAGTAAAACAATTTTGTGGAGCTTTTTAACTTTGAATTCAAAGCATTTATGGGGAATAAGGTTGAGTATTATGATTCTTGAAAAGCTCTTCAATCCTAAAAGTGTTGCAGTTGTAGGGGCTACACCAAAAGAGGGTAAAGTTGGACGTGTAATACTAGAGAACTTTACTAAGAAATACAATGGAAGAATATACCCTGTAAATCCAGGATACAACGAGATCCTCGGACTTAAATGCTATAGAAGTGTTTCAGAGCTTCCAGAAGCACCCGATCTTCTAGTTGTAGCAATACCAGCTCCTGGTGTTCCTACCGTTATTCAAGAAGCTGCTGTTAAGGGTGTACATGTTGCTATTGTTATTAGTGGCGGTTTTAGAGAGACAGGTACGCCTGAAGGAGAGAAACTAGAAAAAGAGCTTGAAGAGATCTCTAGAAAATATGGTATTAGGATACTAGGTCCAAACTGTCTTGGGGTCTATGACAACTGGAGTGGTGTAGACACTTTCTTTCTACCTAAAATGAAGAGGCCTTCAAATGGCTATGTAAGCCTCATAAGCCAAAGTGGAGCATTTGCAGCTGCTCTCATGGATTGGATGGCTTATCGCGATATCGGTGTTTCGAAAGCTATCAGCTATGGTAATAAGGTAGATATAGATGATGTTGAGCTTCTTGAATATCTTGGCGAAGATGAGAATACTAGGGTTATTTTAATGTATATTGAAGGCTTAAAGCCTGGTCGTGGTAAACAGTTTATTGAAACAGCAAAGAGAATTGTTAAGAAGAAACCTGTTGTAGTTTACAAGGCTGGTAAGACTAGTAGGGGTAGTATTGCTGTACAGAGTCACACCGCTGCCATGGCTGGGGAGTATAATTTATATAGGGCAGCGTTTAAACAAGCAGGTGTAGTTGAAGTAGAGAGTTTTGATGAAATGATGGATGTTGTCAGGGTTTTTCTACATCAGCCTCTAATGAGGGGTAACAGAGTTTATATTGTGACAAATGCTGGAGGTGTTGGTGTCATGTTAACAGATGCTCTAACTAGTGCTGGATTTGAAGTACCTCAAGCTCCTAGTGATCTTAGAGAGGTGCTTAGAAAAGAGTTCCCACCTCACTTTATCGTGGAAAACCCCATTGACCTCACAGGTGATGCTAACGATGAGAGATATATATATGTACTTGACATTCTAGTTGAGAAACCATATGTAGATGCTATTGTAGTAGTTGTGTTACCACAAGTACCAAGTGTTAAGGGAACTCTTATAAATCATATTGTTAAGCTTAAAAATGAATATGAGAAACCTATAGCTGTGCTAACAATTGGTAGTGAAGCTTCTATCGAAATAGCGAGAAAGCTTGAAGAAAACAAAGTAACAGTCTTTGAATCTCCTGAGAGGCTTGCAAAAGCATTAAAAGCCCTTTACATGTATAGCACAATTAAAATGCGTGATAATTGCTATGAGATGTCCTAAAGAGATCATTAGAAGTGCTCTTAGGGAAAAAAGACACAAATTACTAGAGCATGAGGCTTTTGAACTCATAAAGTACTATGGAATACCCATACCTGACAAAATCATTCTAGTAAGGAGTCCTAGAGAAGCCTATGAGCTTGCAGATTCAATAGGCTACCCAATAGCATTAAAAATAGTTTCTCTAGACATTATTCATAAAAGTGATGTAGGAGGTGTAAAGCTAGGTTTGATGAGTAAAGAAGAGGTTGTGTATGGTGTTGAAGAGATGTTAAAAACAGTCTCAGTAAGGGTTCCACATGCTAGAATAACAGGGGTTTTAATGTATCGCATGGCTCCTCCAAGTCTCGAGGTAATTGTTGGGGGCATTAGAGATAGTGTTTTTGGAGTAGCTGTAATGTTTGGGCTTGGAGGAGTTTTTGCTGAAGTTCTTAGAGATGTTTCCTTTAGAATAGCTCCAATAAGTATGGATGACGCCTTTGAGATGATTAATGAGATAAAATCTAGTAAAATACTAGATGGGTATAGAGGGCAGGGACCTGTAAATAAAAGTGCTATAGCTGAGATCATAGTGAAAGTGTCAAAACTCATGTTAGAGAACGAAGAGGTAGATTCTATAGATCTAAACCCAGTGATAGTGTATTCCAGTGAAGCTAAAGTTGTGGATGTACGTGTCATTCTAAGTAAGATGTTTTATTAAATATGCAGGTCTTAAAATAGCTTTACAGAATTGAGAAGCTATTAAAACAGCAAAAGATAGGGAACAACTTATAAGCAAATCCGAAGAAATTAGAAACAAGAAAAACATATTTCTAGATAATTTTCAGCATTTTTATATAGAGGGGTTATTTTTAAGAGGGTTTTTCCTTAATATTTCTAGAAGCTCTATGAGCTTATCTAATACATTTTGATCTCTGCATATACCATTTAAATAATTCCAATCTATTTTTTCTTTCCATACTGCTAATAGCCATAGAGCTTTATCTCTATCTTCGGTAGAGTTCCAATGCTTCCAACCAGCTAGATATGTAGTTATTAGATCTTCAACTGGGTCTACATATACATATAGCTCATTTACCAGTATCTTTGTTGGTGGTTTAGCTCTTGAATAAACTGTAGATACTATGTCTATTGATTTCAATGATATAATTTCATATGTTGGTATATATCCTCTTCCAATCTTCTCTGAAAACCTTTTTAGAAACTCTTCAACAACTTCTTTACAACCATCAATAATTATATCAACATCCATAGTTCGATATATCCTTGCTGTATATAGCTCTACAGCAAATCCTCCTGTTATAATTATTTTACCAAGACCTCTATCCTCGATAAATCTATTTATCCATGCTATGAAATACAGATATCTTTTCGTTTCATCGGTTATAGAGTTCAACTCTAAAAGAATTTTCTTCTCAAATATCTTTAAAGCTTCATCGACTATCTCTTTAATTTCAACACTCTCTCCTTTCCCCATTCAACCACCTCTAAATAATGCTCAGTAAGCTCCTTAGCTAGATATCCAAGCCTTATAGAATTTTCAATAGACCTGTTAGTAGTTCTATATCTGCTGCGATTAATATAAATTAATTTATAAACCTCTCTAGGAATACTCTTACCATTATCCAATACATTAACACCAAATAGATATTTAGTGCTGAGTGTTCAATTTAATTAATTCGAATATGGTTTATAAACCTTAGACAGTTTATATACAATAAATTAACTTGTCGGTGTAATCAAATCAAAGATCTTATTATAGCTGTTATTAATTTAAGGTATATATAAAATTTTAAACATTGGGATTATAGATAGATTTATGGTGGTTTAATGAATGCTGAAGTTGTGTGTATGGGTGAAATACTTGTTGATGTAATACCTATTGAGGCTAGTGTTTATAGGGATGGACTGAGATTTGAGATACATTTTGGTGGAGCACCTGCTAATGTTGCTGTAGGCATCTCTAGACTTGGACATAAATCAGCTTTTGTAGGCTCTATTGGTGATGATCCATTTGGAGATATGTTAAAGGGGTTCCTAGAATATGAAGGTGTTGATACAAAGTGGCTTGTAAGAAAGAAAGCTAGAACAAGTTTAGCTTTTGTGATTCTCTATGGAGATGGTGAAAGAGATTTCTTTTTCTATAGAGAGCCATGGGTGAAAACCGCGGATACCATGCTTAGTTTAAATGATATTAATGTTGATGATATTATAAATACTAAGGTTATACATGTTTCTGGTGTTGCAACAGCCTATCCTCCTCTTAGTGAAAGTGTTTATAGAGTTATGGAGAAGGCTTTTGAAAAAGGTGTTCATGTATCTATTGATCCAAACTATAGGCAAGATATATGGGGTGATGGGGATAAGGCTTTGAATACTATGGATAGATATATAAGGGTTTCAACAATGATAACAATGGGTCTTGATGAAATCGAAAATATGTTTGGTTCTAGAGACTATAGATATGTAGCTAAAAAGGTTATGGATAAATATCCAAATATTGAAATTGTTGCCATAAGGCTTGGCTCTATGGGTTCATATGTTGCTACAAGAAGAGAAGAGGTATATATGCCTGCATATAGAATAGAGCCGATAGATACAACAGGTGCTGGAGATGCATGGACAGCAACATTTATAGTTTACCATATTTTAGAAAAAATAGATATTGATATATCAATGAGATATGCAAATGCCGCAGGGGCTCTTAAATGTGTTAGAAGAGGGGCTGTAACAGCATTTCCAAAAAGAAGCGAACTAGAAGAGTTCATTAAAATACAAAAATAATAGTAAATAACATTGATATATGGTTTATAGAGTCCTTTATTATAGGAGAAAGGTTAGAGCCCAGAACAATATAGAGTTATATGAAACAAAAAATTTTTAAATTAAACATGCCACTTAATTTGAATTGTAAAGATATTATTTAGAGCCTGGGAAGAGATCTATGAGTGTTGAAGATAAGCAATCATCAGAGATAGTACTTAATGCTGTTAACGTAGCTGGGGGATATAGTGTTAAAATTAATGATAGTTCTGCATATATAGATGCGGTAAGTAATGTAAGCTTTTATGCAAAAAATGATGAGGTTTTAGGTATTGCTGGTGAGTCTGGTTGTGGTAAATCTACACTTATAAAGATTCTCTATGGATATCTAAGACCACCTCTTACTGTAAAAAAAGGTAATGTTTTTCTTTATATTAATGAGAAAACAATAGATATTTTAGCATTGAAGGATAGAATAAAGGTTTGGTGGAAATACATATCTTATATTCCTCAAAATTCTATGAATGTTTTAAATCCTCTTCAAAGAATACGTGATCACTTCATTGAAACTATAAGGACGCATATGGATGTAGATAAAGATGAGGCTTATAAGATTGCAAGAGATTATATTGAGGGTCTTGGCCTTAGCAAAGATGTTTTAAATGCTTATCCACATCAACTCTCCGGTGGTATGAGGCAGAGAATTGTTATAGCACTTGCACTTATGCTTAGACCAAGAGTTGTATTAGCTGATGAACCAACTACAGCACTTGATGTTGTTGTTCAAAGAGGTGTTCTGCAGATGCTTTTAGATAAACAGAAAGAGTTGAGAAATACCTTAGTGTTGGTGACTCACGATATGGGTGTACAGGCTATGGTTACCAATAGAATTCTGATTATGTATGCAGGTAAAGGAGTTGAGCTGGGAAAAACCGAGGAGATGTTTGAGAATCCTCTTCATCCATATACCAAAGCATTGATAGAATCTCTTCCTAGAATTGGCGATAAATCATTGAGAAAAGGATTAGCTGGACAACCACCAGATCTAGTTAATCCCCCACCTGGCTGTAGGTTTCATCCTAGATGTCCATATGCTATGGATATATGTAGAAGAGAAGAGCCTCCACAGATAACAATTGATAAAAATAGATATGTTTCTTGCTGGCTA
>CAYUUS010000040.1:0-10047 GCA_964447975.1 uncultured Ignisphaera sp. | reverse complement strand
GGTATTCTGAGAGCATATAGAAGATATGGCAATGGGATAGCATCTATTGGTGTTGATACATGGGGTGTTGATTTTGCGTTATTGGATAGTAGTGGTGAGCTTGCAGGTCTACCCTATTGTTATCGCGATTCTAGGCGTGCTAAGGCTATGAAAGAGTTGTTGAGTGTTATAGCTCCAGAGAAGGTGTATATGAAGACAGGGATACAGTTTATGCCTATAAATCCGCTATATCAACTCTATGCATTGGTTAAAGATAAGTCATCGCTACTTCAATCAGCTAGAACATTCTTAATGATACCAGATCTATTTAACTATTGGCTTTCAGGTGTTATAGCCTCTGAATATACAGATGCATCAACAACACAGTTTTTAGATCCATGGTCAAAGAAATGGGCTTTTGATCTACTAGAGGAGATAGGCTTTCCAACAAATATATTCCCCAATATTATAGAGCCTGGAACAAAACTTGGAAAGCTAGATCAAGAGCTTGTAGAGGAGCTTGGAATACCAAAAAACATTGAGGTGATAGCGCCAGCAACACATGATACAGCATCAGCTGTGGTTGCTACACCTATAGATGAAAACTCTGCATATATTAGCTGCGGCACTTGGAGTCTTGTAGGTGTAGAGATTCCAGAACCCCTAGTCAATAAAAAGGCTATGGAATACAACTTCACTAACGAAGGGGGAGCATTTAATACTATACGCTTCTTAAAAAATGTACAGGGGATGTGGTTTATACAAGAAATTAGAAGAATGCTAATTAAACGTGGTCAAGAATATAGCTATGATGAATTAACAAGGTTGGCTTCTGAATCTAGAGGTTTTATAGGCCTCATAGACCCTGATGACCCAAGATTCTTAGCACCTATAGACATGATAGATGAGGTTATGAAGTTTCTAGAGGAGACAAAACAAGAGAAACCTAAATCTATTGGAGAACTTGTTAGGTTGGTTCTTGAAAGCCTAGCATTAAAGTATAGACTTGTGATAGAGAGAATAGAAGACTTGACAGGCAAAAAAATCAAGAAGATAAATATTGTAGGAGGTGGCTCAAGAAATTGGCTCCACAACCAACTTGTAGCTGATTTCACAAACAGAGTTGTAGAAGCAGGACCAGAGGAAGCAACATCTATAGGAAATATATTAGTTCAATTAGTAGGTCTTGGTTATGTAAAATCATTAAGAGAAATAAGAGAATATGTTAGAAACTCATTTGAAATTAGACAATATATTCCAAATTATACAGCTAAACATGAAGATACATATCAAAGATTCCTCGATTTATTAGAGAAAACAGGAGGTTTAGCAGGATGGGCATTAAAATTTGAATAAAAATATCGACTTTACATGATTAAAATGAAAACCATTTAAAAATGGTGGATTAGATATATAAAAACAGAAATATTTTGTAGAATGAAAAACCATCTTTTTAATTTTTAATTTTATTTTCAGTTTCTACCTAATTTAATTATTTTAATAAAAGGATTTAAATCTTGAGACTTACTAAAACTTTGATAGATCCGCTTAGGTGATGTAAAGTTATGCATTGGGTTGCTAAAAAAGCATTGTTTTCATTTTTCACATGGTTTTTAGCTATAAGTATATCGATTATAGTAATAGTGTTGAGCCCTGGAGACCCAGCATATATATTGCTTACAGGTTTTTTGCAACAGGGTATGACATATGATCAAGCTATGAAAATGGTGCAGGCATATATCGGTTTTTCACCTCATGAACCTTGGTGGAGTAAATGGCTACGTTATTTCTCAGGTGTAGTTACAGGAAATCTTGGAGCTTCAATTACTTATAGAGTTCCAGTAGCTCAGCTTATTGCTGGTGCTATTCCATGGTCTATATTCTTTGTAAGCTATTCTCTTAGCATTACAATAGTTGTAGGTATTTTAATAGGTCTTTTAATGGCATATTATAGGCAGAAGATATTATTTATGAGATCTATTTCAACAGTTTTAACAATATTTAATAGCATACCAAACTGGATTTTAGCAGCAATATTCTTTGTATATATAGGTGCAAGATGGAGGTTGCTACCATATACAGGTCCACATTCACCTGATGTTCAGCCAGGTCTCTCGCTACAATTTATAGCAAGTGTATTTCACCACTATACACTCCCAATGATGGTAATGTTTTTAACATCTCTACCTGGTTGGGCATTTAGTATGAGTGCGATGGCCTCAGCTGTTCTTAAAGATGACTATGTATTAGCTGCTAAAGCCCGTGGACTGCCAAGTAGAAGAATAATTACAGTATATGTTGCCAGAAACTCTATACTTCCTATATATGCAAATATAGCTATAACATTTGCATGGCTATTGGTTGGCACTGTATGGCTTGAGAGCCAGTTTCTTTTACCAGGACTAGGTTCCTTACTATCTGTCACTACTGGATCTAGGGATTTTCCTGTAATAATAGGTGTATATGTAATTATAATAACAGCTATAGTTCTTGGGAGCTTATTCACAGATTTAACATATGGATTGATAGATCCACGTGCTAGGGTAGAAGAGATATGAATATTTCAAATATATTTTCATGGCTTAGACTCGCCTTTAAGATATTTTCAAAAAGTCCTACCACGCTTTTCAGCATATTCATAATATTTATATATGTTATAGCATCTTTAGCTGTTTGTGTAAATCTTGTACCTCCACTTCCTCCAGCTAAAGGAGGTTGGGAGTATATATATCAGCCACCTTCTACTAGAGAATTTCCATGGTATATACTAGGAACAGATTTTACAGGTAGACCTCTATTACTAGCAATAGTAAGAGGAATACCCTCAACACTAGCAATAGCATTTCTAGCCGCTGTAATAACAGTTTCAGTAGGTGTAGTACTCGGCTTAGCATCTGGGTACTTTGGAGGGATGATAGATGAAGTTATTTCTATGGTTATAAACGTTGCTCTAGTTATACCCACCTATCTTCTTGCATTAATACTTGTTGTAATACTTCCAGCAGAGCTAAAAACCAATGTTTTTGTATTAGCAGGTGTACTAAGTATTACTGCATGGGCTAGTCTTGCAAGAGCTGTTAGAGCTCAGACGTCATCACTTAAAAGAAGAGAATTTATAGATGTTGCTAAAACTCTTGGCTTTAGTCCATGGAAAATAATGTTTGGCGAGATCTTAAGATTTATGGCACCGTTTATAGCAATGAGTCTAATTCTTGCAATGACTAGTGCAATCTATGGCTATACAGGTCTAGCCTTCTTAGGTTTAATGCCTATGAGTTCAGAGAACTGGGGTGTTCAGATATATATGGCTATAAGAGCTGGAGGAGCACTTTATTCAGATAAAGCAATACTTGCTTTGTGGAGTCCAATAATAACCATAGTACTTCTACAATATGCTCTTATAAATATTGCTAAGACTATGGAGGAGATATTCAATCCTGCACTTAGAGCAGGTTTGTTAGTAGGTGAGGAAGAATGAGTGTAGAGGCTCCATTACTAGAGGTTAGAGATCTTAATGTATCTTACTTAAATGTAAAGGTACTGTCAGATATAAGCTTTAAAATATTTAGAGGTAAGGTTTTTGCACTTGTTGGTGAAAGTGGTTGTGGAAAAACAACAACGGCTAATGCTATTTTAAGAACACTACCAGAAATAGCCTCAGTTGATCCTAAATCCAAAATAATTTTCTATAAAGATGCACATAATCCATACAATCTACTTGAAGTAGATGAGTCACAGTTCTCTAGGGAGATAAGATGGAGAGAAATATCTATGGTTTTTCAAGGAGCTTTAAACTCATTGAATCCAACAATAAGAATTAAAGATCATTTTATTGAAACAGCAAAAGCACATGGCATTAGCGATAAGAGGTGGATTTTAGAAAGAGCTAGAGAATTACTTGAAGCTGTTAAACTAGATCCTGATAGAGTTTTAAGTCTCTATCCCGTTGAAATGAGCGGAGGTATGAAGCAGAGAACATTAATAGCATTAGCTCTTATACTTAATCCAAAGTTTGTTATTCTAGACGAACCTACAACAGCTTTAGATGTACTTACACAACGCGAAATTCTATTTCTTTTAAAAGATCTTAAAAACAAGTTTAATTTAACATATATGCTGATAACTCATGATATTGCATTAGTAGCTGATATGGCTGACATCATTGCTATTATGTATGCTGGTAGAATTGTTGAAGAAGCAAAAGTCGAAGATATTTTCTATGAACCATTACATCCATATACAAAAGGATTATTAATGACTGTTCCAAAGCTAAATGAATTCAAGGAAGATATAACATCACTTCCAGGTTCTCCACCAGACTATAGGAGAATGCCCTCTGGATGCAAGTTTCATCCTAGATGTCCATATGCTATGGATATATGTAGAAGAGAAGAGCCTAAAATGGTTGATATAAATGGAAGAAAAGTATTGTGTTGGCTTTATTCTGAAAAAGGGTGAAGGTTATGAGTGAAAATATTATAGAAACTAGAAATATCAAGGTCGTATTTTCTGTTAGAAAAGGGTTATTAAAAAGAATAAAATTTGCAGCTGTTGATAATGTTAGTATATCTATACCTAAGGGCTCTATAGTTGGATTATTAGGCGAAAGTGGTTCTGGTAAAACAACTTTAGGCAAGGTGACTCTCGCATTATTGAAACCAACATCGGGGGAGGTTTTATTTCAAGGAAAAAACGTATTTAATATGAGCAAAGACGAATTTAAATACTATAGATTAAATGCACAATATATTCCTCAAGATCCCTATGCAAGTATACATCCATTTAAAACCGTTAAAGATGTACTAACAGATATAGTAATGTATCATCAGCTTGCAAAAAGCAATAGAGAAGCACTTGAAATGGCAAAAGATGTTATGAGTAAAGCTGGGCTTAATCCTCCCGAGAGATTCCTAAATAGATATCCATTTCAATTAAGTGGAGGTGAGAGACAGAGGCTATCTATAGCCAGGGCATTGATACTTAAACCAGCTTATATAGTTGCTGACGAACCTGTTACAATGCTTGATGCATCTCTAAAAAGTAGCACTATAAAGACACTACGAGATATGGTTAATGCAATAGGGTCCTCCTTATTGTTCATAACACATGAGATAACACTTCTACAGTTCTTTGGAATAAAAACACGTATTGGAGTAATGTATCTAGGGAAAATTGTTGAAGAGGGATATATTAGAGATGTCTTGGAGAATCCTATGCATCCATATACACAGGCTTTGATAGCAGCTATACCAATAGCTGATCCAAAAGCTAGAGAAACAAGAAGGCTTATTTTAAAAAGCACTATTCCATCACCATTAAATAGACCACATGGTTGTGTTTTAAGTGATAGATGTCCGTATGCTATGGATATATGTAGAAAAGAAGAACCTATACTTAAAGAGGTAAAGGCATATCATAAAATAGCATGTCATCTATATAACTAAAGAATTTATGATAAATAACTATTGATGAAGCTTCAAAGAGTTTAAAACTCTATAAATCCAAGACTAGGCTATTTCGACATTAAATAGCAAGTTGTAGCAAGATAATATAAATAAATAAAAATCGGCTATTCAGTTAAAAGTATCTTTACATCGTGAGCATCCAATGCCAGTTCTATCTCATCTGGTTTAATCTTTTTATTTGTTAACAACTCTGTTATACGAGTTATTTCCTTGTTTAATTCAATTTTTATATTCTTTACAGTGCTTTCATGATTTATTATAAATATTATTTTCTCTTTTGATCCTATAGATCTGCTGTAATATTCTATGTTAGGCTCGTAGATAATTTCATGTACTATAGGTTCTATATTTATGTATCTTATCAATTCTTTTAATATTCTATTAAACACATCTAGAGATATGATTGTGCCTATCATTATTGTTTTTCCTTCACCATAGCTATTCATCGTTACTATGGGTTCTGATTGTATCCATTTCCATGTTGCATAAGCAATAGCTTTAGCTGTTACTAGTTCATATATTTCTAGCCATGATTCTCCATATATCGTTTCTTTACTTAGTATTGGGCTTTCCTCTGTAAACCTAACTACAACTTTAGATTCTGCTGGTAAACGAGTATATTCTTTAATTCTCACACCTGTTAGTTCTTGAATCTTAGCTACATCTAGGTTTATTCTATTGTATTCATCTTTTGTAAACACCCTAGGTGTAAGGAGTAATATACCTCCCTTATATACAAAATTTCTTAATTTATCCACTAAATATTCATTAGCTAGATATAGAAATGGCGCTATGATTATTCTATATGTGTCAAAAGAATGTTCTGGTGATATTACATCAATGTTTAATCTATTAAGCCATAGAGCTTTATATGCTTTAGCTAGTTCTCCCATGTATGTATGGCTATAGTATCCCTTTTCAATGATATCTGCTGACCATAGCGAGTCATGAGATAGCAATATAGCAACTTTAGAATCTATAAATGATTTATCTATCACATCACTAATTCTATTTAACTCATCAAATAACTTTTCAACTTCATAGAATCTTCTACGTGGTATACCATCATGATCTAGAACTCCATGCCAATAAACCTCTTTCCCAATGTAGTTTGTACGCCAATTCCAAAACAGTATACCTTCAGCACCATGTGCTATTGCCTGATATGCCCACTTTCTAATTTCACCAGGCTCAGGAACTACACCAAGCTTAAATACACCAATACCTTCAGGCCCTATATAACCATATCCATCTGTTGCACCAGCTTGAAGCTCCATAACTATAAATTTTCTATTCCTACTCATATTACGGGTAGCATCATATATTAATCCTATATATGCTGGGTCATATGTATCAGATCCAAATTTTGGATATACATCAGTTGAACATTTATCTAGATATTCGCATAGTTTATAATAATCGATTTCTGGATATAGACCCATTAGATTAGTTGTTACAAATTTGTTTGGAGCTATGCTCTTTATTATATCGGCTTGAAGCTTAACATAATCTATCCATGAAAAAGATCTAAATCTTATCCATTCAATAGTTAAAGATCTATTATATAAATCAAATGGTGGTTTAGGTGGTGTTATTTCGTTAAAGCTATTGAATTTATGGCTCCATACAAGTGTACCCATAGATTTATTTAAATTCTCTATGTCACTGTATTTGTTTTTAAGATATTCTCTAAACCTTTCTATACAGTGGAAACAGTAGCAATATCTCCATGAGCTAGCCTCACCCCAGTGAACCTCATTATCAATTTGAAAACCTATTACATTTTCATAACGTTTAAACTCTTCTACAAGCCTTGATACAATCCTCTTAGTCAAATCTCTATAAATAGGGTTATTAGGGCAATATTCTCTACGCACACCATATCTTGCTGGAATACCATTAAAGTCTACAGGTAGAACCTCAGGATATTTTTTAATAAGCCATGGGGGAGGAGCTGCAGTTGGAGTGCCTAATATAACATAGATACCTTGTTTGTTATATGAAACTACAAGTTCATGAAGCCATTCAAAACTGTATTTTCCTTCTTCAGGTTCAAGTAAAGACCATGTAAACTCAGCAATTCTAACAACATTTAATTTAATTCTCTTCATCATATCTAAATCTTTATAAAATGTTTCAGAGGGCCATAACTCAGGATAGTGAGCGGCACCCAATAGCAATTTTATACACCCTATAAACCTAACTTAATGGGTTATATTTAAATTTTTCCTATTTGGTATAAATTGTTGACATTATGAATATCAGTGTTAAGGATATAAAGATTAAAACCTATACTGCATTTTGGTTGTTAAAGACGCCTTGTGTAGTAGATATTATTGTTTTTGTATCTAAAATAGATTCATAGAAAAATTTATTAGCTACCTGAGATCATAGAATTATCAGGTGGGTTAATTGAAAAATCTAATAGCAATATCACTTTTGCTCGTTATAACACTAAACATAGCTGTTGCAATACCTTATGTAAATGCACAGAAACCCGCCGTTGCATTTATATTGTGGTATACACTACCACCAACAATAAACTGGAATCCTTTTGCCCCTGGAAATCTATTGGCAATTGATTGGGTTCCGAAATGTACAGTACCATTGTATGCCTTTAGTCTGGTTAAAAATGTGTTCTTCCCTGTTCTAGGTAAGGATATGAAAATAAGTCCTGAAGGTTATCTCGAGGTATCTTTATGGAATGATAATTACTGGTTTGATGGTGTGTCTAAATATCCATTTACTGCTAAGGATGTATGGACATATTATACAATTCAGTGGAAGATATTTAGAAACTTTATTCCATGGTTATTAGATATAAAGATTGTAGATGATTATACAATAAGATTCTACTTTAATAAAACAGTATTTGGTTTAGAAGCACCTTTATATAATCCAAAGACAGGTGAAATAGATCCATCAAAAATATTTAGCTTTAGGTTTTCAACAAACTTCTGGTATCAAGGTTTATTCCAGCTATTAACATGGAGTATAAATACACCTTATCAGATCTTTGGTAAATATGCTGAAAAAGTTGCTGATATACCTGTTAATGAAGTTCCAAATAGATTCAACTTAACAGAGCTTCAGAATGAGATTAGAAATCTTCAAATAGATAAACCATGGTGTAACGGTATTTGGTGGTATGATGTAGCTACATTAACAACTACTGGTGTTAAACTTAAGAAGAATACTGGATATAGATGGGCAAAGTATGTACAATATGACGAGGGTGAAATATTATTTGCAAGGGCAGAAGAGCAGATGGTTGCATGGATGATAGAGGGTAGAAATCTACATACATGGCATGGAATATCACCACTAACACTGGTAGAGATAACAAAGGCTCCAGGTGGAGTTAAAGTATCATGGGTCTGGGGCTATGAGCTCTGGGGTCTATGGTTTAATATACTTAAATATCCATTTAACATAACAGAGGTTAGATGGGCTATAGTTATGCTATTGAATAACACAGAGTCTGCATTGGCATATCCGCCACAGATGATGCCATTCAATGACTATGTGACTAGCTTATCTAGCTCTAAGGATCTTCCTGACTGGATTAGAAATAATTTATATGATTGGAGCTATAATCCTAAGAGAGCATATCAATTATTGGAAAGTGTAGGTTTTAGAAGAGGACCTGATGGAAAATGGTATATGCCGGATGGAAAGCCATTTAGATTTGAGATATTAAGTGTAGCTGCGTGGGCAGACTTCGTAGCATTAGCATCTAACTTAGCATCACAGTTACGAGAACATGGAATAGAAGCTGATGTTGTTAATGTTGATGTGGGTGTATATTGGGATATGTGGATAAACTGGCAATTTGATACAGCAATATCTTGGACTGCAGGAAACGCATTTTCACCAGCTATAGCAGGCTTTGCAGCATTCATCAATTCATTTTATCCAGCACAAAACCTTGCACAATCCAAGTTCAACTATACATGGCCGGTGCAACTAAAGAATGGCACTACAATATATGTAAACCCACACTTTGAACAAATGAAATTACTAGCCTCATTACCTTATACTCCTGATTTCTGGGACTCTTTATCAAAACTTACATGGTTCTGGAACTACTACCTCCCACATGCAGCTATATGGTTTGTACTACGTCCAGCACAAATAAGTGTGAAAATATCAAATTACTATGAACTATTAGGAGAACCTGATGGATTTGTAGATGTTGCAGGTTTCCCAATGCCTTACTATACAGCTGAAAAAGCATGGTTCGTACCACACCCAGCAATGTGGGGAATGTATCCAGCATCATTATGGATAACATATGGAGTTTTAAGACCTCCAGAAAAACCAATTGAGTGGCCACCAAAAACACCACCTAAAGACCCATTAAAACTACTACCACCAGAAGTTAAACTCATTAGCCTAGAAGACCTTGCAAAACAATTAGCAATGCCTACACCTACACCCAAGCCTACTCCGACACCCACACCTACTCCAACTCCAACCCCGACTCCAACTCCTACACCAACTCCAACTCCTACACCAACACCTGTTCCTGGTGTTGTTACAGTAACTGTTAAAGCAACAACAACAGTTACATCAACAGTTACATTAACATCTATATCAACAG
>CAYUUS010000039.1:0-10192 GCA_964447975.1 uncultured Ignisphaera sp. | reverse complement strand
GTTTTAACCTCTCTATATTTAATACAACTTCATTGCTTTTACCTTCTCTATAAAGCTCTGTTTCAAGTGTTCTAGCTCTTAAGAATACAGAGCCTGTAACAGTGGGTCTCCAAATATATGTGAATTCACCACTATTATTGCTCTCTATTGATGCTATTGAAGCCCATTCAATACCATTTAAGCTATACTCCAATATAACTCCATATATATTTCTAGGCTCTATATAGCCTTTGATATCTATAGGCATTAAAAACACTGTTGACGATGTATTTGTATCTATCCTTATCTTTGGTTCGCTTTTAACAATTATCTGTGTAGATGTTTCATGTTGCCTGCTTATACCATATGATGTTGTAAAGTTTGTTTTAATTGTAACTATATGTATTCCTGGTCCAAGATTAAGAAACTCTCTAAATGTTCTAGACTCGTTTGGTTGGATAACATCAATGTTGTATACTTTATAGATTTCTGAGTTTATATAGAGTGCTAGAGAAACTTTGTGTAACGGAAGAATATCAAAGTTCTTAACTTCTATTGTTAAAATATTTCCAGGATTCATAGACATAGAATCCATATATACCATTAAAATCGATGGTGATGATATAAGTAATATAGGGATGCTATAATTATATTTAACTTTATTTCTATTGCCATTAACATCCTCTATATAGCCTTGCAATGATATTGAAATACTATCGCTCTCTATTGTACTTGGAGGCATCGAGGAATATTTTGAGGATGTCAAGGGAATTTTAAGTAAAATGCCATGTTTAGCCTCTCCCTCATCATGAAAAATACCTATATATCTAGATACAGTAACATTTGAAATAGATGCCTCAAGATTTGTTATAACTAGTCTGACACCTTCACCACGTTCAAAAACCTTTATAGAAGCTATTAAATTGATGTATGATCCAACCTCACATATCTTAGGTACTGAGATGTTTACTCCAATAACCCATCTATACCAATCACTTATAACAAAGGTATAGAAGCTGTATTCAGCATTTACAGATATATTTGCTTTAAATAGGCTTATCTCTATAAAAGGAATTGAGACTAGAACTAAAAGCAGCATAAGCTTGCCTATATTCCTTCTCTTCATTTTCTTCTCCCAAGGGTTAAGATGGAGCATACTAATGATATTATAGAAACTATTAGTGATATATAAACTATCCTATTTATATCTATAAACTCTTTTTTGCTATTCTCATTGAACTCTTTCAAACTATTTAGATCTTGCGAAATGTTATACACATATCTCTCAAGACCTAGTAATCTTTTTTCAACATTTGATATATTTCTTGAGAAGGAATTCATAGAATCCTCAACAAATCTCTTTAAATTCTCTGCATAGTTATCTTGAGGATAAACCACATCCAGATCCAGTATTAGATCCATTTTATTACAATTCAAAGTATTAATCTTTATAGCAGTAGTTTTTCCACCATCTACTGTTATATATACCCAGCTTTCTTTACATGGAATAAGAAGCTTTGCAACACCAAAGCTATCTGTAATTGCCGAGGCTTTAAATCCCTCAACATTATATATTGTTATAGTTGAATTGCTTAATGGTATACCTCTTGATAAAACTGTGATTGTAAGTGGAGTGAGAGGCTCTTTATCCATAATTATAAAAATTCTTTTAACACTTATCAGATGGTTGATCGGCATTGTTGTTTGGGGGAATAAATTGTTGTCAAGATAAATCTCTGTAACGCTGTTACCCCAGCCAATTACATCTATATATATCTCTCTACTAGCTATATAAAGGGTTACAGATGTATTTGTTAGCTCTATAGGTATTCTAGGCTCTATAGATATATAGTTTGCTGAAATATCTAGACCTAGAAAACCTTTAAGAATAGCTCTATAGATATCTCTCACGTTAACCCCTATATACATCGCCTTATCAAAATATCTTGTTATAAGCTCTAATGCTATATGATGGTAGCGATTTCTAGCTAGAGCCTCTATAGCATCAGCTATATATTCTTCAGATATATCTACCCTATCTACACTAACTATATTTAATAACGAGATACATGAATCTATATATCTATCTGTATTAGAGATGCTATATTTTGCAAATGCTATAGCCTCTAGAAAATTCTTTTCTATTTCGCTATACTCTAGATAGATGCACTGATGAGATGGATATAAATTGCTTAGAAATTGCGATATTCTATTCAAATAGCTATCAACAATATTAACCAAAGATGCATTCCCTGTTAATAGAGCTATGGTTCTTAGCTTTTGAAAAGCATTCAAAGCTCTGGCAATATCTATGGCTTTAAAACTTTGAATTGCATTATAGCTATATTGTTTCAACATATCGAAGAGCATATATATGTAATCTATGTTATAGTCGATACCTTCCCTATATATAGTGTAATAGTAGATTATATCTATATAGAATGGTACATTCTCAGAATCTAAATCATTCATATTGATATTATCGAGAAGATGCCTCCAGAGATCTGAATTATTAGAGAATTGCAGAAGATATGCTAGAGATGATAGCTCTTGAGGTCTAACTCCAATAAAATAATCCTCTAAACCATTCCTCGATATCTTATTCAATGTGCTGTAAAGCGAAAGCATATAGAGGTTTTTAACATTGAAATACCTTGTATATATCATGGGAAACAAAGATGATATAGACTTGAAACTCTTTTTAGAAATCTCCATAAAATAAGAAATTTTTTCTTTAACCTTCTTTAAATCTTGCTGTGAAATACCAACTAAGAAGTTTAGACATTGCCCAGAGAATAAATGGGTTGAAGCTTTAAAACCCTTATCACTTAACTCAAAAGACATATCGAAGCTTTCTATAGTATAAAACTGAAACAGTGCATCATCTATATAAACCTTGATGTTATCTCTGCCAATATCAATATCTTTTGGTGTTTCATTGAATTTTATTTCAATATCTATTTCACCTACACCTAGCTTTATTTCTGGGCATAGAGATATATAGAATGTTTTCATTGTGTAGATAGAGACTGTGTAGATGGCTATAGAAATCTCGTCACTGTAGAGAGTAGCTTTAGATAGATAGCCGTTGTATCTAATATTAAAGTAGCTGGTATTGATATTTGTAACATTTATATTGTTGACCAATATATCTATATATGCCATTATAGATTTTTCATTTTCTTGATAGTGAAAAACCTTTGGGACACCTCCATATAGATAAAGTGTTGCTATCCCAAGATCTTTAAGAGCTGATGCGATGTCCCTTAGATTCAGCCAGATACGGGGAGGGCTTTTATATCCATAGATTATGACCTCATCTATAGAATCACTATAGCTAGCTACAAAATCTATAGATATATCTATTTTTATTAACAACAGCATGATTAATGTCAATGCTATGCATCTTATTTTCATAAGCCATATATTCCCTCTTAACACATTTATTATTTAAAAATATCTAAGTGTTTTTGTTTCTAGCGACTAGTAGTCGTAATGAGCTTTAAATAACCAGGTTCTCATAATAGTTTATGTTTCTGTATATCTATATTTAATCTTGTATAGAATATTAGCTGGTTATACTATGAGAAGAAGATTTTTACTGGCTTTGGTATCTATATGTATTGCTTTTTCAACTGCTTCTATACTTTATCTAGCTATACCTACACCATCTATCATAATACACCTTGTTTCTATAATAATGGATAGTTTTGCTATACTATCTATTCTAGTGATGCTGTCTTTTATAGGTGTTTTGATTTGTATTGTGTTAATGCTTACAACAGATAATGAATATATACTTGCAGTTGCTGCACTTGCTACAGCTATACTCGTTGTATTCATTGTAACATTGCTTCCAAGGCTTATGTATTTTATAGATAGATATCTACAGGAATTCTTTTCAGATTTAACTAAGAGGCTAGTTGGATCTTAGTCTATGGCGATGCAAAAAGCTCGCCAACTTGAATTATTCTAAATATCATTTGAGAGAACATCGATGATACTAATAGCGTTGCACCGCTTAAAACCAGTAGAAGTGCTGCATGTATCCATGCACCACCTGTATAGCCTCCTCTTGCAAATTGAAGTGCAAATGCATTTAGAATAGTTATTGCAAATATCAATCCAAGTTTTAGAAATGTTATAACCCCAGTCTCTATATATGTTAATGAAAGTATCTGTAGTTGTGTAGCACCAACCCCTACAAACACTTGTTGAAGTATTATAACAAGTGTAAAGACAAACTCAGCTAAAGCTACAATCAATATTGTTAAGATATATACAACACCTTGAAATGCCCTTGCAGTTTGCTCTCTCATCTTTCTTAAATTTAATAACCTTTGCATAGTTGTGCTTAGAACTTGTCCAACTTTAGCAGGGTCTCCACCAGCTTCTATAGCATCATAGAATATATCTATGCCTCTTCTCAAAGTCTCGCTACCGCTTTCACCAACAAAATAAAGCATAGCTATTCTTGTATCTATACCGTTTCTAAGTCTTGAATATAGCCTTCTCAAATGCTTTGTAAGTTCCCCTAGTTCTGTGCCTAGGATGCTTCTAATTGTCTGTGCATAGTTTCTTAAAGTTGTATATGCCAGTCCCATACTTCTTATAAATACTGTAAAGAAGTTCTCAATGTTTTTAACTTTATTCTCTATTCTTCTACCAACTATACCTGGAATAAAGAAAAGAAGACCAAATGTTATTAAGAAATAAGAGGTTTCTTTAAAAATCATCATGATATATACCCCTAGAACACTTGCTATAGATACCGAGGCTAGCAATGTGTATAGATATAGCTTTCTCTCAGCCATGTTTATACGTAGATCATGCACAATGTTTTGCCTTGGTAGAGACTTTCTTATAAGTAGAACAAGTAGAGCCAAAGCTGCGATAGTAGCTATAAAAGATACAAAGACTATCTCTATACCTCCAAAGAAAAACGAAAGCATTACAACATTTATATCTATAAATATAGCTGAGCTCATAGCAGCTGTATATATGCCTAGTAAAAGCTTTAAAGCCTCTAAAACCCTTGTATAGTCAGCTTCATAATTAACAAGCATTGTTTCTTGCTCCATCTGGAGAAAAGTCTCTAAATCTTCGCCAACATTTATAGCCTCGGCTAACCTATTTAGAAAATCTCTAAACAATGTATTTCCAGTTTCTCTTGCCTGTATCCTTGTTGCAACAACAAATCCATATCCCCACCTCTTAGCAAGATTAGCTATTCTATTCAATATAGAGCTATATATACCATACCCCTTTCCAGAAATATTGCCAAGTCCAAAAAGCCTTTCATGAGGAGGTCTACCAGTTGAAACAGAATACATATGTGTAACAACATAAAGCATATCCTCATCAATAACAGCTGTAACACCTCTTCTTCTAAGAAGATCTACTATATATCCCACGGCGAATGGTATTGGAGATAGAAATACAAAGAATATGTTATATGGTGTTGGGAGAAATATAGATAGAGAGGCAAATGCTATAGAGATCCATAGGTATGGAGACTTTAAAAATCTTTTTAAATTAGCTATAGAAGAGCACCTCTCTCAAGCCTCTTAACAGCAGTCTCAAGCCCAATCTCATATGTTTTTACAATAGCGTTCCAGACATCGTAGTAGTTAAATATCTTCTTTTTAATTAGAAGATCTAGGAAATACGCCCTCATATCTATCTCGTCATATATCTTCCTCATCTCAGTTCTTGATATACCCCTCATAGCAGCTATTTTGTTTTCTAGAAGATAGCTTGCACCTCTACCTCTAAATGTAAAAACATCTTTAATAGGATCCCACACAAATACAGGTACATATATAATTGCATCGGCTCTAGGGTCATACCCTATAATCTCGTTTACACTCAAAACCCTTCTAACCATTACACCCCCTCTCCAAACAGCGCTTTGAATCAATACAAAGTTTAGATTATCCATAAAGCTCTTAGGAATCTTTATAGGATCTCCAGTTAACCTCTGTACAACTCTTTCAACAGTAGCTGCGTGAAACGTTGATAGAACTGGGTGTCCTGTTTGCATTGCTTGGAAAGCTATAGATGCTTCAACACCTCTAATCTCTCCAACAATTATATAGTTTGGTCTTTGTCTAAGAGCAGCTCTAAGCAAGTCAAACATAGATATAGATGACTCCTTTGTCCCTGTATCTCTTGTTAGCTCTCTAACCCAATTTGGATGCGGTAGCTGGACCTCTGCTGTATCCTCTATAGAAACAACTTTATATGTAGGTGGTATAAATGCTTCTATAGCGTTTAGAGTTGTTGTTTTTCCAGATGCTGTTTCACCACATATAAAGCCACTCATATTGCTGTTTAGAAGTATCCATAGATATGCAGCCATTTTAGAGCTTAGTGTGTTCCATGCTATAAGCTGGGTTATGCTTATAGGCACCTTGCTGAATTTTCTAATTGTGAAGTTGCTTCCATGGAGACTAACATCATGTCCATATACAATGTTTATTCTAGAGCCATCTGGAAGTGTTGCATCTACAATTGGTCTTGCATGTGAAATTGGCTTACCTACTCTTTCAGCAAGCTTCAATACAAATAGATCTAGTTCCTCCTCTGTTTTAAACTCTATATTTGTCTCTAGAGGTCCAAATATCTTGTGAAACACATATACAAAGCCAACCCCTTTACATGTTATATCCTCTAGCCATGGATCTCTTATAAAAGGCTCTAAAAACCCTAGACCAACCCTATCTCTAACCAAGTAATATTTTAGATAGTCATAGTCAGCTCTATATATTGGTATAGATCTCACACCCTCCTTTAACTGCGAATAGTCTACAGGGCTTTCAACAACTCTAACAACCTTATCGAGCTTACTGAGAAGAAGCTTTCTCCTCTCATCAACATCCTCAACAATATCAGACTCAGATATTGTTTCAGCAAGCCTCATCTCAATAACTTTAAGAAGATTTGGATGTATTCTTGGAGGCTCAACAGCTATATACTTTCTATAGCCGCTAACTGTACCTGTTGGAGGCATATATATATGTATAAATATACCTTCGCCAACAGGATAAAGTATATTTACATTTCTAAGCTTCTTCATATCATAGCTAAGCTCATTGGATTCATAAAACATTGGAATGCCGATGCCCCTCTCAATGCTTTTTATATACGATGCTAGATATGGATATGTCTTTAAATACTTTGAAAGCTTTGCATCAATTGAATACATAGATGCCTCTACAGCCATTTTAACTCACGCCTTTGCAAGTGATAGTGGTAGAACCTTTATACCAAAAGCCGGGTCAACATCAAATGCAATAACGCTATCGACAGGTCCAAGAGCACCTCTAAGCTTTATAACCTCCATAGCCTTTATCAACATACCTCCTATCTCAAATGATCTAAGCCTTATATAGCCATCACATATACTTCTAGCTCTAATCATAATCTCTTCTGAGAGAGCACCTGGATGAATAGCCAATATAACAACTTTATCTTGTGAAACAATATTCTTTGCAGTTGTTAGAAAATCTAAAACGGTACTTGTATTTGCATATACAGCTAAAACAGAGAATGAATCCAATATGAAAAGATCCCACTCCTTGATTGTTCTAACCATAAACTCTCCAACAACTTGTAGAAGAAGCCTAGCTATGTTTTTAGCCCATCTAGCTCCCTCCATATGAACAGGAAATATCTTTAGAAAACCCTTAAGGAAATAGCTAGTCATATCAAAGCTTACCCTTTTAGCCTGAAGAAGAAGCTCTCTAACAGTAGACTCTGTTGTTACGTAGTAAACCTTTAAACCATCTCTCAAAGCTCCATATGTTATCTGCTGCACAAACACGCTTTTCCCGGTACCGTGATCCCCCTCAATAAGAAGAAGCGATGGTATTGGAATACCACCTCCAAGCCTATTATCAAGCTCTTCACCACCAGTTGAAACAACATATCTTTTGCTCAACAAACATCACCTAGAAACTGTAAATACTCTTTCAGCTTTTGAATAGAGACTAAATACAGCTATATATCCATAGGAGTTTAGAGGAGGTTCTATAGGAAGCTGTATAGATATATAAAGCACTTCACCTGGTCTTAAAACACCACTGCTATATACAATGTCTTTAACAGCTACCCTCTCTATATACCAGCATCCAGGCTCTAAAGAACTACATTGTTTTAAGCTATATATATAGGGGTTTCCATCGATATATATAGCAATGGCTATCTCAATATCTTTAACCTCTATATATACAGATCCTTCATTTGTTATAGATATATATGCTGTTCCATTGCTATAAACATCTATATCTACAACTCTAAGAATATCTCTACCTCCAACCCTTGTATCCACTAAGCTATGAAGAGACGTTGCTGTGTTTATAACTGTGTAGACTGTATATATAGATAGTATAATCATTGCCACAGCTATTATTGCTGCTGATGCTGGTGAGGATACCCCCTTCACAGCACCTACCCCACATATCTATATTCACATGATATACCATTTGGCAAAACAAATCTTATAGATATAGGTGGTATAAGCGATGTTGAGTTATATGCTTTTACAATGATTGTTTCCCCTACATCCCATGAACCATCAGAGATAGCCTCTATATAACTCCATCTACCTAGTTCGCTATCTTGGCTATACAGCATATATAGTGTTATTGATGAGTCTTGTAGATATAGATCTGATTTCTGAATCTCTTGAATAGATATAGATCTGCTCCCAACATTCTTTATATAGATAACAAAGTATTTCGTGGTTTGACTGTCTATAGTGGTTGTGTTTAGAGATACTAGGACTATTGATATAGATGTCTGTAGCCTATCCTGAGCATTTCTCACAGCTACTCTCATAGATGAGTCTAAAACAGCTATCTGTGTTATCAAAGCTGCTGAAATCATAGATGCAACTATAAGCCCTGCTATAACAATTATAGCTGTGTTTATGCTTTCTGAAACCATTGCATTTCACTCAATAGAGTTGTTGTCCATAGCAAGCTTTAGAATCTCTTCACTAGCCTCTTTATCAACAACTCCAAAAACCTTGGCAAGGTTATATATATGTATAATCTGCTCATTGATTTTAAGACCCATTTTCCTAGCCCTATAAACAAAATCTATAACACCAGAAACAATCTTCTCCTCATCCTCATCAACAACATTGATAGCCTTCATAAACTTTGCAATCTCCTCTATAACCTCTCTAGGAACTCTGCTAAGCATATCATCAACCCATCTAATCAGCTTTATCAAGCCAGATAAGCTAAGCCTTGAAGATGTTCTAGCTATAAGCTCTTTAGAGATAGCCTCAAGATCCCTATCCACACTTTGGCTAGGGCTCTCGTTACCAGACATAGAGTTTTTTCCACCCATCTCCTCCAAAGCTTTTTTAAAACTATTGATAATATTATCAGCTTTAGATGTAGGAGAAGCTGTAGATGTTCTTGAATAGCTTCTAAGAATATTGAAAGGGTTTGTAACCTCAGCTATAGCAGCTCTAATATCAACCAAAGCATTCTTAACCTCATCAATACTCTTAGAAACATCTTCTCTAACCCTCTTAACCTCATCCTCAACAGACTCAACCCTAGAAGAAAACTCTCTAAGCTTAGAATCAACAATAGCAGAAACATGCTCAGCAACAGACTCCTTAACCTTATCAACATCTATAGCAGGTTGCTGAACAAAAGTTGATATAGGTGGTGTAGCCTCTTGATCTAAAACCTCCTCTTCACCAACTTCAACCCTTCTACCAAACCTTCTAACAATAGGATAAACAAAAAACCTACAGAAAACACAGCTACAAGACCATCCAACATCACTTTTAGACATACCACCACCTCAACACTATCTCCTAAACCTAAACATATATATAGCAAAGGCAAAAAGAATATGAAGACCTATAACAATAGATATAAAAGCAATAGCTATAAGAGCATAGAACACAAAATCACTTTGGAAAAACGAGAAATATAGAAGAATAAAACCCAGTACAACAAAACCAAGACCCTCTAAAACAATTAACAAAAGAGACGAAGCTGAAACAGAATAAGAGTTAAGATTACTAGATAAAAAAATAGATTTATATATATACATCGCCAAAGCCACCATCAAACCCTAGCCAAGATCAATATATGTATAGGTTAGAGATGCTGGCACAGTCCTCTCAACAGTTAAAGCAGAGCCTATAGGCGGCTTAATCTCAACCTTAAACACATCATAAGAC
>CAYUUS010000038.1:0-11011 GCA_964447975.1 uncultured Ignisphaera sp. | reverse complement strand
ACACATTTTATTAAAAACATAGATGTTTAGAGCTTGATGTAAAGCATTTAGACCAAATCTATATTGGTAATCCGCCATCTAAAGATACTTAAAAATCTTGGTCTATGAAAAATATATTTCCCGCTACATAGACTTTCAACACACATCTTATAGCTCTTAATAACTTATATCAACATATATCCATTTAGGTTTAATTATGGGCTAAACCTTTAAGCTAGAATAATATGAGATATCTAAAGCTTTAAAATATATTTTTAGTTTTATAGATTGGTGGTTTGCGTTGTATTTAGATAGTGGGGTATTTGTTGATGTGCCTGCATATGTTATAGCGACTGTGTTTGGTGTTGTTCTATGTTTTTGGGGTGTTCAGCTATCTAGGTTTATCGCATCTATAGTTTTTGCTTCTATACTTGGCTATATAACATATAGCTATAGCTATGCTGTTTTTAAGAGTGTAGCTATTTCAATAATATTTATGTTGCTTGCTATTGGCATAGGTTTTGTAGTAGGTTTTATATTCTTTAAAGCTGCTTTATCGCTATCATTTGGATATACAATAGCTTCAATAATATTGAGAGACTTTATCAAGAGTAGAGAAACAGCTCTTCTCATAGTTCTAACAATAATTTTTGCAATTCTGATCTATGTTTTAAGCACATATCTACTTGCATTACTTTTCGTAGCTACAGGCTCTTCACTAATATATAGAAGCCTTACAGTTCTGGGGCTACAAACTATTCCATCTATTGCAATAGTTTTAATCATTGCTATAGCAGGTCTATATAACCAGATAAGGAGACGTATCTAAATAAATATTTTATGTAGAATAGAGATAAAAATACAATAAAATGTTTTATGGTTAAGGGAATTGGTTTTGATGTTTTATATAATTTGTTGGGATGGTTTCTATAGAGTATATCTCCAGATTCCTCTACCTTTATAGCTATATACAACTGTTTTATATGCTGTTACATATTCTATAGAGTATCCTATACCCTCTCTCCCGATACCTGAATGCTTTCTACCACCAAATGGATAGTATCCAACACCATGTCTAGGCATATCATTTATATATATAGCTCCTACATCTAGATATCTAATAAGCTTTCTAATTCTCTCCATATTGCTACCAAATATAGCTGCGTCTAAACCATATCTCCTACCATTTATAAGCTCTATAGCTTCATCAATTTCTCTAAAACTTGTTATCAATGCTACTGGTGCGAAAATCTCTTTTTGATATAGTATGCTCTGCTTTATTTTATCCCTATCTATGAATTCTATAAGTGTTGGCTCAACATATGTCTCTCCAAGTCTTTTTCCACCATATAAAACAGCTCCACCAAGCTTAACAGCATCTTCTATAGCCTTCATCATCTCATCAACAGCTTTAGAATCTATTAATGGACCCATAACAACGCCTTGTTGTCTTGGATCACCGACTTTAACCTTTGAAAGCTCTTCAACAATAGCCTTTTTAAACTCTCCATATATAGGCTCTTCAACAAGTATAAGCTTTATAGCATCGCATCTCTGACCGCTATAGCTATAGATACCCATAGCAGATCTCTCTACAGCAAGCTTTAAATCAGCATCAGCTAAAACGATTGCACCATCTCCTCCACCAAGCTCCATAACAAATTGCTTAATCCCTGCCTTCTCAATAACCCTTCTACCAGTTTCGCTACTTCCAGTAAAACTCACCACATTAATCCTATCATCAGCAACAAGTCTATCGCTTTCGCTTCCAGGTATAGTTGCAATAGCTAAAGCCTCTTTAGGAAAACCACTCACCTCTAAAATCTTGGCAAATAGCAAAACAGGTAGAGGGTCTGCAGAAGGAGGTTTAATAACAACAGCATTACCTGCAACAAAGCTATAGACAACCTTTGAAACAGTATCGAATAACGGGTAGTTAAATGGTATAATCGCTAAAACAACACCAACAGGCTCTCTCCTAACAATAGCCTCTGTTTCAACTGTTGTCTGATCCCAGTCGCCAGGCATATACTCTCCAAAAATCTTTCTAGCATCTAGATGAGCAGCCTTTAACCTATCTATACTAGCTGTTATCTCTCCCAAGGCCTGTGAACGAGTCTTACCAGCATTCAAAACAAGAACCTGTATAAAGTCTTCTTTAGCTTCTTCAAGCTTCTGTGCAGCTTTCTCTAAAATCTCAACACGTCTCCAACCAGGTAAATCTCTAACAGCCCATCTCCCAACGTTATAGATAGTCTCTAAAGAGCTATCTATATGATTCCAACTAAGCTTTGAAACCTTTGCAATTGTTGATAGATCTATAGGCGACTTCACATCTAGATACTCCCCACTATCTATCCACCTACCAACAACAAAGGTCTTGTAAAACACAACACCGTTTTTCTCGACAAAAACATCGCTAAATATGTTCGACAAAGGCTTTGCAATAGACATATATTTCACCTTTAAATCTATAGAGTAACAGGCGATTTAATAAGACTATCTATTTGAAAGATGATGGGTGTTGTACAGAAGTTTTCACATATCTTAAATTAATAGCTATGTAGCTTGATAACACATCTCTATATATATTCTCAATATATCCACCATAGATTTATAGATTGATCTCTTTGCATTTCAACTTCCTCTCCACTCTAAAGTACAAGAGCTTTTAACTTTAACTAGACATGATCTGTTCTTTATAATGTCACAGATATAATAAAGGAATACCATATTTTTCTATTGTTTTATACTAGAAAAGCCATCTGATGTTCCAAATAAAAAATTTTTGTTTATGAATAACACTATGCAGTAAACTCTTTACGCTTACCTTCATACAGAATTTCGATATCTGGCTTCGCCTCCTCTAAACCAGCCCCCTTACCCTTTTCAACAAAAACAATCTTTATCTTCAAGTTTCCTATATCCATAGACCCCCTCTTATCCCCAAATATAAGCTTCTTCTCTCTCTCAATCCATTTAACTGGTATCAAACTATAGACACCTTTTTCATAATCATAGCTTTCACCATTATCCATATAAATAGCGAATTCACAGCTTCTACCTCTATACACCCTAAGCTCTATTTCTGAAATATCCTCCACAGCACTTTTTATAGTTGCAGGAACCAGAGGTATTATGGCGCCTGCTCTCACATGTAGAGGTATTGTATCTAGAGGTGCTTTAGCCTTTATCTTCCTACCTCCAGTTAATATATCTCCAGTCCAAAAATCATACCAGAGACCCCTTGGTAAATATACCTCTCTTTCAAATGTTGAAGGAGTTGTTACTGGAGATACCATTATGAAGGGGCCAAACATATACTGGTCATCTATGTTATACACATTTCTATCGTCTCTAAAGTCCATAACCAAAGGCCTCATAATTGTATAGTCCTTTTCATAAACCATCCATGCTAAGGTGTAGATATATGGCAACAATCTATATCTAAGCTTTATGTACTTAACCAAGATTTCTTCAACCTCTTTACCAAATCTCCAAGGTTCTTTAGGGTAATACGTGCCATGAACTCTGAATATGGGGCAGAAAGCACCCCACTGGAACCACCTTATAAACAACTCTCTATAACCTTCAGTATCTGGATTACTGCTGAAGAACCCACCTATATCTGTTGTCCAGTAGGGTAGCCCAGATATGCTGTAGTTTAGACCTGCCCATAGCTGTGTTCTTAAAGTTGTCCAGTCAGCTGTTATATCGCCACTCCAGTTAACTACACCATGTCTTTGAATCCCTGCAAAACCTGAGCGAGTAAGTATAAGCACTCTCTTGTTAGACTCTCTTCTTTGTCCTTCATAAACAGCTTTTGTTTCCTGCAATGGATAGAGATTTAGATACTTAATCATTTTTTCCCCGTTACCTATATCTAAACCTTTTTGCCATGTTGCATAAATTAGCCCAGGTCCAACCTCAGGCTCTGAAGCATCAAGCCACCAACCATCTATCCCTATACTGAAAAACACTTCATTTATCTTTCTCCAGAACCACTCTCTACACTCGCTTTTAAACACATTGATGACACCATAGTTCTCAGCTCCACCAGCCATGATACAGCTTATCTTCTCAGCTTCTCTATAGATATCAGTTTTCTTTTCAAATATTGGCCAAATTGATATTGCTATCTTGATCCCTAGCTTATGAATATCCTCAACCATCTTCTTTGGATCTGGATAAAACTTTTCGTCAAATTTAAATGCATTCCAACCATAGTCACCCCAATACCTCCAATCCTGAACAATTATGTCTATAGGTATGCCTTTCTCTCTAAACATTCTAGCAACAGAAACTATCTCTTCCTGGCTAGCATACCTTTCCTTGGATTGCCAATAGCCAAAAGCATATTTAGGAAGCATAACAGCTTTTCCTGTAAGCCATCTATAGCCAGCTATAACCCTGTCTATCTCTGGTCCATAAATAATGTAGTAGCTTAGATAATCACCTGCTTCAAACCACACCCTAAGAATCTTCTCTCTAGACTCTACCACACCCATTGAATACATATCCCATAGAATACCATAGCCAGCACTTGAAACAAGGAACGGTACAGCTATATCAGTATTCCTCTGAGCCAAATATACAGTGTGATTCCTATAGTTAAACACACCATGTGCAGAAAAACCAGCATGTTGACCAAGTCCATAGAGAGCAGAGCCATCTTCAATTTCAAACATTTGTTCAAAAGCTCTATACCTTACACCATATGCATTCACATCATAACTACTTCTAGCAACCTCCTTAACTTCTACTGAGCCAAATCTAAACGTTATTACACCATTGTGTATATCTATACTAACACCAATTTCATCTGAAGATATATTGATTAAATTATCCCTTTCCTCAACAGTAAAAAGAGTATCCCTTGGCTTTGCAACAACCACAAAGCTCTCTTTTAACTCAACGCCTTGAGGTATATGGGAAACATGCACAATGTTACTATCATAAAACTCTACAATGAGTTTTCCCAATCCAAACGATATTTCTATACCTCTACTCCTCAAGGAATACACCTAAATAAGAATATCAACTCATTCAAATTTTATAAATTTTTACAAACCACTAGAATTCCTCTTCATTACAATTCAAACTTTAATAATTTCATTTCTCTTCCCTATATACACTCCTAATATATTTTAAAATGAATTCATGTTGTTCTGTTTATAGCTTAGAAAATAGGCATGTTAATACCAATAGATACTCTCTATTTTTATGAGTTAGATGTTGTAGAAATATATTTGGTTTCTCTATGTAGAAGCTTTTCGATAACAGTAGAGACTATGTTGCTTAAAGTTTTTGCATCTCTATAGCTTTTAGGAATCAAGGTTTCTTCTAAATAGCTTCTACATATAGAGATTCTTTTAGATAGATATGCAAGGGATTGTATATATCCATTTAGCTTTCCAAACATCTTTGAAACTCCATAGATACATCTAGCTCTATATAGACATGTAGAGCAGTTTAGATTATTTGAAATACATGTCTTTTTCTGTGGAGCTTCTAGATGTTTAAAGAACTTTGATAGATATGCTTTATAGTGTCTATCTATAGGTGCATATTCTGTTGCTCCATAGGCATGTAGAAGAAGTGCTGAAATGGTCTTTAGCCCTATATACCTTACATTGAATAGCATGTTTATAAGCTTAGAAATATTTTCAGCTTTATTGAATATATCATCAACCGTGTCTCTAATAGCTAGAAACTGATTTGCTATATATCCTCTATTTCTAATGGTGTTAAATGTTATGAGTTCTTTGAACCACTTTATAGTGTTTATAAAATAGTCTGTGTTTCTAGATAGTAAAATAGCATATAGTATATATCTTGGGTCTTTTGGGCTATAAAGCAATGTTATCTTACTAGCTACACAGTCTCTATCGCTGTAAACATTACATATTTCTTCAAATCCCCATCTACTGTCAAGCCCTAGTATATGATCTATATAGTCTATACAGTTATCCGGCACTATACAAGTTGTCTTTAGATCATCTCTATAGAATCTACATTGAATTCCTTTGCAAAACCCTATAGCCTTTTCAAATATAAACCCATTTCCAGTAGGCTTTATATCGTATAGTGGAAGCGTGTAGGAGTAGTAGAGAGAAAAGCCATAGTCAATTCCATGGATATCTATCTCAACAAAACCCAAATATCTTATACCTCGTGATATTCCTCAACATAGAGCTTTAGACCCTCAACCCTAACAACTCTAACTCTAGAGCCCTGCTTCACAACGCCTTTTACAGAGTATGCTGTCCAATCCTCATTAGCAACATATACAACACCAGGGTTTACCTCCCCAATATCTGTTTTTGCAATACCTATCGATCCTATCAAGATCTCTTGAATACTTTTTCTTTTAATTCTCATAGCCTCAGCACCCTTAAACCCTATGAAAGCCATGAAGCCTGCTATAGAGCTAAGCCCAATAACAACTACATAGATTGTTGGTGTCATAGTCTCTAAAGGGGTAGACATTATGGTTAGCACCATGCCTATAGCAGTTAAAACTATGCCAGAGATCCCAAACACACCAAAACCTGGTGTAAATATTTCAACTGCAAGCAGAGCTACACCTGAAAGAAGCAAGGCTATAGAGACTATATCAGGTGGTATAAGAGACATAGAGTAGAGGGCTAGGAGAATCAATATAGCTCCTGCAATTCCATATCCTTGAAAACCAGTTGTGAAGATCTCAACAACTATAAGTAGTGTTCCAGCAACTAACATAGCTGAATATATTACTGGGTTTGATAAAACAGAGATTATTTTCTCCCATAGATTTGGATACAAAACAACCACATCTATACCTTGGCCAGAAAGAAGATCAGATATGATATCATCTAGATTATCAGCCTTTTTAGCTAAACCCATAGACATTGCTGAGCTATAATCTAGAGCCTTTGCATCCTCAACCATATCTCTAGCTAGCTCTCTAACCCAATCTATATCACCATATATCCTAATCATGAGAGATGTTAAAAGTGATTTAACAGCCTCAATACTCTTTTCATCACTTGGATAAGGCTTTACAGCGCCAATAACAGATCCTGAACCCATATAAAGACCGCTACAAGAAAAAGCAACAATAGCTGCTGCAGAATATGCCTGTGACCCTGGAGGGATCCATGAAACACACCTCACATTGCTCTCAATAACCATGTTAACAATTCTTTGTGTAGATGTTAAATAGCCTCCATTACTAGATATCGATAAAACTAAAAAGCAATCTCTACATAAATCAATAGACCTCTTAATAAATGTTACAGCACCTTCATCTATAGCCATATGTAGCTCTACTACAACAACTCTAGATATGCTGTTAACAGCATATATATGGTGTATAGAGGGAATTATTGTAAGAAGTAATATAGAGATGTAAAATATGGTTTCTATATGTCTCGAGAGAGGCATCTTCTCCACAACAAAAACATATTATTGAAATCAAAATTAAAAATTTATAGCTGGAACCTTATTATACATCAACATATCTACCTTTATCTAAGATTCAGCCATTTTTATACAAATTCTAAAAAGTCAACAATGTCTATAATCTCATTATCTAGGTAATTGAACTATATGGTAATTAGCTATTCTATTTATTTCATTTAAAGAGATTTTAGGTAATCAAAGGAAATGTTTTTATTCCCTAAAAACAAAAATTGAGTAAGGTGTAAGGTGTTATAGTATATGGATGTAGTATCGCTTATCTTAATGTTGCTCCTCTTAATTATAATACTAGCTATTGTTTTAAGACATATCAAGGTTATACCAGAATACAAAAGACTTGTAATATTTAGACTTGGCAAGCTTATAGATATTAAAGGTCCTGGCATAGTATTTTTGATTCCTATTATTGATAGAGGAGTTGAAATTGATTTAAGAGAGTTTGTTTTAGATATACCTCCACAGACATGTATTACAAAAGACAATGCACCTGTTGATGTAGATCTCTTAATATATCTAAAGATATTTGATCCATCGCTAGCTGTTACATCTGTTCAAAACTATGTAGCTGCAGCTACAGGTATGGCTGTAACAACTCTAAGAGCTGTTGTAGGTGATATGATTTTAGATGATGTTCTTGCAAAAAGAGAATATATAAATTCAACTCTTAGAGCTAAACTCGATGAGGTTACAGATAGATGGGGTATTAAAGTGACATCGGTTGAGATAAAAGAGATTAAGCCTCCAAAAGATGTTCAAGAGGCTATGATAAAGCAGATGGCTGCTGAAAGAAATAGAAGAGCTATGATTTTAGAAGCAGAAGGTAAAAAAACATCAGCAATTCTAGAAGCTGAGGGTCAGAGAGAAGCTATGATAAAGAAGGGTGAGGGTGAGAAGCAGTACGAGATTCTGGTTGCTGAGGGTAAGGCTAGAGCACTTGAGTTAATAAATGAAGCGGCAGCTAAACTTACTTCAAATGCTCTATATCTACAACACTTAGATATGCTGAAAGAAGTTGCAAAAAGCCCAGCAACGAAAATTGTATTACCTCTAGAACTCGTAACAGCATTTTCAAGAATTGTAGGTGGTATTGTAAAAGAGGGGGAAGATAGAGGCTAGAAATATATAATGTTAGAAAATAGTAATATCAAATAATATTAACTAAAACTTAAAAACATTTTTCTACTTTCTATAGATGTTCTCTCCATATCAATATAGACCTTACCTTGACTAAGATTTGTGAAATAGATCCTTTCCGACCTCATCTCTACTATGAAGGATGAAACCTTTCAGTTATAATCATCTATATCATAGCCTTTGTCCTTAATATATAAAATTCCTTGCTTTTAAATTCATTGTTATTTGTCTATATGGCTTGTACTAGATCTGGTGCTATATGTTTGACTATCTCATGTTTTCTAAGTATCTTTAGCATTTTTCTCTCATGGTATTTCATAGGCTTTGAGATCATCTTTGGATATATACCTAGCTCTTCACTACAAAGTCTAGAGAATTTCTTGCATATAGATCTATATAGTTCTTCGTCTATCTCTTGTTCTATAGGATTTATACCTGCTCTATAGATGTCCCAAAGCGTTACTCTTAATATATAATTTTTCAACATGTATGCTCCACAGCAGTCATCCGTTGTATGGAATCTAAAGAGTCCTTCTTTACATGTAGCAAACCCTATTCCAGTTCTTGTAGCATATCTATATAAAGTGTTGTAGATCTTTATCCTTACTTCTTTTGATATCCTTGCTATAGGCTTTAAACCATCTACTTCTCTAATGCTATAGCCTTCAAAACTAGAGCTATCTATGCCAAGCTCTTCAGCAAATCTATCTATATACTCCCTTTCAATTCTAAGAGACTCTACAACAACATGCCTAACCCCAATATCTTTAAAAAACATCATTGTATTCTCAACATCTTTCTCTAGCATTGGTGAATAGAATGGTATATATGGTGATAGCCTTATAGAAATAGGGTATCCACATTCTCCAAATATCTTTACAATTCCCAGTCTTCTTCTTGGTGATGGAGCAAAAGGCTCTATCTTACTAGATTTAACATCATCTAGCGTTGAGATAGATACTTGGAGAACAGCTAAACCTTTATCTAAAAGCTCTTCAACAAGTTTTCTAATACCCTCAATTTCTATAACCTTAACACTCTTGGTATTTATAACCAAAGGCTGTTGATATCTCAAAGCTGTTTTTAGAATTTTTTCACTAAATCTATATAGCTCTTCATGTGGTGGGAAAGGATCTACAAGAGTAGATAGTCTAAATGGTATAGGCCTTAAACTCTTTCTATAAACAGCTCTACAAACCTTTTCAAAAAGCCTCAAAGCTGCTTTTCTTGGTGCAACAACATCTATCTTCCCATCTATATACCATCTAGAATAACAATATATGCATCTAAATGGACATATGGTATAGGGCTCTACCCTAAGAATAGTATAGCAAAGCGGTGAAATAATATTGGTTACATTTATCACAAGTTCTGGAATCTTCAACCACCTTAAACTGTCTAAGCTATATCTCTACCTGTAACGCTATTGCTCTACAAGTCTATAGCTTTAAACCAGAATAAATACCATTCCACTATAATCTTATATATATTTCTCTTAAATTCATTATCTCAACTTATCTATTATAGCATAACATGTTTTAATATTGATGGTTGATGCCACATATATAAAGCTGTTTAAGAAATATCTATTTGATGTGAAATGCAACCAAAGATAAATATCTATGATTTTGGCTACATAGATGTTGATGGTGTTGAATACAGTAGAGATATTGTTATATCGCCTACAAAGGGCGTTACTACAAATTGGTGGAGAAGAGAAGGACATAGAATATCTATAGAGGATGTTAAAGACTATCTTTTTGAACCCGTAGATCTAGTTATATTTGGAGTAGGTTTCTATGGAATGGTTAAAGTTGATGAAGATGTTATAGAGTTTTATAGATCTAGAAATATAGATGTTGTTATAAAGGATTCTATGAAAGCCGTTGAAGAATATAACAAAGCTATTGAAGCTGGAAAAAGGGTTTTGCTTTTCATTCACCTAACATGCTAGAACTAAAAATAGATGGCTAAATTTATTACTTCAACTCTTTTTCAATAAAAAGCTAAACAATATATAGCATTCATTTTTAAAGCTAGGCTATAGACATTTTAATAGCTTTTTGTAATGATATGGCAATTTTATTTATTTTCGATAAAGCTTATTACTATTATTAAGATTTAAAGTCTAGATCTCTATACTATTATAGATAATCTCATCTCTGTAATCTAGTATATATGGTTGTATATATTCTATAAGAAGAACTCCAATCATAAAATTAAACTATCTAATAGTTGTAATGTGTTCTCTTGAGTATCGCAAATTGGATAGGTTTTTATCCTCGGATTACATTCCTTAATATGTGTAGAGGTAGGAAAATGGCTGGAGACAAGCTTTCTAATCCATTTAAGTTTTATAGCCTAATACCTGCTGTAATAACCGTTTGTCCCTAGATGCTCATCCTCATCAGTTTATGTTTATTCGTTGCATCTAGGG
>CAYUUS010000037.1:0-14412 GCA_964447975.1 uncultured Ignisphaera sp. | reverse complement strand
TATGTAGAATATCTATAAACTATAAGAATATTTATAGGCTGGAGAATCCAGGAATGGGTGAAGGCTCGAGATGTGGGGTCTCCTGAACACCTCCAAGCCCTGTGAAGCCCCGAGCGGGGTACAGGGGAAACGAGATGAGGCAATGAAAAATTATATCAAACCATATAAACCTATATGAGAGCTGAACCCTTCTCTAGTCTTCGTGTACATGTCCTTAGATATCTTTTTCTCGACATAGGCGATGACCATTCTACCAAGATAGGCTTTAACCCTGTAAATGTTGTCATCTTTGAACAGAACTATAGCAATTGTTCTTGCTACCGTCAATAGCAAAAACATTATCTATACTCATACATAACCTTAACATTCTTTGTAAAAGTTAGGTAAAACAGAACTTTTTTGTTAATAAACTTCAGTTCGCCAGCCTTTAAATAAAATAACATTCTAGACTACTGATGTGATGAGATAATTAAAAGATTAGATAGATAAAAATCGACTTCTCACCTTAAAAGGCATGTTTTAGTTGAAAAATTCGTAGGTAATTTAAAAGAGCACAAAATAAGATAATAGTATTGCTATATTTAAAATCTAATAAATAATAAATAGAAGTATATTTATATATAATAGATGATAGAAATTTAGAAGCTAAATTATGATGATCCTTGTAAGGGTAAGGTCTGATAAAAGTTAAATTTTAGGTTATTAGCTTTCTTTATAATAAATTTAGTATAGGAGATGATATATGTATCAGTATGATGTTGTTGTTGTTGGAGGAGGAGTTGCAGGTCTATATATTTCCCATATTATTGCTAATGCTGGATTTAAGACAGCTCTTATAGAAATGAAGGATGAGGAAAATATAGGTAATAAAACATGTGGTGATGCTATTGGTGAACATCATTTTATAGAACTTAATCTCGATATACCTGTAATTGGAGTTGATGCAGAGGGTTTCTATAAAGGTGTTAAGCTAGTTTCACCTGATGAAACAATTGAAATTACAGTTAATGGTAGAGGTATTGCATTAAATAGAAAGAACTTTGGTATTAGATTATATAGAATGGCTGTAAATAGTGGTGCTGAAGTATTTCTCAGTCATTTCTTTGTAAAGCCGCTAGTAGAAGGTTCATGGATAAAAGGTATTATTGCTAAAGATAAGAATAATAGAAATATAACATTGAATTCTAAAGTTGTTGTAGATGCAAGTGGAGTTTCTAGTGTAGTTAGAAGAAGCCTCCCTAAGGAATGGTGGGTCTCTGAAACAATACCTAGAGAAGACTATAATATCACCTACAGAGAGATAGTTTTAGGAGAATTCGATATAGAGAAAGACTATGCATATATATATCTAAATGCTGATATATCTCCTGGAGGATATTGGTGGTTATTTCCAAAGATAAACAGTGTATATAATATTGGGCTAGGAGTCCAATGGAAAAAAGATGCACCAAATCCTTTTTTAAACTATAAAAAATTCATAGCTGAAAGATTCCATAATAAAATTCATAAAGTTTTACATAGCGGTGGAGGACTGGTTCCAACCAGAAGACCTATACCTTGTATGGTATGGAATGGATTTGTAGTAATAGGTGATGCAGCAGCCACAGCTAATCCCGTTCATGGCGGTGGTATAGGATCGGCAATGATAAGTAGTAAAGTAGCAGCTAAGGTTATAATAGAGGCTCTATCTAAAGATGAGCCGACAATTGAGAATTTATGGCCATATCACATAGAATACCATAAACTATATGGAGCTAAACAAGCATCTCTTGATGTTCTTAGATTATTTTTACAAAGAATGAGTAATGGCGATCTTAATTATGTATTTAAATCAAAAATTGTTACTGGCGATGAAGTATATAATATGGGTTATAAAGGTGAGCTATCACACTCGATACTAGATAGAATTACAACATTAATATCTTTAGCAAGAAGACCATCATTTTTAAGTAAGCTTTATAGGCTTAAACAATATATGGATAAAGCACACCAACTATATATTAATTACCCTGGTAAACCATCAGATTATGAGAGATGGAGAGATGAGGAAATAAAGTTATTTTCGGAAATTAAGGAATGGCTTAATAAAATCTTTTAATTAACTTAAATAACTTATGTGGATAATTATGCAAAGAGGTAGTATAGTTAAAGCTTGGCTTAGCATAGCAAGAGTAGGAAACGATTTAGCTCTAGGTATAGCTACTATAATAGGATATATTCTAGGTGGTGGAACCAAGTTTACAGACATTGTTATAGTATTCATAGTAGGGTTTCTTCTTGGGGCAGGAGGCAATATAGTAAATGATTATTTTGATAGATATGTAGATGCTATAAATAAACCTTGGAGACCTATACCATCAGGTTTGATCTCAGCTAAGACAGCATATAGAGTCTCTATATCGTTGCTTATTATAGGCACACTAATATCTCTTTATCTTTCTTATGCCAATGGTATTATAGCTTTAATCGCTTCTCTTTTAGTCTATCTATATTCATATAAACTTAAGAAAATTCTATTATTAGGTAACACGGTAGTAGCATTTCTCGTTGCCTTGTCAATAATATTTGGAGGAGTAGCAGCGGTAATGAATATCGATATTATAATTGCTTCTCTTTTTGCATTTCTACTTAATCTTGGTAGAGAATTTCTAAAGGGTATAGAAGATGTTGAAGGAGATAAAGCAATGGGGATAAAAACTATAGCTACAGTCTACAATACTTTTACAGCTTATATCTCAGCATTTTTAGTTTTCCTAATATTAGTTGCAATAAGCTTTATTCCTTATATAATGCTTGGATATTCAATTATATATCTAATACTTGCATTGGGAGTAGATGTAACAGTACTGTTTTCGTTATATATAACAAGAGATTTATCTCCAAGCAATGCTTTTAAAGCTACAAGGCTTTTAAAACTATCTGTATTTTTAGGACTTTTTGCTTTTCTATTCAATAAAATTTTTTAAGCTACGTTAATTTAAAATTGACTTAAATAGGAATATATTCTTCATTACAACATATAATGATATTATACAAAATATGTGTAATAATATAATACTCTAAAATTCATAGCTACATTCTTGCACATTAATTATTAATTGCATCTTTCTGAATATCTTAGGTATTCTAAACTTATAAGCATATTTAGATAGAAATTATTAGGGATCTATAATTGATTTAAGTTTTAATTTTAAAAGTACGTTAATATCATTTCTATTCAATATTGTGCTTTTTATACTAAAGATCATAGCTTCTATAGTAACTAAATCAACAGCATTGTTTGTTGAAGCTCTTAGAAGCTTTGGTGATATTCTAAATAGTGGTTTAGCTCATATTGGAAATAGTATAGCTTTAGGTAAAGATGAGTATTATACATTTAGTAGAAAGATGTATCTGTATGTTTTTGGATTTGCACTTTCCATAATTGCATTAGGTTCAATAGTAACGATAGGGTTCATTGAAGGATTGCAATCATTTTTAAATCCTAAACCAATAGAAAACATCCCAATAGGTGTAATTTTGATATCCATAGCAATTGTATTTGATTTTACATCAGCGATGCTTGCATTTAGAGATGTAAGAATTTATCTGGATGAAGTTGGCTATACAAATCCATTGTTTAGAGCAGTATTTATAGAAAATATATATGATATTGTAGGAGAAGGTATAGCATTAATGACGCTTTTTCTATCGAGATGGAGTAATACGATAGATGGAATATCATCTATGGTGTTAAGTTCGATGTTGGCAATATATATGATTAAACTAGCTAAGGAGAATATAGATGTATTGGTACATAGAGCAGCACCACCAGAAATTATAGCAAGAATTGTAAAGATAGCTTTGTCAAATCCTGCTATAAGGGATGTCAATACCATAAAAACATTAATGATAGAGCCTCAAAGATACGCTATTTTTATGGAGGTTGAAATAGACCCCAATCTCAGTTTAGCAGAAATGGAACAAGTTCTAATCGATGTCAAAAATGATGTGAAGAGATTTATTAGAGAAGCAGAGTATCTTGTGATAGAACCTAGAAGACCAGATTCTTCACCTAAAACCCATAAAGAGTTATTAAAAAGGCTACAAAATAAATAAGGAATCATTTATCATTCTCTTCTATACATATTTTTGAACCTCCATATTTCTTAACAAAAGCCTTTACAACATCAACATCAAGTAAATTTGCGACACTAAGAGTCCAAGCAATAACATCAGCAATTTCCTCCTCGATATTATCTCTGTTATTGTTTAATATTGCATCAGCTAATTCACCAACTTCTTCAACAAGCCACGCAAATGTTGCATATAAACCTCTGCTATTATCTCTACTAAAATATTCGTTCTTAATGTAATTCTGTAAACATTTTAAATCCATTGTCATCTCACTTACATTAATATTTACATCTAATTGTTGTTATATGGCAAACTTCGTATTTAAATTATATGGGATATAGAAAATAGTATAAGTTCATTAAAGCTAATAAGCAGCATTTATTTTAGATATTCTGATTAGGGTTGAGAGAAATGCGTAGTAAGATGCTTGTTGTTTTAAGTCTCATAGCCATAGCTTTAGTAGCTCTTACCATAGTTCAATTATTGGTATCTGTATTGCTACCAGAACTAGGTAGAGGAATAGGGCTTTTTCCATTTTTCTGGAGCTGGTGGTTAATAGATATAGCGGCATATACTCTTGCGATGATCGTATTGATAACTGCTGGAATAGGCTTTGAAAGGGTTATCAGAGGTAGAATTCCGCCATCTCTTGATCACCTGAAATCATCTATGTTTTCAACAGCAGCTGCGATTATAGCTGCAACAATATTTATTGTAACTGCTATTGGCTATATTATTTCACCTTCTATGTTGCTATATATGGGATTTACCGCTCTACTTTTCGCAATTGTGCCCTCGTTTATATCATGGCTTATATCACCAGCTATTATTAATCTTTCTTATAGATGTAGATACGATCCAGAACTACAAAATATAGTGAATTCAGTAGCTAGAAGGGCAGGTATAGAGCCTCCAAAAGCTATGATATCTGAAATGCCTGTCCCAAATGCTTTCGCATATTCATCACCTATTATGGGGAGATACGTTGCAGTAACAAGTGGTTTGCTAAGAAGTGTTAGAAGTAGGGATGAACTAGAAGCGATTATAGGTCATGAAATTGGGCATCATAAACATAGAGATAATGTTGTTATAATGATTTTTGGTCTATTCCCATCAATTATATACTTCCTTGGAAGATTTATGATGTTCATGGGAATGGTATCAAGCTATAGAGATGGAGGTGAGAGAAGAAGAGAAGGATCAAGTGGTATCATTATATTCATAATTGGTATAGCATTAATAGTGGTGAGTATATTACTTCAGCTTGCAGTATTAGCACTATCTAGGCTAAGGGAATATTATGCAGATGCACATGGAGCCAAGGTAACATCTCCATATGCTATGATAGGAGCACTAGAATCTCTAGACAAGTTCTATAGAAGCTATGGTGCAAAGAGATGGATTGAAGATAGCAAGATAAAAGCATTATTTATATATGCACTTTCAGAGCCTTTCATAGGATTAGAGGAAGTATTGTCTACTCATCCACCAATATATAAAAGAATATCCTTTCTAAAAACACTTGTTGGGAGATTTATAGAAGCATAGAAAAATATTTCAATAATGAAAGCTAATGTTTATAGATAATGATGTAAGGATGGCTAACTGAGGATTGAAGCAAATTAGAAGAGGTTGTATTTATTCATAACAGCTATTTTTATTATGTTTATAAAGCTTCTATTACCATATATCATATACATGGTTATTTATAGTTTGCTATATTATTAATAATGATAAACTTCTTAAAATATCTGCAACATCTTCACATCTATCTGCAGCATTTTCTATAGAATCCATCAGTTCTTTAGAGAGAATGCAAAATGATGTTTTTGCTACATCACATAAATTTATTATCTCATTAAATACATCAATTCTTATTTCATCAACCTCTTCCTCAATATGTTCAACTTCATTTGCAAGTTCTAGCACAGCTTTCGGCTCTTCTATGAGTTTCTCTATAGATTTTCTTATTATTTTTGTAGCTTCTAGAACTTTTTTACCCATTTCCAATAATTTTGCAGCTATAGTATTAGGCATTTTTTCATGTATAGATAACATCATTGTGGCTCGTCTACTCCATGCTTTTGCATAAGCGGCTATGTCATCTGAACCCAATATCAGTCTCAGAATAGTTTCTCTATCTATTGGATGGAACATCTCACTTGACAACTCAAATATTAGTTTTCTTTTAATATCATCAGCTTCTCTTTCAGTTCTAAATACCTCTTTCCACCACTTAAGTGATTCAGTATAGTTGTCTGCGGAATATGCCTCTAAAACCTTTACACTATATTCTACAACATCAACAATTTTGGAAATGTGTTCTACGCACATTTTAATAATTTCTCTTCTTCTCTCTTTTGAGACCCAAAGCCAAAATGTTATAGGGATTCACCTCATAAAATATATTTTAGAAGAGAATAAATAGCTATTGCAAGTGAAGATGTTACTGGAATTGTTATAACCCATGCAAACATTATAAATAGTATAAGTTTTATATTTAAAGCCTTCAAATTTCTATACTTAGCAATGCCAGCACCAATAATAGCACCAGCAGCAGCATATGTTGTTGATATAGGTAGTCCGTAGCCAAAGAGAAGATATGGTATTGTTGTATACAGCCATACAGCTATAGCATCAGCATTAGCAGATACTGAAGTTGTTATATCTAGTTTAGTTATTCTGTAAGCCATTGTCTCAACAACTCTTTTACCAACTATAGCTCCACCTAAGCCAATAAATATTACTGAGAAAGCCGCTAATAGCCTCATTGTTGTTGAGTCAGGTATATTTAAAATTCTAGATGTTATAGAAATATATACACCTACAGCATTTGCCACATCATTTGCACCAAAACTATATGCTGCAAAAGAGGCTATGGCAAGAGCTGTTAAAACTACATATCTATTATTATTTCTACTACAGCTAAATATCTTTTCAGTTAGGAAGTAAAGAGGTATTGCTATGACCATAGCAGAGAGTGGTGATGTTATCCAGCTCAACACTATTTTACCAATAACACTGAGGTTTATACATCCAGATCTACCTTCTAAAAACATATATGCGATACCGATACCAATTACTCCACCTGTAATACTATGAGTTGTTGATATGGGTATACCTTTTAAAGATGCAAATATTATCCATATAAATGCAGCTAGCGATGATGATACCGCTCCAACAATCTCTATGTCATTTACAACACCTTTTCCAAGGGTTTTCATAACCATATAACCTTGAGCAATAGCGCCAATGAATATGAATATAAAGAATAGAATAATTGAATGCTTAAAGCTCAAAATTCTTGAGCCAACTATTGGCGCAACAGAATTTGCTAAATCGTTTGCACCAATTGAAAATGCTGTAAGAGCAGATATAGCTAGACCTATTACTATTAGAGTCATCATTTGCTATACCAAACTATGTATAGGATAAAGATTAGAAAAAAACTCTATCTATATAAAATATACACATCAATATCTAGGTTATACAAATATAGTATAGATATTGTATATATCATATAAAGTAAAATACCTAGTAAATATATTAAAGGCTTAGGTGATATATTGCGTGTATATAGAAGAAAAATCCAGCGTATAGGCAGTTCAACATATATAGTCTCTTTACCTACATTATGGGCTAAGGAAATAGGTTTAGAACCTAAAATGGAAGCTGTATTAGAGGTGCTTCCTGATTTATCTATAAGACTATATGTGCCATCAAAACATATAACAGCTATTTCAAAAGAATACACAATTACTATTGATATAGGTTATAATGTTCATGATATTGTTAGAGAGATAATAGGTGGATATATAGCTGGTGCAAAGAATTTAAAAATTGTTCATAAAGGAATTAAAAGAGAGGTTATTGATGAAGCATTAGCTATTTCGAGAGAAAGGTTAATGGGTCTTGAAATTATTGATGAAGATTCATCATCAATTACATTACAAGTTGTTGTTGATCCAAATTTAAGCGATATTACCAGTGTTATGAAGAGAATGGTTAGAATAGCAACATCTATGCATGAAGATATAGCTTCATATATTAAGGATTCAGGTGATAGAGCTATTCTTGAAGCTATTATAGCAAGGGATAATCTTGTTGACAAACTTTACCTTCTTGCGTTAAGACAGCTCATAACAATACTTATGGATCCATATGAAATGAATAGAAAAGGATTAAGCTACATAGACTCTATATATATATCACTATTTATTAAAAGCATAGAAAGAGTTGCAGACCACGCCGTAAACATCTCATTGACATTACTAAGATTGACTAAAATACCAACCTATATACTAGAGGTTTATAAAGGTGCTATAGACGTATTTAGAAAGATAGCTGAAGCATTTATATCAATGGATAAAGAAAGCGCTATAAAAGTTATTAAAGAAGTGGAGAAGCTTAAAGCAATAGAAGAAAATATAAGAAAGATACATGGTGAAGATATGGCAAAACAACCAGCAGTTACAAGAGTTCTAGATGCTATATCAAGAATTCTTGCTAGAAGCATAGATATAGCTGAAGAGGTTATAGACATAGCTGCTGTTAGAACGATAATAACAGTACAACCAGTAAATACATAAAAACAATAACAATATTATGCTATTGCTATATGTATTTTAAAGGCATAATAACTATTAAGCTAAAACCAAATAGATATCACTACCTCAAAATTCTTTAAATAATAACACAATAATAAAGATATCGTTAAGCTCTAAATACTTAAATAATTAATAAGAACATCAATAACTTGTTCAACATCTATAACTGCACTCCAAGACCTTGAATGCGGATCATATTCTATTTTAGCTTCATCAGCATTTTGAACAATTCTTTTAGGTCTAGGCTTAGGAACAGCAAATATCGTTATATATGGCGGTATAGCCATATATTGAATACTAGCCAAAACATCGCTGCATCCATATGATTGCACCTTTTCTATAAATCTAAGGGTAAAAGACCCTTGATATTCAGATGGAGCACAAATATTAACTGCTGTAGTACCTTTATCGGTATTACCAACACATGAAACTATAAATGGATGGGAAATAGCTCTAGAACATATATCCACAGGATCACTGCATTGAAGAATCACAATAGAAACTGCTTCAGAAAGCCTATAGCTTTGAGCATAATTTGAAACTCTATAGCCAAGAATCATATTCTCAACATGTTTAGCTATGTGATACTCAATCCTTGCAACACTATACTCTCTGTCTAAAGATCTATTAACCTCTTGAGTTAAACCCTTTAAAGTAATTTCAGGGCGAGGCTCTAAAATATTTAAAAGAGCTAGATCAAGACCATCAAATTTTCTAGGAGATAAAACATACTCACTATCCACTCTATATTTATTTTCTAAAGCCATATCAAGACCCTTTTCCAAAAGTTCACCAAAATTTAAATCAACAAACATATTAAGAAGCTCTATAATAGGCTTAGACCTTAAAACAAAATTAAACTTCTGAATAAACATCAAATATTTATCAACCTTTTCAACATTCATAATATCTGTTTTTAATGGGCTTTGAAAAACAACTTGAACATCACCAGTAGGTGTCCAAGCAATAGAACGTGGATATGGAAGCTTCATAGCTATTTCCTCCCATATTCTAGGGTTTTTCGGAGGTTTGAGCTTAAGACCTTTTAAAAGTAGTAAAGTTAGACCTAAGCCTAATTTGCTTTGTAATATATCGACCCATATATAAATGCCATAACGATCTCTAAGAACATTAAACATAGAAGCAATCTTTTTATAGTCTATTTCAATAACTTTTGAGAGTCTTGTAGAAGTAACAGTATTTTCCATATAGATTTTTTCAAGTAGCTTAGCTCTCACGATAAAATCTTTACCCATAGCTATCAACGGTATAGATACTGTATATAGCTAAAACATTACCATATATTTCTTCTAGACTAAAGAACTATATATCTTTTACTATTCTAGTAGGGTTGGAGGGGCTACACTATATCTTCCTCAAATTAAAACACTTTTTCTATTTTTAAATGGTGTCAATATGAGATACTCCAAACTAGTTAGATATATGCCTGCCATAAAGATTGCAGCAACTGCTGTAGCCATTGCCACAGTTAAGTCTATAGCTCTTGCTGGCGGTGATCCTCTACCTCCCTCTCGAAGTGCTTTTTAGCCGAAGTGTTAGTCAAAGTGCTTTTTAAGTTTCCTTAGCTAGAGGGTTTTTAAATTTTCTTATTATCTATATCACTATAGTTTTTTTGTTAAAGTATATCATCCTTCTCAGCACTTCCTACTTTTGTAGGTGTATATCCTTGTCGAGTATGGAAAGTTACGAGATTTGTGCTAGGAGAGCTGTTAACAATATTATACCTGGTTTTGTCCAGCTTATAGAAATACTCTCTAGTAAAAGTTTTGTTCATCTTGTTAAGTGTAATGAGATTAGAGATGTTTTATCTAAGATATATTCTACAGAGGTTGTGGATATTATTGTTAGGGTTTTAGTAAGACGCATTGAGGAGGTTTGTGGAAAAGATTGTTAGCGATTATATAACATCATAAATATTAGTATCAATATGGATCCTAGGATACCACCTGCTAATGTTATAATACCTATAACTGAGAAGGCTATTAATATCCGTCTCCATAGTTTATTACTAGACTTTAGAATCTTTATATAGCTATAAAGATTGATCGAAGCTAGAAATATGTGTAAAAAACCTGTAGCAAGAGCTAAAATAGGTATAGATTTCAATATATCTTGTGGAATTTTTTCATTGACTACTAAAATCTCTTTCAATACTTCTTTAGAAACTCCCCAATATCTAAAGCCAAATAGCAAGAGAGTTATACCGCTTATGAATATTAGTGAAATCCCTGTCACTGCTATAATGTTGATTAATAGATATCTATATACCAAGTTATTTTATCACTGCCTATACTATATGGTTCAAGAATATCTTGGGTTTCAAAATTTATAAGATTTCATATTTCAGTATAATGCATCATTTATAAAGTTTTCTTATATAGAGGTGTTGAATTTTAATAGTATTAGAATAAGGGTTAAGATCTAGAATGGTCTTTAGATATCGAGTTAAATGCATGCTAAGGCTAGATACTGTATTCATTTATTTTATAGCAATATATGCCTTTAAAATATATATTTAGAAGATCCTCAACTTCATTTGGTGAGAGAGCTATTTTTGCAAGTTTAACAACATTCTCTATAGTGGGATTTTTCCTAACTTCTTTAATAATATATCTATATTCATGATGCTCATATAGTAGATATCTAAGTAGTTGTGATAAAAGTCTTCTACCATCTGAATTAAGGATTAGGTTTTTATCGAAATATAGTGGAATATTTTCTAAAAGCTTACGCATAAGAAACTTTACTTCTCTTCCAAAGTTCTCCACTTTTAATCTATGCCTCTATAAATCTCTCTATAGACTCTGTATATCTATTTTTACCTACATGGAGTAAAGGTTTATATAGCTTAGTATCTAATATCTCTATATCACCCTTTATATAAACAGTGTTAACATCTCCTAGGATAAGATCATGATCGCCAGCCTCTACAAAGCTTCTCAATCTACACTCCACTATAGCTATAGACTCTTCTATCACAGGAGCTGATATCGTTTTAGCTTTAATTTTTGTAAGCCCTACATATGCTATTTTATCCTTTACATCCCTACCAGATGTACTTCCAAGTGTATGAATTGCTTTAGCATATCTAGATTCTAATAAACATAAAGCAAACTCTTTATACATTAAAATCTTTTCATATGTATATCTATTTCTCGCAATAGCCACCACAGCTATTGGCGGCTCTCTAGATGCTGGTGTAACCCATGAAGCAGCCATAGCGCTGTAGTCGTCCCATGAACCACTAACAACTATTGCTACAGGTCTTGGATGCAATACATAATACCAGGACTTAAGATCAACATCTTTAAATACAGTCATATTTAATCACAATGAAATGTTTTTATATCTAAAGCTAAAAATATTTTTGGTTAACTATAAAATTTAGGTGGTATTTTGAAGATTAAGAACTTTAGTATAAGAAGTGGAAGAACTGTAAATTACTTTGGTATAGAATCTATAGCAAATATAGAGAGCATTATATCTAATATGAGAAGAGCATATATTGTTACAAGCCGTAGTGCTGCAAAGATTAGTGGTGCTTTAAATGATGTAAAGACTATATTAGATAAATATAAAGTTGCATATAAGGTATATGATAGGGTTTTACCCAATCCTACAAAAGAAATAGTTGAAGAAGTTTCAATGAATATATGGAGGTTTAAAGCAGATGGTGTTATAGCTATTGGGGGTGGCAGCGTCATTGATACAGCTAAAATCTCTAGTGTAATTGCGGAGTGTGGAGGTGTTGTAGAGGATTATATTGCAGATCCTCAGAGATTCTGCGGCTCTATACCAGTCATAGCTATTAACCTAACACATGGTACAGGATCTGAGGTCAATAGATATGCTGTTGTAACCATAGATCAGCCTAAAACAAAAATAGGTTTGGCTTCTGACTATATGTACCCTGTTATAAGCGTTGATGACCCAAGATATCTAGTGACATTGCCTGCTAGACAAACAGTATATACAGCACTTGATGCATTTTACCATGCAGTTGAATCTGCATGTAGCAGAAACTCCTCACCATATATAGTAACTATAGCTGAAGAAGCTGTTAGAATAATTGTGGAGTGGCTTCCCAAGGTAGTAAACAACTTAAGTGATTTAAATGGTAGGGCATGGTTGCTATATGCCTCTATGCTGGCAGGAATCGCTATAGATAATAGCAGAGCACATTTAATACATGCAATAGAAAATGTTATCAGTGGATTAAATACAGATCTAGCACATGGAGCAGGACTTGCAATGCTAGGTCCAGCAGCAATTCCATATCTATATGTTAATGAATATGAAAATCTTTATAGACTACTTAGACATTTAGAACCCTCTATTCAACCTACACCAAGTGATAACATAAAAGCAGGTGAAGCTGTAAAAAGATTTCAACAGTTAGTGGGATTCAATGAGAGACTAAGCAGCTATGGATTTACGATAAACGATGTTGATAGAATTATTGATACGATTGAAAAGGCTCTATCATATGCATTAAGACTTGCACCAATAGATATATCTAAAGAGATTATTAGAGATATATATTTAAAGGCATTATAATTTTTTGGTGCAAATTTAATGAAGGCTCTTTTTATAGGCAATATTACAATTGACAATATTGGTGATAGATATAGAGTTGGAGGCTCTGGATACTATGGCGGTAGAGCTTTAGCTGAGTATCTTGGTGTGGAGGTATATGTAGCTACACATATATCTAATGATTTTAGAGGGCTAATCAAAGGAGTTCTAGATATCTATGGTATAAAGGTTATTGAGCTTGGAGCTAATGCAACACCTATATTTATTATAAGTAATGGTAAGGCCATAGGTTTTAAAGGAACTAGCCCATTGATAAATATAGAAACAGTTAAGATATATACAAAGATATATGAATTCGATATATTGTATCTAACTCCAATAATGAATGAAATATCTGAACAACATATAGTCCATGCCAAAGAATTCAATACAAAAATCATAGCTCTTGATATCCAAGGATTTGTTAGAGAATTTTATGATAGTAATATAAGATGTTCATGGAGATGGAACTCAGAGGAGGTTCTATTAAATGTGGATCTAGTACATGGTAATATAAAAGAATTTTGTTTTTCAGACATAGAGAAAGAAATTATTAAACATGTTAAAGATCTTAGCTCAGTTGGTAAAACATCATTTCTAGTAAGTTTAGATTACAAGGGACTATATTTAATTCACAATAGCGAGGTTATATATATTCCACCGCTTTCTGTAAAAACTGTTGATGATGTTGGTGCAGGTGATATATTGCTTGCTGTTACAGGCTATTTTAGAGCTATGGATATGGACATATTAGAGTCTGTTGTTAGAGGGGTTATTGCAGCATCATTAAAAGTTGAGAATGCATATGGAGAATGGTTTAATAAAGAGCTTTTAGAGACATATAGCAAAGAGCTATTAGAGTCAATTAAAAGCGTTGGCATCTAAGATATTGATAGGGATAATAAAAGCAAGGGCGCTAAGTAACAAGAAAATTAAAAGTTTAACATCCTTAGCAATATCTTGCACCATTTCACTAATAATTATAAAATTATTGCACTGCCTTTTGTAACTGTTTTGGTTTTATATTGGTTTACAATTGTTTATATGGATCATCTTATTTTCCTGCTATGTAGAATATTTATAGGCTGTGGAG
>CAYUUS010000036.1:0-16231 GCA_964447975.1 uncultured Ignisphaera sp. | reverse complement strand
AAACAGCCCTACTTCTCAACAACTTTTCATATCCTTGGCAACTATGAGATACATCTACCCTAGCTAATAAAGCTTCATCGTATTCTAATAAGCAAAGATCTGTTTGTACAGCTCCCTTATCTGGCTTATTAGCTTCATCCCTACTAAAATTAATCTATGGAAAAATGCTTATGAATTTGGAATCCGACAATAAACTTTAAAACATTTCTCAATGCTTTCAATTTTAGTAAACATCAAAACCTGTTCATATTTTGTTATTAATAAGTATTTTCTATGTTCTGAAATAATTAAGATCTATGTTGTTTCTCACTTACTTTAAGAATCTTATTTGCTTCAGAGTTTTAACAATAATGCATAGAAGGGTCTCAAAAATATGAATTTTAAATATTTAACATTAAAATGATGCATCTTAGCTTTAATTAGAACATTGTTTAGCTATGATGCTTTAGCTTAGCTGGCTATAAAACTGCTCTACAATATCCTTTATAGTTCTAAGTGATGATGTTATTCTTCTTATGTTTAACTTCAGTCTTTTTAATATTGATGGATCTTTATATCGTTTATCAGCTAGTATTACCAGTGCATAGTCTTTTTCTGATCTTATTGCTCTACCAATTGCCTGTAGAATTCTGATTGTGGCTATTTCTATGTAGTAGTTTGAATATATCTCTCTCCTATTCTCTATATATTTTCTAAGCATGTCTATATAGTCATCTGGTTGAGGGTAAGGAATACCTATAACAATTATACATTTTACCATACTTTCACCATTTTTTGTAAGCTCTATACCTTCGGTAAGCCTACCTCCAGCAACTGTATGAAGTATAACCTTATTTCTCGAAAATAGAATATCTTTTATAACTGATAAAGGCTCGCCTTTATCAATAACTGAAAATTCCATCGACTTTGTATACTTTAATATATTCCACATAACATCATAACTTGGATAAACTGTCATTATAATACCATTTCCACTAACTTTATAAACTTCATCAATAAGCTCTGAATATGTCTTATAAACATGTTCATCTCTGCTTCTATAGCTTGTAGTAGCATTTGAAAATATTACTGCAGAAGAATTTTCACGAATATAATTTGATGCACCAAAGTCTTCAACATCAACAACACTAACACTCTTTTTAATTTTAACTACATCAACAAGGAATTCTTTTGATGGAGGTGTTCCACTCATTAGAATGACTAACTTAAACAATTCAACTATATTTTTTATTGGTTCAAATGAGATTGGCAATGCAAATAACTCTATCGTACCGTTGAATGTTGTTGATGCAAATAAATCAAAATATTGGTTAGATAAACTATTTAGAAATTTTGATAGCTTTAAAATCTTTAGATCTATATTCATAGCTTCATCTATAGAGCCTTTAACCCTTAAAACGGTTTTCAAAGCTATATCAGTTGCTATAGAGGATATACTCTCTATAAATGCCTTGTCTATTCCAATACTTGATTTATTAACATATTTGTATCCCTTTTCATTAACTTTAACCATGGATAATCTATTTAATACCTTAACGACTTCATCATCATGTGAATAAAACCTTCGAATTTCTTCAATAGCCATCTTAATGGATTCAATGTCCATTGAATCCCCCATAACACTTCCTATATTAACTATATTATGAGCCTCATCAACTACTAACATTGTTTTTGAAGGATCTATATGTGACAATGTTGAAAACCATATATGCTCTTTAAATAGATATGGATATGTTGCAATAGTTAGAGATGTTTCTTCAGATAATGACAGTAATGAGAAATAGGGACATATATTTAGTTTATTCGCTAGGTTTTTAGCTATTGAATAATGATCTTCAAACTTTCTGACAATATCTATAATTGTTTCTATTGAAGTTAATTTGGCTTTGTTATAGTATTGACAACTATTGTTTAGTCTAAGAATAGAGCATATAGCCCAGAAACCTTCATTAGAAATCTTCTTGTCTATAGCAAGTGGACACATTTTTCTACCACTATAAATAACTGTAAAGTCTATTCCTATACTTTTAGCCTCTTTTATAACAGGGTCAAGCTCATTTCTAGTTCTAACAACATAGAGAATCCTATCAATAGAACCCATCTCAATAACTTTAACAGCAGAATATAAAACTGATACAGTTTTTCCAAAGCCTGTAGGAGCGGCAACAACTATAACAGAGTTTTTCCCACTAAGATTAAGAATAGACTTTACAAGCTCTAATTGCCCAATTCTAGGTTTCTCATATGGAAAAACAAATTCTTTCTCATTAGCCATAAAACCTTACATCCCATCTAACACTTTTTACCAAGTATAAAATTTAATATTAAAGTTTATTAATGATTGATTTCCTCTTAAACTAAGAAAATGCATCATATTAAATCATACAACAAAAGGTATATAAAGAAATCAATTATATATTATATAGTATTTATAATAAATGAAACATCTTTGTTTAATATACCTCTATACTCTCTCTATTACCTAGATTTAAATCTCATTTAGAAACAATATCAATTCTTAGAACAATTAGTAAAAAGTATAGTTTATCCCTAATAGTATTTTCACTTATGTTTAAAATATCTCTAAAAACTTTTTAATTAATGCTTTAGATGCTATTGTAAAGAAGGTGATAGAAATGCCTATAGTTGATTTAGCTACAATTGCTGTTTTATCTATACAGCTCTTTGCAATTATGGATCCCTTAGCAGCCATACCAACACTCTTAGATGTGGTGTCTTCTCTTCAAGAACATGAAAGTAAGAAACTTATTGATAAAGCTGCTTTAGTAATATTTGTTTTACTAAATGTATTTGCTGTTGTTGGGGGCTATATATTAATGATCTTTGGTATAAGTGTACCAGCATTTAAAATGGCTGCAGGGGTTATACTCATGGCAACAGCAATAGATACATTGATAACTGGCCATAAACCTGAGAAGATAGATGTTGGAACATACATCATAGTACCAATAGCAACACCTTTAATAGTGGGTCCAGGAACCATGACTCTATTAATAACATCTGCTAGAATATATGGAATTTTAAACACAATAATAGCTTCATATATAGCATTTGTATTTACATATCTAGTTCTTAGAGTTTCTGGAAAGCTTGTTAAACTTGTTGGAGAGAGCTTTATCCACAGCCTTGGAAGATTTATGTCAATAATAATAGCTTCTTTTGCTGTTGAAATGATAACATCTGGTATAAGTGAATATATAAAAACGTTGGAATAATGCGTTTAAAAGTTACTCTATTGTTGTTTTCTCAAACATTTTCATGGCAATAAATGCTAATATTAAGGATGTTGCTAAGAGCAATACGATCTCCATTTCTTGGATAAGCCATGGATATACTGTATTTAGTAGAGATACACCAGTTAAATAATATCTACATAAATCAACAGCATAGGTTAATGGCGAGACTAATGCTAGTATCTGCATCCAGTTGGGAACCATGTTAAGTGGAAACATCGAACCACTTAACAAGGTCATCGGCATTGTTATTGTTCCAACTATTAGCTGGAACCCCTCTGGACTTCTCATTGTAGATGCTATTGCTATACCCATCGATGTAAATCCTATAGCCATTACAAAGCCTATAGCTATAGCAATGGGAAGCCCTTGGGGATTGAGTTTCGATGATAATACAAATCCAAGTGCAAGCATTATTAAGCCATTAGCTATAGAGGTTATGGCATCGCCCAAGGCTCTGCCAAGTATTGTTAGAGATCTTGGTGCTGGTGCTACAAGAACCTCTTTTAAGAAACCAAATTGTTTATCCCATATAACAGATATTCCACCCATAAAGCTTGCTTGAAATATTGATGTTGCAAATGTTGCTGGAAGTAAAAATGCTAGGTAGTCTAAGCCCTTGAACAGCATCTGGAACTGAGGCCCTCTTAATGTATAGGCCCAGCCTAGCCCAAAGAATAAAAGCCATAGAATATTATTTATAATCATCCCAGCTATTCTAGATTTTGCTCTCCAAAACCTTTTTATCTGTCTATATGTCATTATATAAACATATTCAAGCATATTCATCGCCTCATTCTAGCTCTGTGTATCATTCTAGCTATTTCTAGATGACTTCCCTCTGCATCTCTCATTTCTCTTCCGGTTAAGTGTATAAATACATCGTTTAATGTGGGTCTTCTATAGCTAACCTCTAAGACTTTTATTTCAAATCTATCTAGATATGATAATATAGCTGGTATAGCCTCAGAGGCTTTTCTAACTTGTAAAGCAATTGTACCTTCCTCTATAATTTTACAGCTATTTAAACCCTCTATAAATATCCTAGAACATATATCGCTATCAACTTTACTAAGCTTCACATAAACAATATCCGAGCCTATCATAGACTTTAACTCTTCTGATGTCCCTAAAGCAATGATTTTGCCATGATCTATTATAGCAACTCTATCACATAGCAACTCAGCCTCCTCCATATAATGTGTTGTTAAGAAAATTGTTGTTCCATATCTCCTCTTTAAACCCTTTATATATTCCCATATATGGATCCTTGTCTGAGGATCTAGACCAAGTGTTGGCTCATCTAGGAAAAGAATCTTTGGTGTATGTAACATTGCTCTAGCTATTTCAAGTCTTCTTCTCATACCGCCTGAATATGTTCTTACAACTCTATCTCTAAATTCCCATAAATCAACAAACTTCAAAACCTCTTCCATCCTCTCCTTAAGCTTCTGTCCGTTTAACCCATACAATCTTCCATGTATATATAAATTCTCATAACCTGTTAAATTGTCATCTAGGGATGGATCCTGGAAAACAACACCGATATTTCTTCTAACCTTATCAGGCTCTATGATAACATCATAACCAGCTACGATGGCTTTCCCTGATGTAGGCTTTAATAAGGTTGCTAAAATATGTATTGTTGTTGTCTTTCCAGCGCCATTAGGTCCAAGAAAACCAAAGATCTCTCCTCTAGCAACATGAAAACTTACACCTTTAACAGCTTCAACAATACCATACCTTTTAACAAGGTTTTCAACAATAATGTCCCATTCCACTTCATCCACCTCTAACCATTATCGTATTTCTTAAATTTTCAAGAGATTTAACAAAATCATTTATAACTATGCTCAACATCTTCACATCATCTTCTTTAGCATATGGCAAAACCTCTATAAGTTTAAATATAGCTTCTCTTATTTTATATCCCCCGACATCCTCAAAAATCTTCAATCCTCTAGAAATCTTTTTAAGATGTTCAACTCTATCAATATGATTTGATAAAAATTTTATACCTTCATCAGTAATTCTATAGACCTTTAACAACTTTTTACCTCTTTGACCTTCAGCAACAGCATCTATATAACCTAATATAAGAAGCTTTTTAAGAGATGGATAAAGAATTCCCGGGCTTTTGTGAAAGAAAAATTCCTCTTTTATTCTTTTCATAATTTCATAGCCGTGAGCAGGGCCTTTAGAAAGTATATAAAGTATAATTAATAAGGTATTGAGTTCAAACTCTCTTGGAGTTGGTCTAAACATGTGTATCACTTGATATAACTGCAGATATATCTAGAGATATAAGCTTTGTGGTTTTAAATAACTAAAACTATTGTAATTAAAAAAGCTATGATAGTCATATGTACATAGAGATACAGACAAAATAATATTGTATTGTATCAGATAGTGGCTGTATTATTTACTTATATAACCTATCTATAGATATGGTTATTTATTATACTGTTTCCATAGAATGGTTTATTCTTCATAGAATTTCTTTTAAACAAGACTGTTGAACAATTAGATAACTCTAAATCTACTTAGCCAAACTTTTAGTTGCTTCAACAACTACCTTAAGCTTACCCAAAGCTATTCTGTATTCATCTTCCTCATTACCTAACACACCTTTCAAACCACCAAATCCACAATCACCAGAAACAAGATCTATTCTACCATTTACAGCTTCATACACTTTTCTAAGAATATTTGAAGCTTCATTACTACTTTCTACAATTGGTTTAGAAGCACTTACTATTCCAGGTGATATAATCTTATCATATTTTTCTAGTAGAGATTTATCAATAACATTTATATTTCTAGGATTAGAATAGAACTCAAAACTATAATATTTAATACCATCAACTTGAATTACAATCTCAAAGAGTTTTTTATTTAAAGAACCACATATATGTATACCAACTTCACTATTGTATGCCCTTTTAGCTAAGCTACTTAAAATATCTATTATCTTCTCTTCACTCCATCCAAACAATATTTTTCTACCAACTATAAGTGTAAGACTGGGTTCATCAAAAAATATAATATTGTAGCCAATATCTTTAACAAAATCAATAACTCTGTATATATATTTCTTGAAAAAGCCATCGACAATTTCTATATTAGCTATAGCTGTTGATTGCAAACCCTTTGAAATATCATCTGCTAGATATACACGTGAAGAAAGGGTAAATACTCCTGTTATAGGGGCTCTAAAACCTTTAAATTTAAGATTATTTTCTCTAACAATCTCCATAGCAGTTTTAGCATCTGGAATATCTATAGCTTGAATCTCTGAATATAGTAGTTTTTCTTGAGATGAAAAATATATACCCTTTTTATTAACTGCTAAACCAAATATTTCAAGAGGCTTTAAATAGATATCTATAAAACTTCTAAGCTGTGGATATGGAGGTACATCAAGACCTATATCAATCATATCGAGAAGTACACGTTTAATATTGTTAATGCTATAGCTAAGAGGAAAGCTACCGATATGACTTGTCCACATATCTACTCACTATCTGTTGTTAAAATAACCTTCCTAGAAAATTATAAATTTTATGCATGTTATCTATAAACCGTACTGCATAGAGAGGCTAATGTTTATAAAATAAAATTTTGAAATTCTTAAAGAATATAACTATCTATTGGATTTCTCCTTTAACATTCCAATTATGTTCTCATGATACTTCTCCTCCTCTATAATTTCAGAAAAAATATTTGAAACAATTGTTAAAGAAATATTTAATTCTTTAATTAATTTATCAAGCAGAGGGTATATTAACCTAGAATAAGTCTCTTCACCAACAAATTTCTCAATAATTTCAAGCCCATTTAACACTTCATTTATATCAATATCTACATTTTTCTTAATAAGGTCTAATAATATTTCAACTCTTCTCCATGGCTCACCTACAAATTCACGACAATTATAGCTAGAGATAGTGATGTTAAGAACTCTATATATATCTTCCATAAATTTTGCATGGCTATAGCTCTCTATAGAGAGCCATTTAAATGCTAACGAAAACTCTTTGTTATTCATATAAAGTGAGGATAGATTTTCATAAAGTATAGCTGTAAGTTCTTCAAATTCTTTACTACATTTAATAGCAAGAGCAATTGTAGTTGGTAAATCCATTAAAGACACCCATGTTTACATAATTCTATATCTTATCTATATTAAGTTTAAAAACTTTATTATTGTTTTAAAACTGATTTAATTAATTGTATTAGATATAATATAGTATCTAATAGTCAATAAATTGTTGAAAGTTACTTCTCTATTTCTGGTATTGGTTCTATTTTTATAATGTAGACAGGTAAGAGATAGATATACCTAGGAAGCTCGATTTCTATTCCATATGATGTTTGCCTCCATTTTATTGGCTCCTCGCCTAGCATTTCAATAGATGTACCTTCCTTAGCTTTAAACATGCCGTCTAGCGGCTTTAAAACTAGTTTTCTAGATCTTGGCTTGCCCAAGAGAAATGCGTAGAGCTTCTCATCTTTTTTAACAAATCTTAGCTGTATAGCGTCATCAGAACTTATTACAATGCCCTCTGCTTGGATCCATGGCCTTGTACCATATATAGCCTCACTATATGTTTTAAGCCATTGTCCAAGTTTTAGAAGAGTCTCCACTTGGTGTTCAGGTATTGTTCCATCTGCCCTTGGCGTGACTCCAAGCAATAGATTGCCGTTTTTACTAATAACATCTATTAGTAGATGGATAAGCTTTTCATATGATAAGCTATGTTCTGGCCCTTCTGCTCTATTATATCCAAAAGAGTAGCCTATACCTCTAACGGTTTCCCACTTCTCTTCAGAGATTTTATTGATAAGCCTATATTCTGGCGTTATAAAGTCGTAGTGTTTTTTAGTGAATCTGTCATTTATAATACCTTCAGAAACCTTATTGTAGTAGTAGAGAAATAGCTCTGGAAGATCTTCCTCAAATGGATAGCCAATATCGCTCCATAAAACATCTGGTTTATATTTATCTATAAGCTCATGCCAATGGCCTTTGAGATACTCTCTATAATCATCGCCAAAGGTCATGGCTTTTGCAAAGGAATTATGGTCTGTTATAACAGTATCATTAAATGTCCAGTCAAATCCACTTGAATAATATGTTGCAAATCTTAATCCACTATTTCTACATTCTTTTGCAAGCTCGCTAACTATATCCCTTTGAGAAAACCAGTTTCTTTTTCTAGGATTTTTAACATCGCTTGGCCATAGGAGATAGCCATCGTGGTGCTTAGTGGTAAGCACAACATATTTCACACCAGCTTTATTAAGCAGCTCGACCCAGTCAGAAGCGTTCCACTTATCTGATTCCTCTTCAAATATCTTAGCAAATCTCTCATATGGAAAGTCCCTACCATAGACGAGCTCATGAAATATAGCTGTAGCACTTCCAGATATCTTCAAGGTATTGAGATACCATTCAGCATAGGGGTTATATCTAAACCAGAAATCCCAGCCATAGACCATGGGAATATAGCTAAGCTCACCAAGTGGTGGAGCCCATCCAGGTACAGAGTATGGCCCCCAGTGGATAATAACACCAAGTTTAGCATCATGAAACCATGAAGGTTTGAACTCTTTATTGAACTCCTCATAGTGTTTCTTAAAATAGCTCCAATCCACCTTAAAACTCAAGCCAATTCACCAAAGATTATCTCTATGATTAAAAATTTAAATTTTTATTTGACTAGAAATTTAATGTTAAAATAACGACGTAGAGATCTATAAGTATAACTCCGAAAACCTCTTGAAGTGCTACAGATGGCCATTTAATGAATGCAGCTCCTATAGGTCCTATAACTGCTATTATACCTAGTATTGCTCCATAGAACATTCTTCTCTCTATAGCCATACCTATTGCTGTCGCTATGATAGCTAACCACATCTGTATAAAGAACCATGTAGATACAAATGTATGTGGTCTTGTTCCACTTGGATATATCCCTATCAAGGCTAGGAATAAACCTGCTATAAATATTAAAGCTGATGTATATACATAGGCTTTGCTATTTGTTGTAAATGTTATATATAGAGAATATATACACACTATTGCACCAACTATAATTAAACCGATGTTGTAAATCCATGGCTTATTAGCCTTAGCATCCCCTAGATCGCTAAGTGCATGTCTATATATGTCAAACCATGGATTTTGAGATATAGAGATTGCTATAACAATCCATGCTATAATCGCTGCAGCTATACCTGTAAATCTCCATAAGCTATATAGAGTATTCATAGCCATGGCTCCACAACAACATGTTTGCTATAATATCTCTGCAAATGGTATGGCATGTATAAGTTGTGTTGGTAGAAGTTTAAATGCCTCTGCATATCTTACGCCTATCTTCTTGCCATATAAAGCAGATATGAACTTTATTAAAGCTTCAAACCTATTCCACTCAGCTTCAAATTGCGATTTATGTGCTTTTAAAGCTTTTATTTTAAGGTCTATAGTATCCGATATATCAAAGTAGAAGTTTGGTTTTGATGTATAGTAGAAAGCTATGTATTTTACACGCCATGAACTTAAACCTGTCAATAACCCTTCCTCCACATAGTGTGGTAAACCAGAGGCTAAAGTAGCTTCAGCAGCTAATAAGCCAGTATTTCTATGATCTGGATGTGCTTCATATGTAAGCCACGGATCTGGTGAAAGAACTATATCAGGCTTTAAACTCCTTATTATGTTAACTATTTTAGCTCTAGCCTCTTTATCGTATGGCATGTAACCATCTTTATATCCAAGCCATATAACCTTTTTAACACCCATTATTCTAGCAGCCTCTTCTTGTTCATTCATACGAATATATGCTAGTTGCTGTGGTGTTAAAGTAGGATCTGAGGTTCCAAGTGAGCCGTCAGTAGCTATAACAATATATATATCTTTACCTTTTCTAGAAAGAGATGAAATAGCTCCACCAGCACCAACTTCACAGTCATCTGGATGCGGAGCAATACAAAGAATTTTTTCAGCTTTATTGAACGCTTCATTAAAATCTGGGTATAGGGTCTTTTTAAGAGCTTCAATAGCCTCTTTCTCAGAGAGCTTTAAAATTTCTTCAATGAATTTAACCATTTCATAACCCATAGATCTTCCCACAATATATAATCTAAGTAAGGTTGTATATAAATCTATTGAGTTTACAATATTTTAAACATCTGATGCATAGATATAATATAATATATAATGTTTACTATTTATTACAAGTATATATGTGGTTCATCAGCTATGATAATCAGCTTACCAATGCTTTTCTTCAACTCTTTAGCTATTAACTCAAGTAGCCTAGATAATGCATATAGATTGAATGGCAATGCTCTTGCAACATCCCAACTTCTAATGGAGGCTCTAAGCGATACTTCATTCTCTATAACTTTTATATGTATCTCTGTAATGCATGGAATATCATTAGACTCTAGATCTATCCTAGGGTCATAGAGAGTTATATGACCTTGTGTTAAATAGCCATTTCTGATCTTGTTAATAGCCTTTTCAACTTGGTTTAATCCAAACCATTTGAATAGTCTATGTCCATATGTATATGACTCCCCTTCTCTGATTTCCCCAGATAGCATCTCATTGAAATACTCATCTAGTGAGGCTTTATCTAATCCCTCTGTATTTAGAGGATTATCTATGTTTATAATAAGTGTATATGGTAATACTAGTCTTCTCCCTCTCCAATCTCTAATCTCGACACCATATGTAGAAACCATATCGAGAGTGACTATCCAAGCGCTATTAATACTATCAACATCTATAATAATGGTATAGCCTAGTATAGATAGTCTATAGCTTTTCCTACTAGAAATATATTTCTCAACTGCCCCCTTGTCCCAAACAATCCATTTCCTACCATTAAAAACAATCTCTTTAGGGCTTTCCTGATAAGAGGCCTCTATAATTTTTTTAACAATATTCTCTATTTTGAATGGATCATAGCCTATAAGATCTATGATCTCTATTTGGCTTCTTAAACTATCAAATGTTTCTCTAGATAAATATCTCCTTATAGATTCATCATAAAGATTTAGAGAAATAGATCTATAGAGAGACCCAATTTTATGGCCAAACTCTTTTCCAACCACAACTAAATACCTTATATTTGGATTAGATAAGATAGTTTTAGCAACATAGAAAACACCTAGCTCAGTATTTTGGAGCCCTGCAACAGCTGCTCCATAGGATACAAATCTTTCACATAGCGAAATGTATTCTTTATATTGTTTAGCATCGAAATCTGTAAAATCGACCCCTCTATCAGGATATCTATGAGGATATATAATACAGACTGCTATAGGTGAGTAAGGATTTCCGTAGACAACATGCGGATATTTTATAGTCCATGAAACCTTTATCTTTTTCATAATAGATACTCAATATTTTACTTTGTATACAGATTTATAGAAGCTTTATGGCTAATAATCAATTTAATTCTTTAACTAGGTTATAACACAAAATTAAGCTATTATTTAATTAAAAAAATTTGTAATTAGAGGTGATATTTGATATAGCTTAAAATGTATATAGAATCTTTTTAACTAGGTCTAATACTTTTGCCTGGTCACCTATTTCCCTATATTTTTCAAGTTCTTCTCTATGTCTATATATCTCTAATGCTTTTTTAACTGCATTTGCAAAGAATTCTTTAGAGAGTCTAAGACCGTCTATAGGATCCATTCTATATGTAAACTGGTCTAGTATATACCATCCTTTGTATCCTATATCTATGGTTGCATAGAGAAAGTCTATGAGTTGCCATATATCTCCAGTTCCAACAACTCTATCTTCATCATTGCTATGTGTTTTAGCTGTATTTATATGTATTGATAAAAGTGGAACATCAAATGATTGTGCAAGGTATACAGTATAACCTGGTTCAACTGCATACATAAGTTCATGTCCATAGTCAACTGTTATACCAACAGCTTTTCTTCCAAGCTCATCATTTATCTTCTTTGCAATAGCTATCGCTACATGTGTAGTAGGCATGATCATGTTTCCTTCCTTAGGCTCTTTAAGTTTTGCCTCGATACATAGCATCATATTTCTCTTAATAGCTTCTGAAGCTAGTTCTTTTAACCCATCTAGAAACATAGATATCTTTTTACCATAGTTTACTTCAAAGCTGTAATCCCAGCCATCTTGCCCAGGCCAAAAAGACACAACATCAACGCCAAACTTTTTAGCTATCTCCATGCTGCTTACAAGTATCTCCATAGATTTTCTTCTGAGAGTGGGATCAGGGTTTGTTATAGAGCCCATCTTAAGCTGTGGTACACCAGATAAATCTATAGCTAAACCAGCTATTATCATGCTATTATTTTTAGCATATTCTATAACACTATCAACTATATCCCATTTAATGTTAAAGCCATCGTCTAGAAACTCCATGTTTATAGGGACAAAAGCTTTTATACCAGCTTTTTTAATTCTTTCAATTCTTGAAATTATATCTGAAGGTAATTCTGGAGAATAACCTTTAGCCATAAACCTGTCACTAAATCCACCTGCAGCCCAAGTCCCACTACCAAACTTTATATCAAAGATTTCTAGAAATCTATTTGCTACATCGCCTTCTAAAAACCCTTTAAATTCATCTAGTCGATTTAAAGCTTCATATCGTACCATCTAATCACCTCAAAAAATATATCTGAACTTATATAATAAGTTTTCTGTTCGTAAATTCATCAAAATTTATATCTTATCTCCATTACTTGGAAAGTATTGGTAATGTAGGTTGATAGACGTCAATATGTTTAGAAACCCTCCAAAGAATTTTAGGGGTGTTCCCTTCTGGTCTTTGAACGATATATTAAATATCGATGAAATATCTAGGCAAATTGGTTTAATGGATGAAGCTGGGTTCGGTGGTGTGTTTTTTCATGCAAGAGAAGGTTTAGTTACACCATTTCTAAGTAAAGAATGGTTTGAAGCGTTTAAAGCTGCTGTAAATGAGGCTAGTAGAAGAGGTATGTATGTATGGATATATGATGAAGATAGATGGCCTTCAGGATTTGCAGGTGGTTTTATACCTGCTGAAGATTCTAGATATAGAGCAAAGGCAATTATAATGATTACAGCAAATACTGCTTTCCCTGGTAGCGATACCATAGCAATGTTTAGATGTAGTGCTAACGAAAGCAATATACCTATGAAATGTGAAAGAATCTTTGAAGGTGAATTAAATGAAAACTATCTATATCTATCATTTGTGAAGTATACAGCTTCAGTGGGAGATGTATGGTTTTCAGGTTTTTCCTATGTCGATCTTCTTGATGAAGATGTTGTTGAGAGATTTATAGATGTTGCTTATAGACCATATGTTGAATTATTTAGAGAATTTATAGGCAATATAGTTCCAGGGATATTTACAGATGAGCCAAATATAACAGCATCTAGACCTAGGCCGCCATCATCACAAAAAACACCAACTAGAATTCCTCCAAGAGGCTCAAGATTCCCAGTATATGCACTTCCATGGACAGATAAACTGTCGCAATATTTTAAAAAGATAAATGGATATGACATCATTGAGAAATTACCTGAGCTATTCTTTGACATAGGTAGCTATACTAAAACTAGATACGATTACTGGAAAACAGTAACATTGATGTTTATAGAAGCATTCTCTAAAAAACTCTATGAGTGGTGTGATAAACATGGCTTAAAATTCACAGGGCATTATCTAGCAGAAGATGATCTCATTTCACAGCTTGTTGTAGGAGCTGTAATGCCTCACTATGAATATATGCATATACCTGGTATGGATCATCTAGGCATGCGTATATGGGATATGTTTCTAACAGCTAAACAGGTTTCTAGTGTCGCTAATCAACTTGGTAAAGAAAGGGTTTTAAGTGAAACCTATGGTTGTACCGGTAATTATCCATCTTTTGAAGATAGGAAATGGATAGGAGACTTTCTATATGCTTTAGGCATTAATATGTTGAACCATCATCTAGTTCCCTATTCTATGAGAGGTAGAAGAAAAGCTGACTATGGGCTTAACCTCCATTGGAGCCAGCCATGGTGGAGATATAATAAAGTTATAGAGGATTACTTCACAAGATTGAGTTATGTTTTATCTCTTGGCAAGAGAGTGGTAGATGTATTGGTTATATATCCAATGAGCAGTATATGGAGTATCTATACACCTATAAATGACTCTAAAGCTAGAGAAATAAACAATTCATTTATATCTCTCTTAAGAACACTTGCAAAGCTTCATATAGATTTTGAGCTTGGTGATGAAATTATTCTTAGCAAATATGGTAAAGCAGAGGGTGATAGAATAATCATTGGTAGAGCAAGCTATAAGGTGGTTATAGTTCCACCATCGCTAAATATATCATCATCTACATTAAAACTGCTAAGAGAGTTTATTAGCAACGGTGGAAAAGTTGTTGCTATAAAGCCTATACCTAAAATGGTTGATGGGGTAGAATCCACAGAGACTTCAAATATTCTTGAAAGAAGTAAAATTTTGGATTCTATATCTATAGATTCTATATCTAGCTCTTTAGCAGATATAGATCTAACAGCTATTGTAAAGAGCGATGATGTTGATGGAGATGTTCTAATGCATGTTAGAGAATACAACAATATGTTTATAGTCTTTATAGCTAATGTATCGAGAAATAATAGACATAATGTTAGAATAGGTATAAATGGTTCATATACTATTGAGGAGTGGAATCCATTTACAGGTGAAATTTTAGAGGGTTTTGGAGCACTAGCAAATGGTAGAACATGGATAGAGCTAACACTTCTGCCTATTGAATCAAAGTTGCTGGTGTTAAAGCCAGGTGTCCCTAAACCCATGCCTAGAACAATGCATAGAAAAATCAAAGAAATTTCTTTAGGTGGTAAATGGATTGCAAATAAATTAAATCCAAATATTCTGGTACTTGACTATGCAAAAATCGCTATAGATTCAGAACAGTGGAGTGAACCTATACCTATACAAAAAATTCGTGAAATTGCTGTTAACAGAGGTATAGGTAGTAGATATAAATTAAGATTTGAATTCTATGTAGAGGTAAAGCCCAAAGACGAGATATATCTAGTTATCGAGAATCCCAAACAATTTGTCAGTGTAAGGGTAAATGAAAATAGAATAGATTTGAATGACATTAAAGGTTTCTGGATTGACTGGAACTTTGCAAAATATAGAATTGATACATATATAGAAGAGGGTATAAATACTATTGAAGCTGAAGGTATAGTTGGATTTGAACCAGAGATAGAACCTATATATATTCTTGGTAATTTTGGTGTCAAAGCAGTAGCTAAGGGTTCATCGAGAATTGTTAAAGAGTTGTATGAAGTTGAACCATATAACCTATGTAGCCAAGGATACCCATTTTATAGCGGAGAGCTAGAACTTATTAAAGAGATCAACCTAAATATAAACAACTTTGATAAAGCATATCTATCTATAGAAAAAATAAATGCTGCATTAGCCATAATATATGTGAATGATGTTGAAGTCGAAAAAGTTATATCACCATCACAAAAAATAGATATTACAAAGAATTTGAAATCTAATACAAATGAAATTAAAATTATATTAGTTGGAACATTAAGAAATGCTCTAGGCCCCCTACATAGAAAGGATGTAGATCCACCATTTATTACACCCAATACCTTCTACACAATAGACGATACATGGACAGATGAATACATATTGAAACCATTTAGCATAGAAGATTTAAAAATAGAATTTTATAAAATCACTTAAAAATATCAGCATTGTATATCAATTTAAACATCTAATTCAGTTAAAATGTTTTACCTTATCTAAATTATTAACAAGTGAATTATTAAAAAAATAAATTATTATTGTGTTAAAAATAATAAAATAATTTATTTTATTTTTATTTTCTTTTTATGAACCATCCTATTGCAAATCCAACTATTAGTAGTACTATTGCTA
>CAYUUS010000035.1:0-17015 GCA_964447975.1 uncultured Ignisphaera sp. | reverse complement strand
GACAAACGGTTAAATATAACCATAGCTAATTAATAATAGGTAAACACGATATAGGCAATAACATAAAAGTTTTTAAGTATAGTATAGGGTAGAAGAGCTGGGGATAAATATGAGGCTTAGAAGCTCATATTACATGGCTTCAGGTATACCGCTTGGAGGAATCGGATGTGGAACTATTGAGATTAGAGGAGATGGTAGATTCTATGAATGGCACATATTTAACAATGGTCCATGGGCATGGAGAAGAGAAGATAGAGATAAAGAGTATATGGGGCCTGCAGATCTATACTTTGTTGCTAGGATTAGAGATGGTGATAAGGTTGTTGTTAGATTTCTCCAAGCATTTAAAGGCTATAGACAGTTCCCAAAGGATGAAAGGCCTTGGGCGAGCTACGGTGGAGATCCATATACAATGCCTTGGCTTAGATCTGTAGATGGTATAGAATTTGACGGTGAACCACCATTTGCATTTCTAAGATATTTAGATGAAGATATACCTGTAGATATAGTGCTGGAGGCTTTTACCCCATTCATACCTGGAGACTCTAAGAATTCTTCTCTACCAATAGCCGTATTTATATTTAGAGTTAGAAATAAGCTTTCAAAAGATATAGAGTTTAGTTTATTAGCTGGTGTTAAAAGTCCATTTAGTGCAATACCAGCTAAAACACTAGTTGAAGCTACAATTTCTAATTCTAGTAAAAGCGTCATCGTTACACAGAGAGGTGTTGATGTCTCTGAAAAACATTCAATGCATAGAGGTGAGTTAAGTCTTGGACTATTTAGCGAAGGTATAGAGATAGGTTTTAGATTAGGTGTACCTTTTGATGTAGATTCATTTAGAAAGCTCTGGGTAGAGTATAGAGCTAGTGGAATATTGAGAGAGTCAAAGAATATAGAAGAGTTTAAAGAGGTCATACACAGCTTTATAGCTGGTAAGAAGTCTTTAAAAGGTGGTGAAGAGGCTAGAATTGTTGTTCTACTTTCATGGTATTTCCCCAACTTTTATGACGATATTGGAAACTATCTTGGACACTACTATGAGACTATATTCAATTCATCGAGAGATGTTATAGAGTATGTTATTAAAAACTTCGACTATCTCTATACATATACAAGAAAATTCCATGATATACTATACAATACCTCTATTGATAAATGGCTTATTGATTTAATAGCATCTCAGTTAACAACAATGATGAAGTCAACATTTTATACAAAGAATGGATTATTTGGGGTTTGGGAAGGATATGGCTGTTGCGGGCATAATACAACGGATGTAGCATTCTATGGCTCTATAATGATTCTACAGATGTTTCCAGATCTAGAGAAGAAGTGGATTGAATACCAAGCTCTATGGCAGTTAAAACCTGATATGTGGCCATATTATGAAGCATTTGCTTTAGCAATACCTGAAAATGCTATGATGTTTAAAGAGATGATAAAGAAAGACCCATCTATAGCAACAGATCTAAAGAAGTTTAAAGAAGCTGTTAGAGAAGTTGTAAAGTCTACAGGTAGGGATCCATCTGGAAGAGTTATGCATTTCTTTATAGGGTCATTTAAGAGGCCAGACACATATGATAGACCTGATATGAACCCTGAATATATATTGATGGCTATTAGAGATGCTTTGTGGCTTGGAGATAAAGAGCTTTTAACAAAGCTATGGGGTAATCTTAAAGAAGCTATAGATGTTATACTTAGAACACATGATCCTACAGGTGATAAGCTTCTCTATCACTATACACCAGCTGGTTATGAAGCGATTCGCCAAAGCATTGCTAAACATGTAACACTGTTTCCAGAATCATCGACATATCGCTTGATTCTAGCATCTCTTGGTGCTGGATATACATTTTTCCCGATATCTGTACAGACATTTGATACATGGAGCTTTATTGGCTTTGCATCATTCACAAGTATACTTTGGCTTGCATCGTTAAAAGCTATGTTAGAGGCCTCAGGTATTGTTGGGGATACTGCTTATAGAGAATATGTTACAAGGCTTTATCAAGAAGCTAGAGAAAAAGTGTTGAAATATCTATGGAATGGTGAATATCTCGATCTATGGTATGACCCTATAAGTGGCAAAAGAGACAAGGGATGCTCATCATCTCAAATAGATGGACAGATGTTTATGTCACTTCTACTTGACATGGGATATGTAATTGACAAAGAGAAGGTTCTAAGCATCTTGAAAGCTATATATAAGTATAACTTTAAAGGTGAGGAAGGGCTTATAAATGGATCTTATCCAGGTATGCCTAGACCAGCTTTTGCAGGAGATATGCCGTTTCCAAACGATACAGGGCTTATATATACAATAGGCTCGCAGATAGATACTCCATGGACTGGAATAGAATTTGAGGTAGCTGCTCATATGATTTATGAGGGCATGGTTAAAGAGGCTATAGATATACTGAAGTCGATTCATGAGAGATATGCGAGATATGGAGAGTATTGGAATCATATAGAGTGTGGTGGGCACTATTATAGAGCTATGGATTCATGGCTAGTTTTGATGGCTATAGAGAGCCTCTTTTACAACGGGTTTGAAGCAAAATTGAGATTTATGCCGAAATTAAATAAAGAGGTGTTTAGAGGGTTAATCACTGTTACAGGGGCATGGGGATTAGCAGAACAGAGTGTAAAAGATAAAGAACATAGAGTTTCTATATTCTTGGAAAAGGGATCTATAGATGTTAAAACCATTGAGGTGGAAGCCTTTGGAGAGAATATAAAGCAGCTAGAGGTAATTGTGGATGGTTTAAAGGTTGATGCAAAGTATCAGATAGTTGGTAAGGTAATAAAAATAGATTTGGACTTTCTATCAAAGGTGATAAAGAGTATAACAATAAACATTATGTATAGCTAGCTATGTTAATTTAAATAATTCAATATATTTTATTGTTTTACATTTTTGCTGTATCTATAAAGTTATCACTTTGTATCTATTGATGTTATCTATAAAGTTTAAGGCCTTGGAGAATCTTTCTATTAAGCTATATACCTCAGACTCATATCTTTTTCTAATTTCAGCATCAGTATTGTATAAATCAATTAGTTTTTCTCTTAATATTCTATAGCCTTTATCATCTCTTAATGTTTGAAATATATAGAAGTAGTGTCTAAATATATCAGCTCTAGGACTTCTTCTATATGATGGATCTCTCTCTATAGCTTCTTCATATGATTTTAAAAGCCTTTCTAATTCAGGTGAATAGATACTGCCTTTAGCTTTTACTACATAGTATATATGTTCAAGTACAGAGTCATATATCTCATCATAGAGTTTTCTAGCTTTTGATCCCTCTGGGAATTGGTATAGAAGCTCTAGAAGAAGCTGTATTAAGACTCCAGACATTTTATATTTTATGAAGCCGTTTGTAGCTTTTCTTATAATCTCCCATATACCTCTACCTTTATCAGAGTATGGATGTGCACCGCTTCCAGAGTGTATAGAAATGTATATACCTAGTGATGAGAGTGTTGTGTGAATGTTTTTTACATGTTCATAGAGTAGATTGGGGTCTCCACTATAATCCTCTCTTTTCTTGAATCCTATATTTGGTGCAAGGAAATCTATATATATGCCTCTATTTTGTAGCTCCATTGAATAGAATAGAACATCTTTTACACTACTTATTATAGGAAACTCATCCAATGCTATCTCTATACCAAATCCATCTACATTGTATTTCTTAATAATATCTATTATCCTCACGGCATACTCTATACTTTTGCTATATTTTAATGCAAGTCTAGCTATATCTATTTTATTGAATTTAATAAAAACTTCTCTATCATCTGATACAAAGACAAATCTTCTTAAGAATCTATTTTCAAGAGATTTTCTATAGTCAGAGTCAAATTCATTTTCATATCTAGATATGATTTCTTCATTAGACATTAACTCAACTTTCGTATCTACAAGTTCACATGTATCTATAGTTACAAAATCTACACCTCCAGCCTTAGAAACCTCTCTAAACTCCTCTTCAATATAATTCAGAGACTCGTTTATTTCAGCATCGCTTAGACCCTCTTCTATAGCAACACCTGCAATTCTTTTTAAAGCCCTTTCAACACTACCCATGATAGATACATGGTCAGCCTCGACCTCTATAGGTATTGAAAATTCTTTAGAGTGGTTTCTAGCACTATTTATATACTCATTTATCGATGTACCTGTATGGCCTAGATAGAAATGCTTTATATCCAGAGAATCTATATATTTCTTTGGAGCAGTTTCTCTATTAAATGAAAGCATTAGCGTACCAGCTATATTTAATCTCTTAAAACTTTTGAGTATAGCTGGTACAACAATCTCTGGTATTCTAATGCCGAAAGCAGGTCTAGGTATCTTACCTAGATACATTGCTTAGACCTCTAACTAGGTGGGTTACCAGCTAAAAGTTTTTAAATATTTTGTAATGTATATAGCTGGGAATATCTATGCTGTATGGATATACAGTTAAAAATGGTCGTGAAGTAGTATCGAGGTTTCCATGGGATATAGGTATAGTTGCCTTTATGATATTTCCAGAGTTGATGAGGATAGATAAGGGGGTTAGCGATAAGCTAAAGCCTTTAATCATAGATCCATTCTTTGATTTAATTGAGATGACCCCTATGGATGATGCAGAATGGAGTAGAGTTGAAGAGATGAATAAAAACTATAGAAAGAGATTTGCACTTGCTTTACAGCCATATATATTAACTAGAGGAATGAATATAAATGCTATAGACGAGGCTGAGAGAAGCAAAGCCGTTGAATTTATCGTTAATGAGATTAAAAGAGCTGGTTTAAGAGGAATGAAGGCTGTGGGTCTATGTTCGGGTCCTAATGTTGAAGACCCTGAAAAGAGAAAGGTAGCTATAGATGCTCTTGTTAAAAGTCTTGTTGAGATAGGTGCTGAGGCATCTAAATATGGTATGAAGGTGTTTCTAGAAACCTTTGATGTTACATGGGATAGAAAGAGAATTGCTGGATATCTACATGAAACTGTAAAGATTGTGGAGAGGGTTAGGGAGAGTGTTGGAAACATCTATATAATGTGGGATTTGAGCCATGCTCCACTATTAAACGAGGATCCAGAGATATTAAAATCATATCCTGAATTTATAGGGCATATACATATAGGGTGCGGGAAAAAGGTTGACGATAAACTGCTTGATACACATCCAGGTTTCTATAGACCTGGGGCAATCAATACAGAAAACGATGTTGCTAAACTACTTAGGGTGTTGCATGACATGGATTATAAAGGTAGCATTAGTTTTGAGATAAGACCTGAGCAAGACCAGGATCCATTTGAGGTATTAAATGCTGGGAAAGGGGTTTTGCTAAGAGCGTTTCAGCTATATCTCGATTCAATATTGTGACATAGCATTCCAATTTTAGATACAAGTTTTTAAACTATTTTTATTTACTGTTCTTGGGGATGGGTTTGGTTAATATAGTTACATATAAAGAATTGAGAGATGCTAAACTTATAGAAGATGCCTGTAGAATACATAATAAAGCTTTTCCATATGATAATGTTGAATGCGATATATATAAATCGTTTTTGTTAGATGATGAGAATCTTAGTGAAGAACTAATATTGTTTGCTATCGATGAGAAGGGTATAGTTAGAGGTTTTTTAGTAGGTGTTGAAATTGTTAAAGAACCTAGTGAAGCAGTTAATAGCTTTAAAGAATATATTTGGGTAAAGGATCTAGCACTTGATAACGCTATTTCTTCTGAAAAATGGAGTGACATCTTTTCAAAACTTTTGCTAAAATTCTTTGAAATAGCGAAACAAATTGGAAAAAAGTATATTGTTTTATATGCCTATGCCCCTTACTATTTTATGCCAGGGATAAATATACTTTATGAGGATTACATTGAGGTTTTTGAGAAGCATGGATTTAAAAAACGAGAGGATACTGTTAGCTATGAAGTAAACCTAGCAGAGTTCTACTATCCAGATAGAGTTAAAAGAATTGAAAATATACTTACATCAGAGGGTATAGTGTTTAGAATAGGGAGAGAAGAGGAAGCCCAATATATAAGTGAATGGGTGGGGAAAACATTTAACAACCCATTTTGGCGTCTAGAGACATTGTATTCGTTTAAGAACAAACCTCCCACAATATGGATAGCAGAGCAAGGGAGTAGTATAATAGGGTTTGCAGTATATCTCCGTATGAGGCGTAGTGAATTTGGCCCTACAGGTGTTGATCCAAATAGAAGAAGACATGGCGTTGGTACAGTACTGTTATTTAAATCGTTATATGATTTAAAGCAAATGGGGTTTAGATACGCTGTTATACCATGGACTTCACATCTATTCTTCTATACACAGATACCAGGGATAGAAAAAATTAAACATTATCTTATAATGGTTAAACCTATATAGAAATACTTCAATATTGTCTCATTTTAAAATTCTTTCTACTATTTTTATTAACCCTGTAAACGATTCCCTTGTCCCTTCTTCTCTGCTTCCAGATGGTGGAACATAGTGTGTTTCTAGAGATAGAATAATATCTCTATTTGTAACATCTCTTAGCTGTCCCTCATAATCTATCATGCCTTTGCCAATGGGTTTAAATACAAATTTGCCATTTTCTACTGAAGCATCTTTTAAATGCATATATATTATATGGTCTTTGACTTTGCTATAGCCATATGGATATGGAGTTTCTCTTGCAAAAAAGGCGTTTCCTGGATCCCATAAAGCTTTTACCCATTTGCTTTTCAGCTTATCTAGAAATAGATGAAGCTCTGCACCTGTTCCAATGAAGCACGAAGGTTCGTTTTCAACCATTAGATATATACCCTCTTTCTCAGCTATCTCTATAGCGGGTTGAAACTTCTCTACTATTCTATCAATATATTGCTCTACTGATCCCTGCCACCAGAATGTAAATATCCTTGTGTATCCCAGGTCAAAGAATTTTGTAATCTCTATGGCTCTTTTCAATATAGAGAGATGCTCTCTATAACCTTTATCGTCATCTATATAGATTTTAAATGTTGGAGAACATACATGTGAGACTCTAAGTCCATAGCTATCCACAATGTTCTTTATATTATGTATCTCATTGTCAGAGAAATCAACTATATATCTATTCCAAAGTGTTCTAAGCTCAACATAACTAGCTCCAAGCTCTTTTATAACTTTTAAAGCATGCTCAAAGTCTTGTGAAATTTCATCAGATATTATTGATAGATTTACCAAAGGGTACACACCTTGCATATCTATTAAGGTGGGAAACTTTTAAAGCATTTTTTAGATATGTTTAATGGCTGATAGCGATATAGAGGTATGGTCTATAGATTAAAAACATAGATAGAATCTCTTCATATTTAAAGCATTGTATTATTAAATATTAAAGCTTATATATTTAAGCAGTTGATATGTTAAAGGGATGGTTTATGTCCCGTAGAATTGGTGTTGCAGTAGCCGGTATTGGTGCTATTGGGCGTGTTCATATCGAGGCTATTAAGGATCTTGAAAGATCTACAGATTTTGTAAAGCTTGTTGGAATTACCTGTATGAATAGATCTCTTATAGATGAATATGCCTCTAAATATGGCTGTAAAGGCTACTATACATATGATGATGTTGTAAAGGATCCAGAGGTAGATGTAGTAACAATAGCAACCCCTCATTATTTACATGCATGGCAAGCTATATATGCTATAGAGTTTGGTAAACATGTTATTGTTGAGAAACCTATTGCAACTACGGTAACAGCAGCGAAGGAGATGATTTTAAAGGCTAGGCGTAAAGGAGTTAAGCTAGGTGTTATATACCAGGGTAGATATGCTGATGGTGTAAAAGAGCTTATGGGCTATATCAACAATGGTGTTTTAGGCAAGATACTTCTAGTTGTTGGTGAAATGATGTGGTGGAGAGATGAAGCAACGTATTATCTTAGAGATGAGCTTGCTAGAAGTTGGAGAGGCATGTGGGGAACAGAAGGTGGTGGGGCATTAATAAACCAAGCAATACATACTATTGATTTAATGCTATTGTTTGGAGGCGAGGTTGATGAGGTTGTTGGATATATAGATAATCTTGCACATCCATCTATAAATGTAGAGGATATTGGTATAGGTATTATGAAGTATAGAGGTGGAGGCTATGGAGCGTTAACAGCAAATCTATTCACAAAGCCCTCTACACATCAATATAGAAGAGTTAGGGTATTTGGTTCAAAGGGCCAGGCAGAGCTATGGGATAATGAGTTGATATTGCTGAAATCTGAAGATGGGGTTTCTATAGAGAGGAAACCTGGGTATTCGGTTGAGACTGTAAAGGTTCCAGGGGGGCTGCATAGAAAGCTGTTTGAAGACTTTTTAAAAGCATTGCTTAATGATAGAGATTTTCCAATAACAGGTGAAGATGGTTTGAAGAGCCTTGAGATAGTTAGAGCTATATATTATTCAAGTACAAGAAAAACATATGTGAAACTGCCATTGCAAGCCGATGGTGTTTTATAGATGAAAATCACATTTACAACTCTTGCATATCCACATCTAAATCTTGAAGAGGTTCTTGAAAGAGCTAAGAGATTTGGTTTAGATGCTATTGAGCTTAGAGTAGCTGATGATGGTATCCATCTCAAGCCTCAATATCCTGTTGATAAAAGGTGGCTAAAGGTTATAGAGGAAAGCAATATAAGGGTAGCATCTATTGCAGGCTATGCTAGGTTTTCATCAATTGATATAAATGAGAGAAGAAGAAATGAGGATCTGCTTAAAACACTTATCTTGATGGCTGAAGAACTTGGGGCAAAAGCTATAAGGGCTTACGCAGGTAGATTTCCAGATGATGTAGAAAGCTCTATTAATAGAATATCTGAAAGTTTAAATAGATTAGCAGATTTTTCAGATATTCATGGTGTTTACATAGCTTTAGAGACTCATGATGAATTAACAAAACTTGAGATACTTTTAAAGCTATTCAATAAGCTTAGCCCAAGTATAAAGATACTCTATGACGTAGCTAATATGATTATGGTTGGAGAGAAACATGAGGAGATATTTCCATATATAGTAGATAAAATAGTTCATGTACATATAAAGGATTTTGTTATGAGAGAAGGTAGAAGGGTTTTTGTAAGACCTGGAAAGGGGATTGTACCAATCTGTAGAGTTGTAAAGGATCTCAAATCAGCAGGATTTCAAGGATATATATCTATTGAATGGGAAAAGATGTGGATTCCGGATTTAGAGGATCCAGATATAGTAATACCTCTCTACATAGAGTTTATAAAGAGATGCATAGAAATATAGTCTAAAGATATATTTTTATTTATTTAATTTGTAAACATAGATAAGTTTTTAAAGAGTCGTTAATAGCTCCTATACTCTATAGTTTAACCAAAATATAGGTGAAGAATTTATGAAATTATCGAAAGATGTTGTATTGGATATTCTAAGGAAATCGAAAGTAGAAAGCCTTTCACTTCCAATGGAGCCACGTATAGACCATGCAGATCACATAATTAAAACCGCTTTAATGGGCTGGACAAAACTTGCTGCGGATCATATTATCCATCCAGAGATGTGTAGCTATCTACTCGATGTTATAGCTTCTCTCATTAGGAGAATAGGTTTGATAATTAGAAGTGAGAGGTTGGTTGATGGTAGTGAAGCTGAGGTTGTTAAGAAGGTGGTTAGAAGGGCAAGACTATATGATACAATGCTTGAAATAGTATTTAATTTAGTTGGTGCTGAAGGTAGATGGGCAGGCTTTAGCTTAGATCTTATTGAGCAAGCTGTAACAGCTGTTGTAAATGCATTTGATGAGTGGGAGGATATTGAGAGAAAAGAGCTTGGTGAGCCAATAGTTATTGAAGCTGTTATAGAGCTTCAGCTTAGAGATTTGACGAAGGTTAACAAAGGTAGAAGCCTCGTTGCTGAAATTGCTCAAAATGTTATGAAAAAGATATCAAAGACAAGAATTGCTAGAAGCTATGTAGATGCCATGGTCAGTGAAATTAGAAATAACTTTTATAGAAAGGCATATGATTTAAATCTATGCAAGTTTGGCAACGACTATGCACTAGGTTTGAGATTCTTAAGACATCTAGGATTTGTGCAAGTATCTACAAACCCTGTATTAGCTGCTAGAGCTTATGATGATGATCCTGAGCTATGGGATAGATTTAAGAGATATGCTGAAGAGGTGCTTTTAAAAGAGTATTCAGAGTGGTTTAAGGAGCCTGATAGATATGCTGATGATATAACTATGGAGGCTACAAGATTTGCATTGATGGACAACTTCTATGTTTTTAGAATTCCATTTATATTATCAAAGTATCACGATGGCCTTGTAAGCTATCAGCTAAATCCATTAATTGCACACGATGTTGAGAAAAGTGTTGAAGCTGTAAAGATATTTGCCACAAGGCTAGAAAAAGATCTAGCTGTATATGATGAGTATCTGTGGTGGGGATATAGTGTTCCTGAGAAAGGCAGACCTGATCTTGTTATAAAGGTTGCTGCAGCATATCCAGCTGCAATAGAGATTGCTGAGAAGATAAATGAGATGGGTGTAGGTCAAAACATTACTGTGAGCTATACTGTTAGCCAAGAGGTTCTAATTGGCGTTGCTGCTATGAGGGGTATGGCGAAAGCTATTAGAAAAGGTGTTATGCCGACACAAACCTATGATACGAATATGGGTGGTAGGTTAGAGGATCATCTTAGAGAGGATATAGCTGCCAAGCTTCTTTTAAACGGCTTGGAAAAGGTCGATGAGTCTAAGAGATGGTCTGTATTAGATAAGTTGGCAAAGGGTCTTGGGGTAAAAGAAGATGTGTGGAGTGATGTTAAGAAAAAGGGCTTGAGTTTTGCTGTTGATTATCTATGTAGCCATAGAGTACTTGGTAGAAATATGGTGAGAGATCCATATATCGATGCATTAACTGAGTTAAATGTGTATAGCTCTAGAGATGAGGTTTTAAAGAATGTTAAAATGCTTGAAGAAGCTATAGAGTTATCTGGTACATTTGTTGCTCAAAGAGTATATGAGATTCTATTTGCTCCATGGAACCGTGAAAAATGGATAAACTATTTAGTTAATGAGATAGGTGTTACAAGAGAGCAGGCTGAGGTTGTAATAGATAGAATAGATCTTCTCCCAGCATCTAAGAGAAAACCCATTGACACTCTTTACACATTTGCCTCTAGAAATATGACAAATACAGAGTTTCCAGATCATCAGCAGAAGGTTGTTAGAGAGGTTGCTGAAAAGAATATAAAGCTTGACGATATTAAAGAATCCATATACCAGAGCCTAGAAAAGAGATATCTAGAGATATTGATGCAGTATGAAGATTTTGTAAAAGCTTATGAGGCATCGCCAGAGCTAAATGATCTTCTTAGAAAAGTAGGTATTGATAGAGACTATGGAAATAGAGGTGTTAGTCCAAGTGAATGGCCAAAGTATGGACCATGTGTAAAAACAATGAACGAGTTCACAAATGAATACCTAGCATTTAGATCAAAGGTCTTGAACCTAGTAAAATCTATGGCTCAATCCTAATCTTTTTGGTGGTACATTAATGGATAGTTTTTATTTAGAGTTATTTGATGAGATAAAAAATATTCCTGTTGTCGATATACATCAACATTTAAATCCATTATCGCTATCAGCTAAAAGCATCGATGATATCGTATTTTACCACTATATAGTAACAGAGCTTGCATCATCCGGTATGCCTAGAAGGTTTTTTGAGGAGTTGAAAGGAGTAGATAGATTAAAGGTTGCTATGAGGTATATTAGATATATAAGAAACACCTCTACCTTTTGGTGTTTAAAATCAATTCTTAGAGATCTCTATGGATTAGAGCTAAAGAGTTTTGATGAAGATACTGTAGAGAAGCTAGTTAATGTTTTAAGCAATAGATTTGGCGATGAGGAATGGGCAAGGAGCGTCCTCAGGAATAAAGTACCTGTTGAAAAATCTTTTCTAACGTTAAACCCACTTGAAAAAATAGTAGAGTATGATAGAGAGCTATTTGTTGGAGCTTTAAGAATGGATCCAATTCTACCAAATCTAACCCAATCTAATTTAAAGCGTTTAGAGGAGGTTGCATCAATAGAGATAACAAATTCTAGCAAACTTGAAGAAGCTGTTATATCTCTTCTCAAAAAGTTTCTAGAATACATCGTAGCTTTAACTATAAATATTCAACCAGATGACAACTTCATTTCACTAGCTATTAGCAGAGGTGATAAAGCTGTTGTAGATACATATCTAAATGTTTTGAAAAACCAAGGGATAATAGATCCACCAGCTAGAAACGCTATAGCGTCATATATCCTTAGAATTGTGATTGAGTTTTGTGAAGAACGTGGAATACCTATACAGCTTATGCTAGGTGTAAAGAGACCTGTAGCAGGTGCTTCACCACCAGACTATGCAGTGACATTGTTTAACCCTAGCCAAATCATTGATTTAACAAAGCTTTTTTCAACGTATCCTACAGTAAAATTCGATGTATTTATAGCTGATGCCTTATTGAATCACCCAATAACGGTTGTAGCTAAGAATTATCCAAATGTTTATTTAAGTGGCTACTGGTGGTATTCAATGTATCCAGAGATAATTAGATCGTATCTTCGTATAAGACTACAGATGATTCCATATAATAAGATAGGGGGGTTCTTTAGCGATGCATATATAGCTGACTGGGTCTATGGAAAAGCGATGTTAGCTAAGAGCCAATTGGCACATGTTTTATCAGAATTTATTAGAGAAGGTTTTATGGATAGAGAGATAGCTATAGAGATTGCAAAGGCTCTACTAAATGAAAATGCAAAAAGCTTATACAATATAAGATAGATCTCAATAAATATATAATATTTTTAATTGTTTCTATATTCTGGTAAGTGGGATTGTGCGAGTTAGGTTTATATTTTTAGCCTCTTCTCTATACTGTTTTGTGAGATGAGTTGAGGTCCTGGTTTAGACCTAGAATTTCACTTGAGGGTTTCTGGAAATTTAGAGTTGATAAAGAGCTGTTAGGTGATAAAGAAGAGTGGTTTAAAGGGTTTAGCTCAAATGATTTAATCTATGTACCATCGTCTTGGAATGAACAGAATCCAGAGTGGGATCAATTTGCAGGTGTGGCGTGGTATCAAAAAGATTTCTATATCGATGGATCTTTAAAAGATAGAATAGCTTGGATTATATTCGAAGGTGCTGGGTATAGAAGTAAGGTGTGGGTGAATAATAGTTTCATAGGAGAGCATGAGGGATCATTTACACGATTTAGATTTAGAGTTGACGGGGTTAGATATGGTGGTTTTAATAGAGTTGTTGTTAGAATAGATAATAAACCAACATTGTATGATTTACCACCTGCAAGAGAGCTTAATGTAACAGCATTTGACTTTTTCCATTATGGTGGTATCCATAGACCTGTATATCTAGAGTTTACAGATATGTGTTACGTTGATGATGTAGCTATATATGCTAATGCTGATGGTTTTCTCAAGTCATTAATTAATATTGTATGCAATAGAGATGTCGATGTTGTGTTTAGGTTAATGGATAAAGAGTTGACTAGTGTTGTATATGAAGAGGTTGTAAGGGGTGTTAAGCCAGGTATATTTACCTATGAGAGGAAGGTTGATGGTGTTAAGCCATGGAGTCCTAAAGAGCCTAATCTATATAGCTTTGTTATAGAGTTATATGTAGATGGTGTAGTGAGGGATTCTGTGTATGAGCGTATAGGGTTTAGAAGCATTGAGGTTAGAAATGGGAAGATATATCTAAATGGGAGACCTGTGTTCCTCAAGGGTTTTGGAAGACATGAAGATTTTCCAGTTCTTGGAAAATATATGCCTGGATCTGTTCTTATAAGAGACTATTATCTAATGGCGAAAATCGGGGCTAATTCGTTTAGAACTACTCATTATCCATACTCTAACGAGCATCTGGATCTAGCAGACGAGTTTGGATTTATGGTTATTTTAGAGCCGCCTCTATGTTATTCAGGTATAGATCGCATAGCTAGTAGAGAAGAAATTGCAAAGCTGTTTAGTAGTGAAGAGTATTTAGCAAAGGCAAAGAGGTTTGTTGAGGAGATGGTGAAGCAGCATAGAAATAGACCATCGGTAATAATGTATAGTATTACAAATGAGCCTCCAAGCAATATACCAGAGGTGGCAGAGTTTATAAAGAAGCTAGCTCAATTCTTTAAAGAGCTAGATCCATCAAGACCAACAACATTTGCATCCCATAGATCCGTAGGAGACCTTGCTCTAGGCTATGTAGATGTAATATCACTTAACTATTACCGTGGATGGTATTCCGAATGGGGTGATATAAATAGAGGTACAGAGGTTATGTTGAAAGAGGTAGAGCAGATACATCAAATGTTTCCAGAAAAACCAATTATCATAACAGAGTTCGGTGCAGATGCATATCTAGGTCTACATAGTGATCCTCCACAAATGTGGTCAGAGGAATACCAAGCAGAGTTTATTAAAAGCTATATTGAGGCATTGATAAAGAAGAACTATATAGTAGGGCTACATATATGGAACTTCGCAGATTTTAGAACACCTCAAAATCCGCTAAGAGCAATACTAAATAGAAAAGGGATTTATAGTAGAGATAGACAGCCAAAAATATCAGCATTAATAGTATCAAATCTATTTAGAAACATACCTACATTTATAGAATAATGATAAACAGCTACTAATATAGGCCAATACATGGACTGCATATTATTTTTACTTAAAACATAAAAATTTTTAAACCTTTGATTATTTATTCTGTATCGATAGGAGGTGTTATCTAATGATATATAGAGCCATAGCCTCTATATTAATATCAATAATTGTAATATCTTCATTCCTATTAATAGTAAATACACCATCTCTAAACGCACAGCTAGCTCTACCACCAGGTGTTAAAAGAGAAGAGGTTGTGATTTTCGATGTCCAGATAAGCAGTGTTGCAAACCCAGATAACTGGAATCCTTGGGTTATAGGTACACAAGCAACTGTTATAGGTATCAACCAAGTTTGTATGTCAACTCTATACTATACAGATTACAAAGACGGTGTAACAAAGCCGTGGGTTGCAGAAGATCTACCTACCTATAGCCCAGACTTCACAATGTTAACAATAAAGATTAGAAAAGGTATATACTGGAGCGATGGAACACCATTTACAGCTCACGATGTTGTATATGCTATAAATGTTTCTAAGGCTAATAGCAAACTAAGTCCATATTCATTTCTAAATGTTTGGGTTGATTCTACATGGGTCGTTGACGACTATACCTTAGCAATAAAGCTTAAGAGACCCAATCCCTATTTCCACTATGCAGCCTTTACTCTGATAGGCCCTGGTATATATAACTACATGATGCCTAAGCATCATTTTGAAGCAAATGGTATTAAACCTGAAGATGCACACACATTTCTATATAATCCACCACTATGCATAGGACCATATGTGCTACATTCATATGATCCTGGAGGGACATGGTTTTTATGGAAGAGAAGAGATGACTGGGATAGATCTAGCATAAAGCCTTTATATGACCAGAAAATTATTCTATGGCCAGGACCAAAATGGGTTATGTTTAGAGTGTTTAAGACTGAAACTGATAAAGTTGTTGCCATGGCTAGAGGAGAACTTGACTGGATATTCGATGCAACTTGGCAGGCATGGGAATCTCTACGCAGAATGCTTGGTGAAAGGGTACAGGCCTGGCTACCCTATTACCCATATTTCTGGGGTTACGACACTACAGTTAGAGGTATATACTTCAACAACATGAAATATCCATACAATATAACCATGGTTAGATGGGCATTAACACTAGCCATAAACATGACAGAGGTTATGACTGTAGGCTATAAGGGTGTGCAGAGAATGACTGTAGTTCCTAGTGCAGCTGCATGGCCTGCTGAAGCATTTCTAACATACTCTCTACTTCTAGATGATCTATTGAAGATGGAGCTTACATTGCCAAACGGCTCTAAGATTAAGGTCTATGATCCATCTATACCTATTAGAGTTTATCAATGGGCTAGAGCTACAGGTTTGCTAACAAAAGATTTAACAGAGTCTGAAATTAGATGGAACTGGGGTGCAGGTTGGTGGAGATACGCACCAGATGCAGCAGAACAAATACTAAAGAGCTTAAAATTCTCTAGAGGACCTGATGGAAAATGGAGACTTCCAGATGGAACACCATGGAAAATGAAATTCAATATACCTGCAGGTTTTGAATTTGATGCTATAGACCTTGGACTTGCTGTTGCAGAGCAGTGGAGGAAGTTTGGAATAGATGTAGAGGTAATACCATTAGAAGCAGCATCGTTCTGGGTTCCTCAGCTGAACTATGGAGCTTTTGAAACAGGTTCATACTGGGGTACAAGTGGTAATGATCCTAAAGCAATACCTATACACCTTGAGGGATGGAGATGTGAATATGTAAAGCCTATAGGAAACTATTCACCAAATGGTGTGAGATACTGCAATCCAAAGTTTGACGAAGCATTATTAAAAGCAATGAGCCTTCCACCTGGAAGCCCAGAAGCTATAAGTGCATTAAAAGAGGCTATATTGATAATGATCAAAGATATGCCGGTTGCATGGGCTGGCAACTGTAAGAAGCTATTACCAGTATTAACAGATTACTGGACTAACTGGCCCAGTGCCTACAACTTCTATACAGGTATAAAGCTATGGGGCAACCAAATGGCCCAACAAGTAATAGGCAACCTAATACCAGTAAAATCAACAATAGATACACCAACAAGCAGACCAATAAATGAACCACCACCAGGAACAATAACATTCCCAACATTACCTGAGGAAGCAATGAAGAAACTAGCAGAAGCAATTGCAAAGCCTACTCCTACTCCTACACCAACCCCGACACCTACTCCTAAACCTACTCCTACCCCTACTCCATCTCCAACTCCTACTCCTACACCAACCCCGACACCTACTCCAACCCCGACTCCAACGCCTAC
>CAYUUS010000034.1:0-17440 GCA_964447975.1 uncultured Ignisphaera sp. | reverse complement strand
CCTGGTGTTGTTACAGTAACTGTTAAAACTACAACAACAGTTACATCAACAGTTACATTAACATCTATATCAACAGTTGTATCAACAACAACTAAAATTGAAACAGTTACAGAATGGACAACAACAACAGTATTAGCAATAGTACTACTAATAGTTGGATTTGCAATAGGATGGTTCATAAAAAGAAAATAGGTGATTAAAGTGAACCAAATTGGTATTAAAATAAACTCTTTTTTTAGCTTTTATAAACCTTTTTTGAAATTCCTGATAAAAAGACTAGGTTTCTGGATTCTAGTATTTCTATTCGGTCTTAACCTGGTGTATTTCTTACCTCGTTTAATGCCTGTTAATCCTGTTGATATGTTTTTAGTAAGGGTTTTAGGTGGTGGAGGGACGGGCTTAGGTATGGCTGGAGCTAGTGGTACTTCGACTGGAGGAAAAATAGAAGAGATAAAGGCTCGTTTTATGGAATTATTTGGTTTAGATAAACCTCCTCTAATTCAGTATCTTATGTTTTGGAGAAGAATATTTACATTAAATTTTGGAATATCGTATGTAGAATATCCAAAGACTGTTTCTCAGATTGTGATTAATGCATTGTCATGGACTCTTTTACTTATTGTTCCAGTAATAATTGTGGGATTTATTATAGGTACATATCTTGGATTATGGGTTGCATTACGTCCTTCAAAAATTAAAAATGGTATATTTTATACATTTACAATTTTGTTGCAGACACCTTATTATTGGCTGGCTATGATATTGTTATATGTATTTGCAGTAACATTTCAAGTTTTTCCAATAAAAGGCGCATATTCTGAAAGATGGTTGACTCCTGTGCTATCGTTGGATTTTATCATAGATGCTTTATGGCATTATATCCTTCCATTCTTAACACTCTGTATTCCTGTTATTGGTGGATATGCAGCTGGGATGAGGGCAGCTGTAGCATCAGAGGCTCGTTCATTTTATGTTGAGTTCTGTAGCTATTTAGGATTTTCAACTAAGAAGATACGTAGCTATTTGTTACGAAGCTCTATTTTGCCACAGCTAACATGGTTTCCTATAACATTTGTAGGGTTAATTAGCCAAACATTGTTGGTTGAGGTCGTGTTTGGCTATCCAGGTATAGGTTTCTATATGTATTTAGCGGCATTTACTTTAGATTATCCATTAATGGAGGCTTTATTTTTAATGACGATGGCTATAATAGTTTTTGGAAGTCTGGTTATCGAACTTGTTTATGGATTGCTTAATCCTAGGATAGGATCTGCTTATGTGGCTGAGGAAATGTAGAGGTGTTTATTTATGAGTGTTGATATTTCTAAGAGAAGAAATATATTCATATATGCTATTCGAGATAGATATTTTATGCTACTTCTATCAATATTTATTGGATTGGTGATCATAGGAGCTATAGGACCAATATTTGTTAAAAGCCCTTCACGTGTTGTAGGGGCTAGGCTACAGCCACCATCTAGAGAGTTTATTTTGGGAACCGATGCATTGGGTAGGGATGTTTTTGCCCAGATAATTCATGGAATAAGAAACTCTTTATTAATAGGATTGTTTGCAGGATTAATCGGCATTGCTATAGCTACTACACTTGGTATATTAAGTGGTTTTTTAAAAGGGTTGATAGGAGATGCGCTAACCACAATAATAAACATGTTTATGTTGATACCACAGATACCTCTTCTACTACTAATAGCAAGTGCAATAAGAATTAGAAGCATGTTCTTTGTAGCCTTTCTAATAGGTGCTTTATTTGCATGGCCAGCCCCAGCTAGAGCTATAAGAGCATTAGCATTATCGTTAAGGGAAAGAGAGTTTATAGATTTAGCTAAAATTAGTGGAAAGAAATCAATTGAAATAGCGTTCAAAGAGATATTCCCTATAATATCGCCATACATTCTTCTACAGTTTGGAACAGTATACGCATCTGCAATATTTACAGAAACTGGTATAAGTTTAATAGGCCTAGGCCCAACAAATGTTGTAACACTGGGATGGGTGCTAAATCAAGTTCTGGTAATGAATGCCTATGTTGTAGGTGCTTGGTGGTGGTTTATACCTCCAGGAATTATGGTATCCCTACTTGTTCTATCACTATATCTCATGCCTCTAGTGCTTAGCAAAAGACTTCAGCAAATAGGCGTCTAAAATATTTAGTGGTCTAGATAGTAAAGAGACTGCAAAAGCTTCATGACCTTTTTAAGAGACTTTGTAAAGTTGTATGAAATATTTTCTTCAATATAGTAACAATGTTCGTTTATCTAGCGGGGTATGGAGAAGGAGTTGCTGGTGAGTCTAAGTGCTAAGGGAGTGTCCAATGATATTAACGATAAGGAGAGTATTCTGCAAGGACTCAGCAAGACCGCTAGAAGCGCATCTAGTAGTAGTGATATTGGTGCTGAAAAAGATATCTTTTCCAAGTATCTAAACAGTCTTAGGCATGCAGAGGGAATAATTCCTTACTATACTATTCACTAGATATCACCCCAATTGATTTTCAGAAGTTCTATACATAACCAATAACAGCGAGAACTATTTTAAATGATATTAAAACAACTCTTTCACCATATAGTGGAGCGTAGAATTCAAATAGAGAATGTAGTGGGACATAACTAAAACTGAAGGCATTCAGACAAACTCCTCTATATATCTAAACACAACATTCTTTTCAACCCCCTCTCCGCCTTAAAGGACAGGTCCCCTTTAGAGGACTCATTCATTGGCTACTTACATCTATCATATAAACAAATATATTTACACATCACTTAACTATTTCCATAAAATCTATTAATCACAACTATTAAACCCCATCTCTAATACCAGCTCTTACTAGATCTGCTTAAAAATACTTTCATTGAATTGCTTTATTTGTTTACCCCCACTTTAGTTTAAATTAAATAGAGGTGATGAAGATACAGAGATCTCAAAAACTTCTACAAGAATTTGAGCAACAGGTTATAGTACTAAATACATTATAATAGTATATGATGTGCTCCTTGTTCTACTCTTTTCATGTTTCTGTATATTTAAGTGATGTAGAAGGGTTTCATCACTATATGTCGATATTCACCATATGAAACGTTAAACCAATTTATTGATAAGAAATTGAAGATAAATCATTTACCCCTAGATGCTCATTTCCATTAGTTTATGTTTGTTCATCACATCTAAGGCTTCCACCTCACCTCGACATCATCATGTCATGGGTGGCTATTGGGCCCAGCGACACGGAGCTCCCATCTAGTACAAATCCTGCAAGGCTTAGAGCATAGCTCCCATCACCCAACAGGATCTCTATAAAGAACATAGTTTACAAACTTAACCACCAACCATTAACTACAAAACAGCCCCAACGTTTAATTATGTGGAGCCGCCGGCGGGATTTGAACCCGCGACCACCGGCTTACAAGGCCGGCGCTCCACCGAGCTGAGCTACGGCGGCTTCTGTTTTTATTTTTAATTTGTTTAGATTTATGAGTTTTAATGCTTTATAGTATTTATATCTTATTTTATTGGCTTTAAAGTTTTTATTTTCCTCAGTATCTATTTATTGTTTGTGGTGTTGTGTTTTGAGTGATATTGATCTCGCCCAATCGCTACCTATGTTTTATAGGGCTTATCTTCAGATTGCTAATTTTGTGTCTAATTCGTTATCTATTCTTAAGGTTTCCCAGATTTTGAATTTTATTAAGGTTCTCGAAGATGCTTATGTTAATGGTAGGAAAATTCTTGTTATGGGTGCTGGTAGAAGTGGCTTAGTTGGTAGGGCTTTTGCTATGAGGCTTAAACATCTAGGATTCGATGTCTATGTTCTTGGAGATACAATTGTTTCTCCAATTAGAAAAGACGATGTTGTTATAGCTATTTCTGGATCTGGTAGAACAGCGTTGATTGTTACAGCTGCTGAAGCTGCTAAAACGGCTGGGGCTGTAATAGTTGCTATAACGACGTATATAGATTCGCCACTAGCAAAAATCGCTGATATTGTTATCGAGGTTCCTGGAAGAACCAAGATAAGTAGAGTTGAGGATTATTTTGCTAGACAGGTTTTAGGGATACATGAACCTCTTGCACCACTTGGAACACTATTTGAAGACTGTACAATGGTGTTTCTAGACTCTATAATAGCTGAGCTTATGCATAGATTAAGAAAAACTGAAGAGGATTTAAGGCAAGAGCATGCAAATATAGAGGTTTAGACAATATATTAATTCCAAATAGTATAGTAAAGCTGTGGATTAGCCAAAGAGTGAAGCTAAACCTTCCGCTAGCTGCTCTTCTGAAACCTCCTTCTTCTCCTCTTCACCAGCCTTAGCCTCTTCCACCTTTTGAGGTTGCTGAACCTGCTGAACAGCTTGTTCTACTATTGGTATCTGTTGTGCAAGCTCCGGCACTTTCTGCGATAACAGTGATGCTATGGCAAATGCCCTTGACAATGCCAATGTAAATACATAGTGGGCTGTTTCCCTTGTTACTAAACCTGCTTCAGCAGCTATTTTAATTGCTCTGCTATAGGCTTTAGACACAGATAGCTTAACCACATCTGGATAAGGCAACACAACTTCTGAAGCTAGGTTAAATGCATCCAACACACCTCTACCTATATCCTGTTTAACAGCATCTAAATCAACTACAAGTTTATCAGATGTCAATACCAGACCTTCTTCATATACAGCTTTAACCATAGGCTTGATAAATCTTGGCTCAATACCAAGTCTATCAAATACTGAAGCAAGTTCAGATGTAATAACATCGCCTGGCTTAGCTATTACAGCTTCTTTAGCTATCCATATAACACCATCCCTTACCTGTATAGGTATTTTAAGCTTTCCAAATAAACTCATTATAGGTCCAGGCTTTAGATCTGTCTTCATAGGGGGTACTCTAATCTCGCTATCTATCTTTTCACCAATTCTAGCTTTAATAGGCATAGAAATTTTATTTAATGCAAACGCTATTTCAAAAGAATTCAAATTGGTGAAGATAGCAAGGTTTTGCCCAGTTAAATACTTTGAAAACTCCTCTAGGTTCTCCATATTCATTTCCTTCATAGCAAGCAGTAAAAGGTTTCCTTTAATCATTTTAACAACCCCTATACCCTCAAGCCTTCTCCTTATATATACCTCAAACTTTGCAGGAACTCCAGACATATCCAATAACACTAGAGTTCTATAGCTCGATAGATACCTTTTAGCTTCATCAACAACCTTCCTCTTCTCCATCTTACCTTTACTTAAAGCGGTTTCTGAAACAGCTGAGACGCTTTTATATGCTTTTAAAAGCCTTTCAAGCTCTCTCTCAATACTCGGTTTCATGATACTCACCAACTAAGTTACAACTTCTATAGCTGGGCTACTAGTTGTTTTAACATATATAGTTGAGGATTGTAGAAGAGGTCTTTTAATCTTTTCCTCTATATGCTGAAGAACAGCAATAGCATTTTCAACTAGTGAATCTATAGGCATATTCTCACTACCTATTCTACATCCAACCCATGGCTGCTCCTTTGAATATAGCCTAATAGCATTTTTATATTGTTTGATATAGATAGCTATATCAGCATTTACAGGTATAGCTATAGGATATTTACCTCTAGGCCCTAGAGCAGGCCCAAGAACCCTGCCTGCCAACCCCATTAAATCAGATCTTACTAAAACCCAGTCACATTCCTGTGCAATCTTCTTAGCATTCTTTTTATCGATTTTAGATAAATCACCTCTACCTATAGCTCTATAAGCACCAGCTTCAACAGCTTTCTGAACAGATGCATCATCTACAACTATACATACACTACTCTCTTTGCCTGCACTCTTTGGAAGAACAACAGTATCTCTAAATCTAAACTCCTGCTGCTTCTTAACATCAACATCCCTAAATGTTACTATAAGCTCTACACTTTGTGTAAATCTCCATGGCTTTTTAGCGCTAATAGCCAGCTGAATAGCGTTTTTCAAAGCATCTATAAACTCTTTACTAGACGATATACTCATAAACTATTCACCCCAAACCCCAACTATCTTCATATTTCTTAATAACCTCATCATATAGACCTTTATCAACATCTCTAATAACCTCTTTCGGATCTTTATTCTCTACTGTGAGCCCTATAGATCTAGCTGAGCTAAGAATCATTTTAATAGCTGCTTTTAAGCTCTTTGTATTAAGCTCTGGCTTCTTTAAAATCGCTATCTTAGCCACATCATCTATAGTTATATTACCAACTTTTTTATGCATGGGATCTCCAGAAGGTTCCGATGCCTTTGCAGCTGAAAGCAGTAGACTTGTTGTTGTTGGCAACTCTAGTCTTATATCATAGCTTTTTGTATCTAGATCAACAACTATTTTAACGGTTAGTATATGTCCTTTATATACCTCAGTCATCTTGTTAATCTTATCAATAACCTCTGAAACATTTAGCCCTGTATCCGATAGTGCAGGACCTAGAGGCGGTTCTTTTGATGCTTTACCCCCCTCTATCTGAACTTTTATTACCTTTACCCTAGCCATATATCTACACCTCCCTCTTAGACATCCTAATGTAGTCTATAGGCACAGTTATTGTAAGGGGATAACTAGCCTCTAATATATTAAGAGAAACCTCGTTCTTAATCTTATCAATAGCTACAACCTTTGCCTTCATACCTCTAAACGGACCTGCTATTATCTCCACTTCTTCACCACCTTGAAGAAGATCTATTAATGATTTAGGCTTTATTAAAGTTTCTAGATCTTCCCATCTAAGAGTTCCAGAAGCTCTACCCTTTACATGTTTAAGACCTTTAACCGCCTCATATACTATATGAAGACCTGTTGTCTCAAGAACTATATAGCCTCTTAAAGCAGGTAGCGATATTATTGAATATATAGGGAGGTTCAGAGTCCTGGTTCTAACCTCTATCATTAAAGCAACATTTACCTCCTGCCCAGCAGTAGTTCTTACAGCAAAAAACATCTGCTGTCTAACCCTACTAGCTTCTGAAGATTCTTGACCCATTTTCAACCACCATAGAAATCTCTATGTTATACCAACACCGCTAACCTGAAGAACAAGGTTTATTAGCCAAGACAATGCAAAAGCAGCAACACCAACTATTGTAAAACCAAGAAGCGTTATCTTAAGAATCTGTTTAAAGTCTTCAGAATCTGGCTTCTCAGCTAAATCTACAATCTTCCTCATACCCTCGAACACATCTCTAATCGATTTGATAGATGCCATCACCATCACACTAAAATATTTAATAGCTATCTATATCTCAGACTTTAAACTACTACTATCTGAGTAGCATTTTAAGTATTGCGTCTGGCTCATATCTAATTAAATCATCATAGCTTTGACCAACACCTAGATATAGTATTGGCTTACCCACACCCATAATCACACTCAATGCCGCACCCCCACTAGCATCTGCATCAACCTTAGTTAAAATAACACCATCTACCCCTATAGCCTCATCGAATCTTCTAGCTTGTTCAATAGCATCATTACCTGTTAAAGCATCTACAATTAAGATTTTTATATGGGGTTTAACAACATTTGCTATTTTTCTAAGCTCATTCATCAAATCTATATCTATATGCATTCTACCAGCAGTATCTATTAAAGCAGCACTATAGTTGTTTCTCAAGGCATAGACAACACCATCAAAAGCTACAGAAGCTGGGTCTGCACCATATCTACCACCTATAAAAGGCAGCCCAAGCCTTTCACAATGCTTTCTAAGCTGCTCTTGAGCACCAGCTCTAAAAGTGTCTGCTGCGATAACTACAGATTTTATATTGTTTTGTTTAAATAGATATGCTACTTTTGCTATTGTTGTTGTTTTCCCAACGCCGTTTATCCCCATAAACATGATCTTAGCCACTCTATCTTTTACAACAACACTTTTCACAGTTTCTAAAAGATCTATAGAAGAGCCTTTGCTAAGAATATCATATAGAGATTTATATAGAACTCTAGCCATATACTCCTCTACATCGCTTCCACGATGAATCTTTTGCCCAGCTAGATTCTTTTTAATAGTCTCTACAATGCTTTCAGCAACATCGTAAGCAACATCAGCTTCAATTAAATCGATAAACACTCTATCACAAAACTCCTCTATTTCTTTTTCATCAATGGTTTTATATGCTATAGCATCAGATAACTGTTTTGTGAAGTTTTTAAATATGTTTTTTAGCTTAGAGAACAAACTATGTTTACCTTAACTATAAAAATTTTCAGTGGGTAGATTCTCTATCTGATCTCGATAAAGTAGCTAGATATTCTTGAAGCTTTCTCTGCAGCTGGTTATATAGATCGCTAAGCTTCTTCAACTCTGCTTCAGTTTCTTGGAGCTCAACCACTAAATCTTTTTCATATGAAGATAACACATTTTTAACATTATCTATTGGAAGCACTGCATATAGATCCTTTGTAATTCTAATTACAGCTTTATCTACATCGTCAAGCTTGATTTTAACAAATACATACCCCTCTCTATCTAGAGAAGCCAATGTGTCTTTTTGACCATATCTCTGAATCGATGATAGTGTTTCATAAGCTAGCCTAATCTCTTGTATCTCATTAGATAATGCGATAGATCTTGACTGCACAACTCTTATAGCATTTCTAAGCTCTTCTAGCTGTACAAGAAGCTGCTGTGCAGCCTCCTCTATTCTACTCCTATCTTGCATACTCATTCAATCACCATATATCTTAAGTTAGATAACTCCTTAATATATCTATCCTCTGCCTCTTCTACATCTATCTCCTCTATATCAACAATCTTTATATTTGCTTTTTTAACCTTGTGTCTACCACCCATCTCCGAATAGAGCTTCTCTAAAGCATGTTCAGGTTTCAAAGCCCTTATCTCCTTTGTGAACTTTACCCATCTAGGTAGCTTACCCTGCGATACTAACATAAAACCATGTATTCTATATATCTTGACGTCATTCACCATATATCTAACCACCTCCAAATACTTTATTCAACCTCATTATCTCAGGACCTGTTGTTTTAGCTCCTACTAGTAGACCGTATGAATTACCAGCAAGACCAGACTTTATAAACCCTACCCCAAAATTAACTGTTCCAACATCTATTCTAACCTTAAATAAATTAGATAGAAATAAAACCTCCTCTTCACTAGCATCTGGATGAACAACACCACCAATATTATTCACATATGCAGCAGAGCCTACCGTTGGTATATCAGCTATAAACCCCTTCTCAACAACCTCTACCTCTAGAGTATCTTTAACAACTGTTTTAAGTTCTTCATATGCTTGTTTATTTATATATGCTGCAAAGTCGTTTGCAAGACATATATTGCCAAGAGCTGTAAACCTTGTTTTAACAACAGCGATATTTCCATCAAACAAATCCTTAATTATCTTAAACTCATTTTCTTTAACTATATGAGGGAGAATAAGACCTTTGTTGTTTCCTGCAATAAGAATTCCTATTACCCCCATATCGCCTATAGTTGTCTTGGCTACAGGTACTTGGAGAACGCCTTGGATTATCTGAATAAATTTTGAGTCTGCATCTCTAGGAGCTATAGCTATTTTATCATTAGCAAAAATATATACACCTATATTTGGGTTTCCTCTATAGCTTATTCTCTCAATAAGCATCTATTTTACCTCTTTGCCATAAGGGCAAGGGTTGCTTTATACACATTGCTATCTATTTTGATAAACCTAATAGCTATTTTATGTGGAGGCTTCTCAATCTTTCTGCTATATATATACATACCTATCGAAGAATCTAGCAACACCTTTCCACCTAGATGCCTCTCCAAAAACCTCTTTATATATCTTACAGCCCTCTTCCCTCTATCAACCCTACTACCAGCTCTATATACATTTCTCAACGAAACTATAAACAAACCATCTGATTTATCTTGAGGCATAGTCACCACACCATGCTACACATCTCCTAGCTTAGATCTACGCCAATGCCTCAACCTAAAACGTCTTCTTATCTTCATAAGAGTTTTTGCTGTTACCCATATAGGTATTGGCTGGTTGCTCTTCTCTCTATTTATCAATCTAAGTTTTTTAGCTAAGGGTTTATTATGTGCCATGCTAAACACCTATTTCTCACGTATACTAATCTTGAAGTCTTTTCTTGTTCTTTCATATATCTCTGCAAGTATAGACTTTAACTCTTCATCTGTTAAAGGCTGTGTAATTCTACCTTGTAGAGCCAGGGCTATAAGCCTATCTTCTACAACTCTAGCAATCTCTGGTCTAACAAGCTTTATATTTGATAGCCTTTCACGCGCCTCTGGTGTTAGAATTGTTCTGAGTATCTCCTGTCTTCTCGCCTCTTCAGCTTCTCTTTGGATTCTCTGCCTCTCCATCTCCTGTCTTCTTCTAATAAGCATCTCTCTATACTGTCTCTCTAATAGTGCTGAAACCTCTTCATCTCCACTATACATCTCCTCACCCATATGCATCACCAAGACTTAGACTAATTACAATCTACATTAGTATATCTATACCACAGCTTATGAGTTTAATTGCTCTTTAGATTACCTAGACAAAGCCTCTTTCTCTATAGATGGCGATGCATATTTCAATAGCTGTGGATTTGTTTTTACAAGCTCTTTAAATATCTCAAGTGCTATTCTATCCAATAGAGAGCGGCCCTTAGACGATATTACTCTACCTTTAGCTGTTTTCTCGATAAGTCCTGCAGCTTCTAGCTGATGTAGAATAACTCTTATATGGCTACCGCCACATTTTCTAAAGTGTGGCGGTGCTGACCCTCTTCTCTTAAGACCTCCAAATATTGTTCTAAATGTCTCTATACCTATAGGGTTTTCAGCTAGGTATAGCTTTCTCAGGATTGCTGCTGCTCTATAGTACCACCAATCAGGTTTCTCTGGAACTCTTTCTCTATGTGAACCTGTCTTTGTAAAGCTTGCCCATAGCGGAGGCTTAACTGTTGATATATTTGTTTTTATATACATAGCTAGCTTCTCTATAAATATATCTGCTGGTACATCTCTCACGGTTACCATTGCACTCACATCGATATATCTATATAGCTATACCTTTTTATCTTTTTAACCTCTCTTAAGAGCTTTCCTACTTATTAAAATATATGTATATCCTCTAGAATCAACAACCTCAGCATTTAGCATATCGGCAACTCTCTTTATCTCTTCATCAGATATAGACTCTCTTGCACTTTTAAGTATCCTTATCTTTACACATCTTCTATCCTCTAACAACCTCTTAATCTCCTTAACAACACCTTGGTGAATACCCCTCTTCCCAATATTTACATCAGCTCTATGGCTAGACACCTTCTCTTTCCTAATAGCCTCAAAATATCTCTTAACCCTAGCCACTCTTTCTACACCTAATAAACTCATATCTATGAATCCAACCACAAACCAAACATGTTGTTACAACCCTTAAAGTCTTTCCCTCTCTACGAGTCCTAACACGAGCACTAAAACCAGGTACCATAACAACACAACAGTTCTTGCAAATCCACCTCTTTATAGATCTAGGAATCTTTACTCTATTCCGCATCGAAATCCTCTTGATCAAACAACCATATCTCTTAGCATACTCAATTCTACCGCTCTTCACAGCATCAACACCCAACCTAAACAATATATACATCCTCTGAACAGCTATATCCCTCAACAAACTATTAGATGAAGACCTAAAAACCATCTACAACACACAATATCACAGATTGAAAAATAAAGCTTTTAAAGTTCTATCCACAACAAACCCAATTAGCGCCGCGGTAGTATAGCCCGGTCAAGTATGCGGGCCTCTCGAGCCCGTGACACTATCCCAAGTGCGGGAAACCCGGGTTCAAATCCCGGCCGCGGCACTAAACAATTGAACGCTAAAGGAATCCATCTTCAATCTCTACAAATAATTCCTAAACAACATTGCATGTGATGGATATCAGCCATGTAATGGCAAAACCCTTCTATAGCATTTTTTGATAAATAGCAACTATTTTGCCTATGTTTCGAAAAAGCTAGCTAGGTCTTGGTTCTCAAGCTCATCTTTATAGTTTTTGACGCTATTGTAGCATTGCTCCTATCTGATAACTCAAAGGTTTGCTTTTGTAGCTCCTTGCTATTAAACCCAGCAGTACTCTATACCTTAAACATCTATGAAATGTTTGATCAAATCTTTCTAGTCCCTGCTTTTTACTAGCTCGCTATAGGAAGGTTTTATGACCTTTGCAATAGGTTTCCAACTAGTGCATTACCTGTGCCTTAATTATAGCTGTATGCCCAACGTCATTTACTGGGTAATCACATATCTGTTCATGAATTTTTATAGCTTTGAATTTGAAAAAGATACTCTGTATAAAGTCATTTGGTGTAGTTATGAATAGAGTTAAGCTGAGGTTTTCTGATTTAATTATTGAGTTTATTGATAGAGATAAAGGGATCAAACAGATTTATGAATTTGCTGAGAAAGGCACTTGGCACCCAGTAGTAGTCTTTGGACCTGAAGGATGTGGGAAGACTTCTTGGCTTTTACAAGCAATAGAAATATTTAAGGATCTTGGCTATGGAGTTATATACTTTAATCCGTTAAGGAAGCAATTTGAAGCTGAGGTAGGCATTGAGAGTTTAAGGCAAAGAGCTTTGGATATTGTAAAACAAGCAGCTTTGGAACATGTATTGGCTAAGTTCATTTGGGTCGTAATAGACTTTATCAACGATGCTCTTAGATATGGGAGAAAGAAGCTGGCTATAGTTGTTGACGATGCATTTCAGTACCTAGGGCTTAGAGAAGCAGCAGCTTTTGTCAAAGGAATACTGGAAGTTATTGAGCATCCAGATGTGGAGTATGAAAGAATAGTGGCTATAGTAGCAACTAGCGAGGGTTTGTCTAGATATGAAATCGGCAGACATAGATGGGCTTTGATAAGACCTATGTGGAACATGGATAAGAAGGGTTTTGAGGAGCTCTATGAGTTGATACGAAAGAGGGTTTTAGACAATATACCAAAATTTGATGATGTTTGGAGGCTTACTGGAGGAAACCCAGATATATTTTTAAGGCTACATCAAGCTAGGTGGAATGTCGATGAAGTTATCGATGATGTTATCAAAAGCAAAAAGCTTACACCTAGTTTCATAGCTAATTGGAGAAACTGGCTTGAGAAAGCTGTTGGAGATCCAGATACTCTTTGGAGTGCAGAGGTTCCTGAAGAGCTAATTAACGAGCTTATTGAAAGAAACCTAATAGTTTATGACTTGTATAACAGAGATCCGTGGTTCTGGATAGACGAACCACCATCTGAAAAAGATCTTGAGATTGGTGTTGGGAAGTACATAGCTTGGCAAACACCTCTATATAGAGAAGCTATTAAAAAGACTCTTCACATATACAGCTAAATTGATATAGAAAACCTCATTGTTACAACTAAAAGCTTTACCTGGTGAAGAAAAGTCAGTTTAACTAAGAGAAGCATTTATCACTATTGTTTGAATCAATGCTTATAGCAATGTGTTTAAAACAATATTTTAAGCTATTTAGATTTATATATTCTTTAGCCTTTAATCAAATAACTTGCGAAGTAGATTTTAAGCTAATATTGTGTGCAATAAGGTTTTGAAGAGGTTAATAAAAAGGCATTAAAAACAATGATAAACACTAGGCATGAAGAATAAAATTGTGTGAGCATGAATAGAGAAAGTTTTGATGATATCTTTCTGTTGAGCTGGTTTAGAAAAGCCATGGAAACATCTTTTTATTAAAAGTATTATTGATAGTTAAATTGCGTTTTTGGTTCTGTTGTTGAAAAGGCTTTACTTTGTTAAGCATTTTTCAATCCAGTTAAATGCTTCTTCTTGCATCTCTACATCGAATACATGGGGTTTTTGATAGAATATCCCTAGGTAATTTTGAGGGGCATTGGCTTTTTTATATAGGTTGGATAGCATTTCATGTGCTTTTAGCTGTCCTTTTAATGGGAATATCTTGTCTTCTCTACAGTACTGCACCATCATAGGCTTTGGCATATGTATAGATGCTATGTCTGGCAGGTCGAGGTACTTAGCTGTGTTGGGTATGTAGAGGGTCCAGGCATGTTCTATTCCATTCAACACTATTTCATCTAGAGTAGACATGGCACATGCAACTACAACACACTTAACTCTTTCATCTAGAGCTCCTAGTAAAGAGGCTCTTAAACCCCCTAGAGACCAGCCAGCTACAGCAACTCTTTCAGAGTCGATAACATCGCTTCTAGAAAATAAGTATTCTAGAGATACAAGGTCTTCATAAACCACCATGCCCAGGACATTGAAGCCAAAAACATTTAGGGTCTTTGCAATCAAATTCTCTATTCTATAAGATGCCTCGTTATACCTCCTAATAGCATCGTCTATACCTCCAACAAATTCTTCTCCAAACACAACTCTTCTACTACCAAAAAGAAAAGTATCTACAGCAAATACCGCAAAACCTCTTTTAGCTAATTCAAAAGCCCAGCTCCTACCACCATAGCTTCTCGCCTTATAATCAATTAGAATACCTGGCTCCTCCAAAAGCCTAACAATCTTCTCCTTCCCAAAAAACTTAAAGCCTCCATGGTCATGAAGAGCTATCACAGTTGGCAACTTTTCCCCAGCTCTATCTCTAGGATACATCAAAAAAGCCTCGGTTCTCCCACCATAGAGAAGGCTATACGAAGTCTTCTCAATGTAAACCCCATCAATGGTATACACAAGATCTATTGAAGGATTCAAAAACACTGGAGAGAGCTCTATAGATAAAAGCTCTCTCAGCTTAGACCTAGCAACAGATTTCCACTCACTTAACCCTTTCCACAAACCATCTAAGTAAGAGTATCTATACTCTGCACAACAATTCATTAAATATTTTGCAAATTCTCTATAATTCAAAGAGATGCACCAAGTAAAGAAAAACAAAGTTGTTTAAAAACAATGATGGTTACAGCCACAACAAATCACTTGAAATATATAGAGGTGTTTACATCTCTGATCCTAAGGAACAGTTGATAGATTTGGATATCTATGGTTATCGGCAGCGACCTTGGCAAAGGTCTATGAAATATTGGTGAAGCTAGTGGACATACATCCCATAAAAGGCTTAGGAGCTGAAACGCTTAAATATATTAAACTATATTGTTTTGGGGATTGGTTGGTGTTTGTGGGGTGTTGGGGCTGTGCTCTAAGCCCTGTAGGTTAAGTGTAGATGGGGCTTGTCCCATTAGCATCAACAGCCCATAATCCTATAGAATGAGACTCTACAAACCCTCTATGCAAGTAGAAGCCCATCACAGATACAGAGAACCATAATCTTAAATAAAATAAGGCGTAGAGACAAACGGCAACTACCCATCACTAGAAACAGGTTTAGAATAAAAAATAAAATTTATGAATCTTTCTCTCATCCCCACCTTAAAAGGCAAGGCTTTCAGCTGTAAAGAGTTTAGAGCTCTAAACATTTTTGTTGGCTATAGGTTCTTCTTCAGATTTCGGAGACTCTTCATCAATCTGTCTGGTCTAGGATTCATCATCTGAATTAGTATATTAAATTTGTTTTAAGGTTTCTTTAACACCATCTCTACATTTACAGCTATTAAAAGTGAAACCTTGTTAAGAATATATTGTTTGTGGTTATTGTGGAAATTGTTAGATGTTTTTTAAATGTTTTGATGTTAAATGTTTATCTATGTTTTTGTTTCTGATGCATCTATAGGTTCTATATGTATTGTTGCTTCATAGCCTAGTCTATTTCTTATATTGTTTTCAATGGCTGTGGCTATTTGATGTGCTTCTTTAAGTGGTGTGTTTTCTGGTAGTTTTATATGGAGTGTAATTTCTATGTGGTCTCCATATCTATGTATATGTATGTGGTGTATGTCTGTGACTTGGGAATGTGTCTCAAATACTATTCTTTTTATAGCTTCTACTTCCCTTTTAGTTGGTGCTTTGCTTAGCAAATCGCTTCCAACTTCATAAACTATTTTTCCTGCTGTAACCATTATTAGAATAGATATAGCTATGCCCATTAAGCTGTCTAGCTCTCTATATCTATTTCCAAGTATAATAGCAATAGTAAGCAGACCTGTTACTATTGCATCGCTTCTATGGTGCCATGCATCACCTTTAATTGATTGAGAATAGAACTTTTTGCTAAGTTTATATGCCCATCTAGCTAAAACCTCTTTTACAATTGTAGATAGTATGAGAATGTAGACTAGATTTATAGAGAATATAAGAGGCTCTCCTCTAACAAGCTTATCATAGCTAGAGACTGCAAGCTCACAGCCAGTGACAGCTAAAAGAACAGCTATAACTATAGCTGCAATCTGTTCAGCTCTGCCATGGCCAAAGGGATGCTCCTCGTCAGCTTTTCTATAAGCTATCCAAAAACCTAAGACAACAACTAGAGAGGTCATGGAGTCTAATAGTGTGTGAAAAGCGTCTGCAATAACAGATATAGAGTTGTAGAGAACGCCATAATAATACTTAGCAATAAACAATGGAATATTGACAGCTATAGATACTAGACCCTCTAGATAGCCAGCCTTCTCCCTATCTATCTTCAAAGCCAATCCCAGATTTAAAACATATAACTGTAGCTTGTAGTTCAAAAACCTATAAACTTTAACCGGTTTAACCATATCTAAACCAACATCTATGAATAGACCAAGTGTAGCGATATAGAGATGGGTTCCTTAGAAAGCTGCTCATCATTTACGGATTTCTCTTTTAAGAATAGTGTTAAACATTTAAATTTTAAATGATATAGTTAAAAGTGAAAGCTAAAAATAGACAGTTTATCTAACTATAGCTTTTGATACTCTATAAGCTATATACTCTATAGCTATAGCTATTAAAACACCTATTGCAAAGCCTCCTTGATTTAAAACATATTTTGTTACTAGATATTGATAATTGGTATCTGTAAAGCCTGTTTCAATAAGCAATACATTGACAAGATATATTATTATAGATATATATATCCAGCTATATCTATGTCTTCTAAGCAATATATAGAGTAGATGCAGGGTATAGATATAGAGAAACCAGATCACTGTTGAAAAGCTAAATACATTAATCCATACACTCCACCTACCAACAACAACATCGATAAACGGCTGAGGAAAAACTATATAGCCTAAACCATATATAGGTAGAAAACCTATAGCAAAAACAAAGATGCAATAGATAACAGCTTTCAATAAGCTATCTACGAATAAAGCTAAGAAATCTCCACAGCACATTCAAACCACCTCTCAATGTAAAACAGCTAACACAAATATATATGTTTAAAAACTATATACAGCCTATGAATAAAATTGATATATAGATAACAAACCCATATATCCCCCAAAACCAAATTGCATATGAAGCAAGCTAAAACATTTCTCAGCTTCATACATTTTACAACAAAGGTAGTGTGTATCGTT
>CAYUUS010000033.1:0-18057 GCA_964447975.1 uncultured Ignisphaera sp. | reverse complement strand
AGCAGATGCAAGACTAAGAAGCGATGAGAAGGAAACAAGATGAGACAATGAAAACATGTCAAACTATATAAACCTATATAAGAGCTGAACCCTGCGGGCACGACTAGCTCCAGGGAGCATGGTGAAGTGATGAGGAGGTATGGGTTAGACAGGCATACAGCTTCAGCATACCTCATAGCATTACGAGGACTTGCGCATCAAAGCAAGCGAATAAAATAAATGATTATGAAAAACAGAAACAGCCCCTCTCATTAGTAGCACTCTATACTTCCTCTCATGGAGGATAAATGGTTCCGAGCCTGAAGCTGCTATGGTTAGCCTATTGAAAAGTGGTGAGCCTTTACCATAGCTGAAGATCCACATTACTAGGGTACTGAAAGGTGCTGGGTTGCTGAACCTCTCTATACTTCTCTCTCCCTTTACTAATCTTATATCTCCAAACCATCAGATTCTCCATCGATTGGTTTTTATAAGAAGTATGAATTGATATACTTTATATTGACATCAAACCATAGTTTTACTCGACTTCAATGGATGGTATTTCTTTGAACATAGACTAATCATAGGGATAACGTCTACGCCATCTCTAACCAGCAATCCATCCTCACTAATTTTATCATTTGTGTTTTTACAGATAGCTGATTTTCTTTTTAATCTCTCTCTATGTTGAATAGCATCCTTATATATAGCAGGGCAAAAATGTATAGAGGTTTTTAATTTTTGTTCAAGAGCTTTCTTTAGAATATCCATAGCTACAATGCTACTACCATATATTGTTCTACCATCTCTAGAGAGTCTAAACCCTCTAAGAAGTATGTTAGTTACATTAGTTTCACTCACTTCAAGCTCATTAATATTAACAAACTTTGCTCCTAGAGACTCGGCATTGATAACTATTCTCCATAGCCTCTCCCAGTCATTGGGAAGTGCTGGAATCTCTATACCTACATCCATAGAGGTGTTTTTCACAGTATATTCAACTAATTTCCAAATACTATCATTAACAATATGAAATCTGATTTCATCAAGTCCAATTCTATCTAGATATTTTATAGAGCTTTTCGTAGCACCTAAACCCGAGGTATAGAGGTGTATATGAAATTTCATTCCCATGACACTTTTAACCATTTCAATTACTGCTACAACAAGGTCATATCTTTGAAAAGGCTCGCCACCTGTTATTGAAATACCCTCAGCTTGTACAAAGGAGATCTCTTCCAATATATCTTCAACTCTATGTATCTTCTCTTCATCAGCATAGAATGCTCCCATTTTTCTTCTATCCATGCTTAAAGGACAATAAAAGCAGTCAACACCACATAAACCGGTTATAAATACAACTACTTTAGCACCCTTCATACATAGCTTGCAGCCTTTAGGTAGCTCTCCATACCACCACCCAGTTATATCATCACCATAGATTCTATGTACATAGCCCATATTCCTTAACCCTTTTTCTAAACAGTGAATTCTCTACACATAGCCTCTCTATAGTCGACTCTAGATGTTCAAAACTAGGTATCTCAATTTTTATGAAAAGCCCTGTATGACCCTCAGCAACTCTTTTACTTAATGCTTCAACTCTATCCATTACAACATTTAAAGAAATCCCAAGTCTTTTAGCTACATAACCTTCATTTCCAACAACAGGAAATTCCCTATGTCCAAATCTAGTAGGCTCTATAAACATAAGCCTTTTATCTACACCAGAAACTCTTGTATTAGATGCTATATCATCTATATCAACCATTCCACTAAACTTATAATATTCCACTTCTATAGCGCTAAGCTCGGCTAGGGGGTTTGAGATGCATAGCTCCTCCAAGGAATCTAAATACATATAGATCTTTGGTATATGTCTTGGAGTTGCTTGAACTATAGACATATTATAGACATGGTACTTGTTTCTCTCTAAGCAAAACCTAATGATGCTACTAGGATAAGGCTTAAGTAAAGCTATATCTATATCGCTATTTTCATCTACATCCCCTCTAGCGATACTTCCATGAGCAACTGCTGACAGTATTCCACAGCTTTTCATATCCATAAGAACCTTCAATGCTTTTCTTCTCTTCTCCATGAAAATATTCCATCTCTTTTCATCATAGTAAATCTCTTTTATAAAACCAATAAAACTAGAAGATATATTATCGTGATATAGCATTCTTATCCTCTTCTGCTAGATTACACACAGTATTTTTCTATGACTATAGAGGCTAATTAGCTTAAAAATTTTATTACATTTAATACACAAAGCTTACAAGTATTATGGTGCCTTCATATGTTAAGCATATTACATATAATGTTGATATTTATACTTATCACTATGATAGGCTATATTCTTTCTATGAACAAAGAATACAAACTTCTTAATTTCAGAATCAAATTTACTTTAGGCGGCATTCTTCTCTTTTTAGGAAAAGAGTACAAACCAGCTAAAGAAAAGCCCATTAGAAAAGAGATGCATGTACTATTTATAGCTGTTGCATTTCTAGGTATCGCCCTCTTCTACTTATTTTTCCTTCCAATAATTATTAACATGGTTAAATCTTTTATAGAGTTTATATATGGCTACACATCGCTACCCCCACAACCAACATTAATCCCAATACCATTTTTACTTCAATATAAAGAGCTAGCAGTTTACCTAATTATTGCTATAGCTATTGGTGTAATAGTACATGAGCTTTCCCACGCCATAGTAGCTCTAAGAGAAGGTGTGAAGATACGTAGCTGGGGTATAGGCATGCTTTTTCTCTTTCCAATAGCATTTGTAGAGTTAGATGAAGAGCAATTCACAAAGGCTCCACCAAGATCTAAAATCAACATCGCTACTGCAGGTATATTTTCAAATGCTGTTGTCTCTTTAACTGCTTTTACTTTACTTCTCATAATATCAAATATACTGCCATCTTTAGGTGTTATATCAACCGCTATAGTGGTTAATAATGTGGATTGCAGCATCTGCAATACCACTCTCTGTCCTGCTCAGCAAATAAATATTAGCGATGGTGATATTATAGTGGCTATAGACAATCTCCGCATATATACACCAAATGATGTCGAGAAAATCCTAGAAAATAAGAAGATAGGTGATGCTGTATCATTAAAAATATGCAGTAATAACAAATGCAACGAGAAAAGCGTGGTACTAAATGCTATAAATATGAAGATCTATAACGAAAAAGGTCTAGAGATTCCATGTCTAGGTATAAGCATGGCTCAGACAATGATCTTTGAAAAGAATGGTTTGTTTTATCGCTATCCAGCTATAGAGAATCTAATTATGCATCTAAACTTTATTTTTATAGTTAACTTCAGTCTATATGTACTCAATGCAATACCTTTTGTTATATCAGATGGAAGTATATTTATAAAAGCGTTATCAGAAATCTTAACACCTTTAAAGTTGATATCATCTAAAAAAATTCTTGATTTATTCAATATAACAATACTTATAATAGCCATAGTTATCTCATCTTATGTATTTCTGAGGTTTACTCCATGAACATAAGAAAAGCTTTGCAAAATGATCTACAAATAGTATTTGAACTTGAGAAGAAGTGCTTCAATGACCCATATCCAATAGAATTATTGACAATGCTATATTCTCTTTACCCTGAACTGTTTCTAGTAGCAGAATATAACAATAAAATCGTAGGTTATGTCTCAGGACTTATAAGAACAGATGGTTTTGGGCATATAGTATCGCTATGTGTAGACCCTGAACATCGAAGAAAGGGTATAGGAAAACAGTTAATGTTAAAAATTGAGGAATCTATGAAAAAGCTATTTAATGTATGTTTATATCGATTAGAAGTTAGAGTATCGAACTCTATAGCTATTTTACTCTATGAATCTATTGGCTATAGAATCCAAGCCCGAATTCCAAAATATTATAGCAATGGCGAAGATGCATATCTAATGATAAAGGATATATGTTAATTTGTTTATTATCTCCACAAACAAAATAATATTTTCAGTAGGTGAAGTAATGAACATAGAAAAAGAAATAGCTGTATATGTAATAGATGCAAGTTATGAAATTGTTGGTTCAGAACCTCATATAATTATATGGGGTATAGATGAAAATGGAAAACGTGTTATTCTTAGAGATAAAAGATTCTCACCTTATTTCTATGCTATAATAGATCATACATTCTATGATAAAATAGACGCTTTGAAAAACTCTATAAAACGTTTAAGTAAAATTAAATCGCCTATAACATCTATTGATGTAGTTAATAAAAAATATATTGGTAAAGATGTAAAAGCATTAAAGATAAGAACAGTCTTACCTGAATCTGTAAAGGAATATAGAGAAGAAATAGCTAAGATACCTGGGATAAAAGCCGTTGTAGAAGCCGATATAAGATTTACAATGAGGTATCTAATAGATAATAGAATATATCCATGTACATGGCATTTATTTAAAGTAGTTGAGAGAAACAAGTCAGAAGGCTTTAGAGTTGATGCAGAATATGAGGTTATTGATATCGGTGAAAGAATAGATAGAATACTCCCCCCAGAAATGAAGATACTGGCATTTGATATAGAGGTATATAATCCACAAGGTACACCAAAGCCTAATAGAGACCCCATTATAATAATATCTATTGTTACATCCAATAAGGATTTCAAGATTTTAAAGGCTCAGGAAAAAGATGATAGACAGTTAATTAAAGATTTCATAAACTATATACAAAATTATGACCCAGATATAATAGTAGGCTACAACTCAAATAGATTTGACTGGCCTTATCTTCTTCAACGAAGCCGGCATCTTGGCATAAAACTTGATGTTTCTAGAAGAAAAGGTGTTGAACCTACCCAAAGTATTCATGGCCATATCTCAATCCCTGGTAGATTAAATGTTGATCTCTATGACTTTGCTGAAGAAATTGCAGAAATTAAGGTTAAGAGTCTTGATGAAGTAGCAGAGTTTCTTGGTGTTATGAAGAAAAAGGATAGAGTGAATATTCCTTGGTATGAGATTCATAAATATTGGGACAATAAAGAGTTGCAGAAAATGCTTTTAAAATATGCTGAAGATGATGCTATATCAACTTATGGGATTGCCGAGAAAATTTTACCTTTTGCAATACAACTATCTAGTATAACAGGCTTGCCGCTAGACCAAGTTGGTGCTGCTAGTGTTGGTTTTAGACTTGAATGGTTTCTTATTAGAATAGCATATGAGAATGGGGAAATTGTTCCAAACAGAGTTGAACGTGAATATGAACCTTATAAAGGTGCCATAGTCTTAGAACCTAAGAAAGGGGTTCATGAAAATATAGCTGTATTAGATTTCTCATCAATGTATCCAAGTATAATGATAAAATACAACATAGGTCCTGATACTCTTGCTAGAAATTCCAATATATGTGAAAATATAGAATGCTTTGAAGCTCCAGAAACAGGATATAGATTCGTTAAAACTCCACCAGCATTCTTCAAAACAGCTCTTGAAACTTTAATCAAGGCTAGGAAAGCTGTAAGGGAGCAAATGAAAAGTTTTGATTCTAATACAATTGAGTTTAAAATACTAGATGCTAGACAAAAAGCTTTAAAGATATTGGCAAATGCTTGCTATGGATATATGGCATGGACTGGAGCTAGATGGTATTGTAGAGAATGTGCAGAAGCTGTTACAGACTATGGCAGAGAATCTATTAAAATGGCTATAGAACTTGCAAATAAATTAGGGCTCGAAATAATATATGGAGATACAGATTCTATTTTTATAAAATATGATAAAAATAAAATAGAAATGTTTATAGATTTAGTAGAGAAGATGCTTGGACTTGAGATAAAGGTTGACAAAATCTATGGTAGAGTATTTTTCACAGAGGCTAAAAAGAGATATATAGGTTTAGCAATAGATGGGAGAATAGATGTTGTAGGATTCGAAGCTGTAAGAGGTGATTGGGCAGAAATAGCAAAAGAAATACAAGAGAAGATTGCCGAAATAATACTAAGGACTATGGACCATAGAAAGGCTATAGAAGCTGTTCGCAATGAAATAGAGGTGTTGCGAAAAAATATAGAGAATAGAAGTATAGATATCAATAAATTTATTATATGGAAGACTATTTCAAAACCCCTATCAGAATACGAAGTTGAAGCACCACATATAACAGCTGCAAAACAGTTGATTAGAATGGGATATAGTATTGATGTTGGAGATAAAATAGGTTATGTAATTGTTAAAGGCAGTGGTAAGATATCAGAAAGAGCTCGACCATATATTGCTGTAGATATAAAGGATATAGATATAGATTATTATATAGAGCACCAAATACTGCCTTCAGTTACAAGAATCCTAAGCTATTTTGGTGTTACAGAAAAACATTTAAAAGGTATTGGAAAAACATCAAGATCTCTTTTCGACTATTCTAAATATTAAGACGCTACACCAAATATATCTTGAAATGTCATAACAATTACATTCTCAGGCTTCTTTGAAATATTACCTATTCTAATCCCAATAATTAATTTTATACCCTTTGAAGATGCCACATCTAATAATCTTTGAGTTACTATACCATCAAAAACAATTGCCTGTATCTTGCCATAATCTGCTTGCTGTAGCTTCTCAACCAAGTCTCTAACCGAAACCTTATCAATTATATTCCAATTACTATCCAATAAAATAGCTTCTAGAGTTCCTAAGAGCTTCTTCCCCTCATTAATCACATTAAGAGGTATTTCAAAAGCTTCAGCAGGCTTTACTTCGATCTTAGCCTCTGGCAATGGGGCAGAAGGCTGCACTTCAGAGACTGCTATGGCTTCTTGACGTGGTTGTGCTTGTTCGATAGTCTGTGGCTGAATTTCTGTAGGTGTTTCCATAGGCTTCTTCTCCATCATCTCTAGAAACTGTTTAGCTGGTATGAGATTCTTCAAAGCCTTAGCTATTTCCTTTCCTGTTAATTCCTCGACCTCTCTTCCTGGTGGTGCTCTAGCAACGTAGTCAATATCAGCAACCTTTATCACATCTCTTGCTATTAATTCACCCATTCTATCCCCATCTACAAAGAGTATAGCATTCTTCTTTGCAGCTAACCTAACTATTACCTCAGGAATCTTCATACCATGAGCACCTTCTAATGCAATAACATTTCTATATCCATAGCGTAGCATATTTATAACATCAGCTCTGCCTTCAACAATGATAATAGTATCGCTTTTATCTATATCTGGCCCTGCTGGTAGTTTTTCAGATCCATATAGCACCAGCTCTGCAATTCTAACACTTTCTGAAATAAATCCCAGCACTTCTTTGAGATCAGGTGTTTTCTCTACAAAGAATTTTTTAGCAAGCTCTGATGCTCTTTCCATAATCTTTTTAAGTTTCTCTGCTCTAATATCCACAATGTCTATTACTTGTATCTTTGCTTGATAGGGCCCAACTTTCTCAATCCCCTCAATCATAGCTCCTAGCAACGCTGTTTCAACTCTATCTAAATTAGATGGTATAAGTATCTCCCCTACAGTCTTTCCTTTCTCTGGCTTTATATCAACACTTATCCTTCCTATTCTTCCCTTGTCTTGGAGATCTCTTAAATCGAACTCTTCACCAAACATGCCCTCTGTAAATCCAAATATCGCACCTATAATATCTGATTTCTCTACCTCTCCATCTATTTCTATCCTTGCTCTTATAACATATTTAGCCATTTTACCCAATCCTCATTTAGCTTTAAGATATTTATCTTGTGACACTTTTCTCTATCTCCTCAAGCTCTATCCATAGACTCTTTTCACTATACAAAGCTTCTCTAATAGGTTTAACAATCTTTATAAGTTCATCTGCTACAGCATTCTTTAAATCTAATGGATGTAGTTTTCCTTCTCTATATAAAGCTTCTAATTCATCATAACTATATATATCAATGGGACCTCCATACACAGGTTTACGATCTATTGTAAATCTCCTTCCCCCTTGACCAAATATTATATATTTAACTATAGATAGTATTGGATTGTTCTCTATCTCTTTCGGAGGACAGTAAGCATTTCTTATCTTTTTCTTAATACTATCATCATCATCAACTATAAACAGGGCTTCATCTGGTTTAGATTTACTCATTTTAATTTCAGACACTACTTCGTCTATCTCCATACCTTCAAAAGCCATTCTGCTTACCCCTTTTAATGATGGAAGTAGAGGGGTATGTATCGCTACAGGCTTTTTAAAACCTAGTTTCTCAGCAACATCTCTTGCCAACATATGTGCTTTTCTTTGGTCAATACCTCCTAACGCTATATCTAGATCCATCTCAAATATATCAACAATCTGCATCAATGGATATATAAGCTTAGAGAAGTCGAGCTCTGCCTCATCTGCTTTTCTACCCATGATGGTCAACGCCCTTTTAACTCTACTTAAACTAATATTCTTTGCTACTCTTAGTATCTTCTCCCAATAGCTAATCCTATCAACAAGCTCTTCAGCGTATACCACCTTAACCCTAGACATATTTACCCCTATAGACTCTAAAACTTTTACAACATGCTTTGCTGCGGCTTTTATCAAATCCATTCTACCTCCAAGTTTATCATTTATCCATGCATGCCATGTAGCTGCATATAGAATCATCTCAACACCTACATCAACTAAATCCTTGAATTTGTAGCCCCATATTAGCCATCCTATATGGAAAATACCGCTTGGCTCAAATCCTATGTAGCCTTTAAGTCTCTTACCACTAATAAATAGAGATCTAAGCTCATCTTCTGTAACAATTTCTACGGTATTTCTTTTTACAATACTGAGCTTGGCGGCTATGTCCATACCAACACCCTATAATCATATTTTTAACTACTAGGTATATCTAGATTTAAGAGTTCTGGCGAGTTTATTTATAGATAGCTCAACACATGCTATTGGATACTCTATACCTATTCTTGAAAGAATCTCTGGATTTACCTCACCTATCACACCTATAACATCACCATTTATTTCTATACATCCACATCTTCCATCGATAAACAATGGTTTAGAGCATCTTCTTACAGTAGCTATTCCATCTAGTGCAAGTTCTCTCAAAACTGTATAGAGATCTGCATGAATATCTTCGAACCTTATCTCACTATCCATAATACTCCATGCAATTCTATATTCATTAACCCACTTATTATAACATTCATCACATTTTAAAACAACAGCTCCTACTTCAAATAGCTTTATAGGTAGAGCTAAATGCTGTGCATTGATTAATAAAATCAGCAAAGATTGCAATAAGTTGTTTCTTAAAGCATCTATCTCTATTGACGGTGAATTTACTATTCTAATAAAATTATCTTCATCCATAAGTCTAAGAATTTTTGATGAGACCATGGTTAAAGTATTTACCTCAATATATCCTAACCCAACTAAAACTTCTCTTAAAGCTTTGCTAATAACTTCATCTAGATTTTTCTCAGTTCTAACCTCTATAGGTGTAACATATTCAAGTTCAATATTACTGTAGCCTAACCCTATAGCTAAATCCTCAACAACATCAACTTGGTGCAATATATCTGATCGGTAATAAGGAACCAGAACATCTATAGCTTTTTCATCTATATTAACTAAGATATATCCCATCTTTGATAAAGCATTAGCTGCAATGGAATATATATTATCTTTGTTAAGTCCAAGCCATCTAGAGGCAAAGTTTATGTCAACAGATATTTTTCCCCAAGATAAGTTAGGGGTAATTTCATTTCTTAATGGATAAATCACCTCAGCACCTATAATCTCTTCACTGTATATTGTAAGTGAATGTATAATAGAATTCAAAACTGTGTTGACGGCTTTTCTATCCGTTCCAGTCACATCTATCAAAATATTTTTTGTAGATGGCTCTAATCGTGTTATATCACTATTTATAACAGGTGGAAGAGATATGACCTCATCTTTAGAGATAATTGCAGGGTGATTATTATTGTTAATAGCTATAGATCCATACATTACACCTTGTTCTGTAGACTTTAACACTTCTCTTATACTCATTCTTTTATAGCCATGTAATGGAATCATATAAGTCTTATCTATGTCTACATCCCTATAAAATATAATATTTGATGGAAGTTTATCTAAATCATGAAGACCTATAGCAACTTTCCTTCTATTTCTTCCAAAAGATACATGTAATCTTTCTTGGAATTCTATCAAATCTTTTAATAAATCTTCATCTAATTCAATATTTTTAACAGCTGCAATAGCTATATATGGTCTTTTTACCGGGGGATCTACATATACCTTGAATCCTATATCTTTGAGACTCATCATTATCTGTTTAGATGTTCCTAAATAAAGTTTTATTGCATGTGCTATTCCCTCAAGTGAAAACATGTCAATTCTATCACTTTGAACCTCTATAGATATTTCATCTCCATGAATCTCAGTTTCACATTTTAAGTTAAATAATGCATCTTGTATTAAATTAACATCATTTACACCAACTAGATTAAGTAGTCTAGCCAATCTAGATCTAATTACAGGCACATTTAAACACCTCTAAATTTATATATCCTTGATATTGGAAATCTTCTAACAAACTCTACATCTCTTGAAAACAATAACCTGATATCATCTATACCATATACCACCATAGCTAATCTCTCTACACCCATTCCCCATGCCCCAACAGGATGCTCCACACCCAATATTTCAAGAACCTCAGGTCGAAACATACCAGCACCAAAAACCTCTATCCATCCATAACCAGCTACATATCCATATCCCTCAACACTAGGTTCTGTAAATGGAAAATATGCAGGCTTAAATCTAAATTCTTTGATGCCTAAATATCTTAAAATTTGGCTAAGCAAACCTAAGAGCTTTCTAAAACTGAAGTCCTTCTCCATAATAACTCCATCAAAATTTGTAAACTCTGGCGAATGTCTAGCATCAGGATTATCTCTTCTAAAAACTCTATCAATTGTATATAGTCTTACAGGAGGATCTTTATAGAACATCAGATATTTAGCCGTAACAGCTGTTGTATGTGATCTTAATATAAGTTTCGATGCCTTCTCTATACTCCATCCATAGCCCCACCCAGTACTACCACTAGAACCTCCAACTTCATGAACATTCTTAGTTCTTTTAATGATGTCCATGAACATTGAGAGATCTGCATACCCTTCAACTATAAGGATGTCATGAATATCTCTTGATGGATGATCCTGTGCTTGGAAAAGTATATCAAAATTCCACAACTCTGGTATAACATAGTCGTCTCTTATCTCAATAAAACCTAGATTCTCCATAACCTCTCTTAACATCTCTATGAACTCTTTAAAGAAATGTCTCTTTCCACTATATCTAATAGGAGGCAATGCCTCAACATTATACGGTTTGATCTTTACCTCTCTCCATAATTTATTTACAATCACATTACGAGTTAACCTAGATATGCCTTCGCCTTGTTCAATAATTTTCTTTGCTTCATCTATACTTATAGCAAGTCTAACTATTCTTAGCTTTCTTTTAGAAACCACTATAAGTTTCCTCTTAATTAACTCCTTTAATGTGGAGCTGCTTTCTAAAAGTTCTTGGGTTATCTCACATTGATTTACACACATCTGGAGAAATCTATGATGCTCTTCAAGAATATTGAACTCATTTAATTTTATATTTTCCCCTTCTATTGAAATCCATCCTCTTCTTCTAGCCCATGCTATACCAATATTAGCTTGCTCTTTACCCATAACACCCTCAATTTTATCTATTAACGCAGAACCTCCTAAGTCTTTTAAAATCATTGCAACTCTTTCTTCAGGCAATAGATCAATATATCTTAACCCCTCTTCAGAAGTTCTTCCATATATCTTCTCAATATCATCAACTGCCACAATGTTTTTAGCTTTTAAAAGCTCAACTATAGATGAAATAGATGTTATTGGTATTTTATATCTTTCTGTAAGCTCTGTAATTTCTACTGGTTTACCTATTTCGATAAGCTTTTCAAGTAACTCTATCTCGCTTTTTGATAGTGGTTCTAACTGTTTCTCTAAAACAATAAACAACCCCCTATAGTTTTATGTAGTATTCAAATATCTTGATACCATATTTCAACGGTGATAGGGTATTTATATTTTTATGTTCTTGGTGTACATCTAAATAAATATTATTTGTATATCCTTTTAGAATGTATATGTCTCTCCAGGTTGTAGTATCACTACAACAGTATCTAAACCTCTTTCCCTAACCATTTCACTAAATTCCTTTGGATCTGCCTTGATTACATCAAATGTATTGTAATGCATGGGTATAACATATCTAGGTCTAAGCAATTCAACAGCTTTAACAGCTTCTTTTATACCCATTGTAAAATGTCCACCGATTGGAATGATCGCTATTGTTGGTTTATATAGCTCCGATATCAATGACATTTCACTAAATAACCCAGTGTCCCCCGCATGATATATAGAAAACTCTTTTGACAGTATTACAACACCGCTTGGAGTACCTATTGATGAACTATGATATGCAGGGGTAAATATCAATGTCAGTTCCTCTAGTCTTATAGGACCGCCGATGTTTCCTGCTATTTCTCTATCGATAGCTTTTGCTTCCTTAGCTAGATGCTCTGCTAATTCAAATACCGCACATATTTTCGCATTTCTATATCTTTTTAAAAGCTCTACAGAGTCGCCTACATGGTCTCCATGACCATGAGTTACAATTATATAATCAATTCTATTATAATCTTTAATAAAACTATCTATGCTTCTATAAGGCGACAAAGGATTTGTTATCCATGGATCAATCAATATAAATCTATTATTCAACTCTATTAAAAATGATGCATGGCCCAACCATCTAAGACGATTCATATTTCATACACCAATAAGACTACTAAGACCTATGTAAAGATATTTATTCCTAAGGATAAAAATCTTTTGTGAGTTAAATTTTTTGAGGGTTGGAGAATGCTAGATGAAGAGACTATTAGAAAATATATAGAAGCAGGTAGAATAGCATGTATAGTTAAAAAAGAAATTGAGAAGTATGTTAAGATAGGTATGAAAATTATAGATATAGCTAGATATATTGAATCTAGAATTATTGAACTTCATGGATTGCCTGCTTTTCCTATAAATATATCTATTAACAGTATAGCAGCCCATTACACACCTGAGTTAAATGATGATTTAATAATAATGGAAAACTCTATTGTTAAAATAGATATAGGAGTTCATGTAGATGGCTATATAGCTGACACTGCCTTAACTCTTATTTTTGATGAAAGATATAAGACATTGGCTGAAGCTTCAAAAGAAGCACTCGAAAAAGCTATTAAAGCTATAGGTAAAGGGACTAAATTTAGTGATATTGGCAACATTATTGACGCCACTATAAGAAGCTATGGCTATAGACCTATATATAACCTAAGTGGACATAGCATGGATCGATACACTATTCATGCTGGTGAAGTGATACCCAACTTTAGAGATAGAATGAATTTTGGGGCTTTTAAGGCTGGTAAAGTCTATGCAATAGAACCGTTTGCATCAACAGGTATAGGTTATGTTGAAAATGAAAACAAGGTTACAATATATGCCTTAAAACTAAACCCCAAGAGGTTAAATAAACTAGGCAGCGATATACAGATGATATTTAATTCTATATATAACGAAAGAAGAACTTTGCCATTTGCATTAAGATGGTATAGCAATAAGCATGATATAAGAACATTAGAGCACATCATTAAAATTCTTTTATCTCATGGACTGGCTATTGGATATCCAGTACTTATAGAAAGATCTAGAGGCTTGGTTTCCCAATACGAAGACACTGTTCTTATTGATAATAATGGTGAAAAAATTGTTACAACAGATACATGTTAAATCACATCAAACTCTCTTTCCTAAGAAAGATAATAGCTTTATAGCTGCTTAATTTGATAGTGTAGTAAATATCGATAAATTAATGTTGATATTAGTTTAATAACCCTACAGCACTATGCTGTTTATCTAGCTTAGAAAAGTATAATATGGTGTTGTAATACGATACCATTATTGCCTTTTACAAATGGAGGTGGAGGAATAGATTTAAATACAATACTCTCAATACTATTTTGGGCTGTATTTATACTCTATTTCTTAACGGATTTACCTCAAAAAACACAGTTTATGAGATATGAACGAGGTGTTGCTGCACGTTTAATGCTTATTGAAACTATTGTTAGAGAGAGTATAAATAAGGTGAGAAGCTATCTTGGTAAGCTAGGTATAAAGGAATCTGATAATGTAATTAATAATGTTCTTGACAACTATTTTGTTATAGAGCCTGTATCTATAGAGCCTACTGATATTATCAAAAGATTAGATCATATGATAATGAATAATGAGGATAAATTTAAAAAAGATTTAGAGAGGTTTATGCCTAGCTTAAGTAGACATACATTAAATAACATAGCTGTTTCTCTTGCTATAGCATCTGCCCTATTCACAATATTTAAAATGTTAAGACATTATTATCTACTTGGCAAAAAATATGAAAACTGGGTTTTGCTAATGCAGCTCTATCTCTTACTTCCACAGCTTGTAAAGGAATTGATACCATATACAAAGGCAATAGATGGTGTATTTAAAGGCATTCCCATAGGAGATTCTGTTGGTCCTATAGTTACATTTAAGTTAGCTGGACTTAGTCCTAGAATAGATATTGAGGAAGACACAGTTTATTCGTTAGTTAACATAGAGGGGAGAAATGTATATATTGTTAAAGCTAAAGGTCCTGGAGCTACTGTAGGTAGACCTGGTAAAGGAGTTGCCAAAATTGCTGAGATGCTTTCATATAAAGTTGCAAGAATTATAACTATAGATGCTGCTTTAAAACTTGAAGGTGAGCAAACTGGAACTATAGCTGAAGGCTCAGGAGCTGCTATAGGAGATCCAGGACCCGAGAAAATAGAGATAGAAAGAGTTGCTGTAAAATGTGGAGCACCTCTAGATGCTGTTATAATTAAAATGGGTGTTGATGAAGCAATAAAACCTATGTCTAAGGAAATTGCAGATAGCATTGATAAGGCATATCAAAGGGTATTGGATATTATAAAAACAAGAACAAAGCCAGGAGATAATTTGATTGTTGCCGGTATAGGCAATAGCGTAGGTGTATATTGATGTATATGCAAATAGACAACAATTTCATTACAATAATACTTATAGTATTCTTCTCAGCTATACTTATATACCTCATAAGATCTGGGCTGGGTTATGTAATGAGGAAAAATAAAAGCGAGTTTCAAGACCAGCCATTTAAAACAGTAACAATAGCTTCATGCATAAATAAAGATTATACCCTAGAACGTGAATTTAGAGAAGGAGATTTCATAGGGAAAATCGAAGGTTTATGTCCAAAATGCAACTCCAACATAGTAATAGAGAAAATATATGTAGTTCCAATACAGGTAAGAGAGGTCAAGGAGAAAAAATAGTAAAGCTTTTAAACCATATGCATCAATATAATAACATGGCCCGACCCGGCCATAGTGGCTGGGCAACACCCGGACTCGTCAGATCCCGGAAGTTAAGCCAGCCACGTTAGGTGAGGCTGTGGCTTCCGAAAGGGGCTGCAGCCCACCTAAGCTGGGATCGGGCCGCTAAAAACCTTCTTCTTTACAAGCCAGGCAATGTAGCTAACAACTTGATCAGCATGGTAACTTAGAGGCCCTATCGATATCTTTTCATACCTACATGTAATATCTCTTGGAGGGTCGACTTCAGCACCAATTACATATATGGTATTCACATCTATTTTCTCTAAGGATATCCTATTACCTTCTTCACTAAGAACCGCAATCTTGCCTCTTGCTTGCAGCATCTCCATAAGTAGTTTAAAATCTATTTTAATACGTGAACAAAAGATTTGGTTGCTGTTTATGCATCTCAATACAACATCATATAATTCAAACTCTCTATAAAATTTTCTATTAATCATATCAATATCTAGATATATTGCCATCTCTATACTTTCAATAAATACGATTAGATTTTTATTGAATTCTTTAAACATGTCATCCAACAATACATCTATAACTCGTGCAACAATATCTAATCTCCCAAACCTTTGATCAACTCCTCTAACTATTCTCAGTTCACCTATATTTGGTGATCCAATGGTATATAACACAAATGTTATATTCATACCACTATACCTAATTATTATTTGACAAAGATAAAGATTCGTTTTAAATATTCTACGCTTTATAGGTTAAAGTATTTAATTGTAAATACAGCTATATCATTTAATTATCTAGGTTAGAATTAATAGGCAAGGCTGTGGCTTTAAAAATATTTGATGGTGGCTGTAAATACTTCTAAACACATCTTGGTGCTGTGATGTGTGTTTAATGAGTATATAACCTCTAGAGTCTATATAGCGGTGTCTCTGGGTTTCCGAGACCCATGGAACTGTGAAGCCCCTGGTTACAGAGGCTGCTACCGCGGTAAGGGGCATGGAGGAAGCGAAATGAGCTACCCACCACACAATTACAGGTATTCACAGGTAAGCACAAAGCATGGTGGGTGGCGGAAACACTCTCAGCTAAGAAGCGAGTTTTTTAAGTTGGAAATCATTTTATAATTCTCAAAACATTTAATCTGTGGTTAAAAGCTGGTGTAGAGATGAATAGATTATTTGTTGTAGAGCTTACCTCAAATTATATTGACAACAACGCTTTGTTTAGTCTTCTATGTAAAGCTATTAGAGCTTCTCTTATGCTATCATATAATATCAGAAGAGACTCTAGCATATGCTTCTCTATTAAACCACTTCAAGTTTCTCTGCTTTGTCAAGGTAGTATGGTTAAGGGATTATATGCTGATGAGCCATCATGTATAGGGGTTATAAAGAAATTTCTTAGTAAAAAATACGTTTTAGGATTCAAGCTAGTTGATAATTGTATAAACTATGCTAATCTTTTAAGTCTACATCCAATGGAATTAAACCTTGTTTTCTATAACGACATAGATAAGCTAAGAAAATATGTAGCGAATAAAGAAAATGGTGTATATATAAAAATAACGTCTAATGAATATGGCGATACCGATATAGGATTGAAGCTATGGAATGCTATTTCAATAATAAATATAACTTTAGATAACATCTTTCAATGCAAAATAAACTAGATGTTTAGTGTTTTAATTTTAATTACACTAGTTAAAAGCTTCGCTATTTGATGTGTAATAGCATTTACACAACCTATTCACTATACTGAAGAAACAGATCTTATACCTACTGAATTTTAGTGAATGAAAATATTATCGTTAATCTTAGCTATAGTGGTTTTATTTATCAATCCATAGAAATATATATTTATCTTTAAAATTGTTTTCAAAGAATATGTGAAGGTTTCGGCAATGGGGGCAGGTGGTGCTACCAAATGTTATTAAATTAGGTGACTCATTTCTTCTGTTTTCCAGAATTTCTAATACTATAGACTCTACATCATTTTTACTTATTCTAGTATAAGGATATGAACCAAGATATACAGGGATGTCCTGCAGATTCATTGTGATGTCTGCTGCAGATTCAATTAGTTTTTGCCAAAATGAGGCATCGATCACCTCACCGATTACTATAGCTATAGCTGTATTGTTTTTAATTACTAGCGTCTGTGGAACGCTATAAGCATAGTCTGTTGATAGCCCATTGCGCCGCTCAATTTCTGCAAGTTTTTGAAATAGCTTAAGGTTATTTGTCGGGGAAGCTGTCTGTGAAGATGTATATGTATATGCATAGTATATAGCAATAACAAATACTATTGTTATAATGAGTATAGATAGATATAGCTTGCCTTTACTTCTCTGCCTTCTTTTCTTAACCAATATCGCTACACCTAACTTTTAACTTAACCCTTAACTACCTTAATAACCTTTTAATTCTTACAGGCTTTAATACAGTATACCATTATTTTACCTTTTACCCTCTACCAATTTTAGAGAGAGTTAAACATTATATATTCATTCAAAGATTCTTTCAAGTAATTAAAATATGTCCGTTTGTCCCTAGATGCTCATTCTCATTAGTTTATTTTTATTTGTTGCATCTAGGGG
>CAYUUS010000032.1:12185-20703 GCA_964447975.1 uncultured Ignisphaera sp. | reverse complement strand
TGTAAATAACACCTTTGAGACTTTTTATACTTATTCATATTTTCACATACTTCTGTTAGCTTAACATCTTTTTATGAATCTTGGGATAATACCTTAGATATTACTTGACATTAAGGAATACAAAGTTTTACTACACCACTCTAAAAACATGTTAACAGCATTTACAGGGTTATAGGGTCTTTAGCGAAATACCCAATGGCTTCTACTATAAAGTCTTAATTATTTATACTTAAATTCGCTTCTAGATTTATATTTATATGATATCCATTACATCTAAAAAACATTTTTACTAGATCTTAATAAAGCTATCTTTATAGATGATGAATGTACTCCGGTTTTGATTAAATGATATATTCAGTGGCAGCTGATAATAATGGCTAGTTACAATACAGGTCATTTCATTTAATATTGAAAGCTTTATATATAGGTTTTATGATAGGTATAGTATGGTGGTTAAAAGTGGGGAAAATAGGTATTAGATTTGGAGAAGCCTTGGTTGGTGAAGGTAATGAGATTGCCCATATAGATCTAATAATTGGTGATAAAGATGGCCCTGCAGGTATAGGGTTTGCCTTTGGATTAGCACATCAAACATATGGACATACAAAGCTATTTGCAGTTCTTACACCCAATCTATTAGCAAAACCTGTTACACTTATAGTTCCGAAGGTAACTATTAAGAAAATGGAGCAAGCTGAGTTAATATTTGGACCTGCACAATATGCTGTTGCGAAAGCTGTTTCTGATGCTGTTGCAGAAGGTATTATACCAAAAGATGTAGTTGACGATGTTGTTATAATATGTGGTGTGTTTATTCATCCAGCTGCAAAGGATCCTGATAAAGTGTTTAAATACAACTATGAAGCGACAAAGCTAGCTTTAAAGAGAGCAATGGCTGGTGAGCCAAAGATAGATGAAATCCTTGCTCAAAAAGATAAAGTCGTTCATCCATTCTATAAACCTAAAGCCTAGATAAAAACATTTTTTAATTTAATTAACTAGATTAATCCTCTTTCTCTTCTCTTGCTATCGATATATCTAGCTATTTCGTCTTCAGAAACCCTATATATTTCCCTAGGAATACCTATCGATACAATGTAAAGTGGATTTTCATCTTTTTCAGCTCTTATAATATCTTTAACCCAGTCGTCATAGAAAGCCCCTATAACTACAGCACCTAAGTTTAATGCTGTAGCCTCTAAATATATGTTCTGCCCTGCATGTCCAACCTCCATATATACATATCTATAGCCTCTCTCACCATACACCTTTGTAGTTCTTTCATAAACAGCACATATAACTATGTTAATAGCGGCTTCTTTCACCCATCTCTGGTTTACAGCAGCTTTTGATAGCTCCTCCATATAATCTCCTTCTCTTACTAATCTCAAGCTATGTGTATATGGATGATATTTATATATACCAGGCTTAAGATAGCCTCTATCCGGTATAGAGACCTTTCCCTCTCCAACCACAACATATATCTCTAATGGGTATGTAGCACCTGCACTAGGTGTTGTTTTCAATCCCCACCTAGTTTCGGAAATGCCATATGTAGCCCATAGAAGTTGAGATAAATGCTCTATTGATATAGGTTCATCTTTATAATCTCTTATGCTTCTTCTATATGCAATTGATTCCTCAGTTGATAAAACATCTCTTCTTATCATTGGATAAGGAAGTAATACGATATCATCTTTTAAAACTATAGTTATATTTGTTTTCTCAGCTTTGCTAACATTAGCCTCAGGCTTTCTCTCTATTGATAAAGGTGCTATAAATACATTTACAATTGTAGCAACACCTATAGATATTACAGCAAGTAGAACAATCAACACTACTATATTTCTAGGTACCATACATATTATCTCCAAAAATACATATACTATAGATATTAATAAATCTTTTTATCTTTAATATAGTCTAGATACTTTCTAATTGTTGAAGCTGATATTGGTGGTTATAATGTATCAATACCGATTAAAAGTGTGTAGCGTTAGTGAAATGAGAAAAATTGATGAAGATGCTTTTAAAATATTTGGTGTAGATCATAGACTACTTATGGAGGATGCTGGAACAGCTATATACAATGTTGTTTTAGAGAATATTGGTGTATATGGAAAGAGGATTTTAGTTGTTGCTGGTACTGGTAACAATGGTGGCGATGCTCTTGTTGCTGCTAGAAGAATATGTTCTGCTGGTGGCATTGTTAAAGTGTTTATAGTTGGGGATTCATCGAAATTTACAGAGCTTACAAGGATTAACTATGAGATTATTCAAAGATTTAAAGTCTCTATAGATTTTATTAGAGATAGAGATGATATGCCAAGACTCTTTGAAGCTTTGAATTGGTGTGATGCTGTTGTTGCTGGGATTATAGGTATAGGTTTAAAGGATGAGGTTAAGGGCATCCATAGAGATGTTATAGATGCTATAAATAGTTGTGGTAAGCCTGTTGTTAGTGTAGATATTCCATCTGGTATTAGTGGTGATAATGGTAGGGTATATGGAGCTGCTATAAAATCCAGCTACACAGTTACATTTGGCTTGCCAAAATATGGAAACATATTATATCCAGGGTATAGCTATTGTGGAAAACTATATGTTTCTCATCTATCATATCCCCCCCAGCTCTATAACTCTGATGAAATAAAAGCAGAGCTTAATACACCTATACCACCGCCAGAAAGGGTTAGATGGGGACATAAAGGTACATTTGGAAAGTTTCTTGCTGTTGCAGGTTCTAGATATTATTATGGAGCTCCATACTATGTATCATATTCATTTCTAAAAGCAGGTGGTGGATACTCAAGATTAGCAGCACCAAAATCTGTAGTTCCATACATAGCTACCCGATGTAGTGAAGTTGTATATATACCTCTTGAAGAAACTATAGAGGGAAGCATATCGAGGAATAGCTACAGCTATATTTTAAAAGTTATAGAGCAGTTTGATATAGATATAGTGGCTTTAGGCCCTGGAACATCATTAAATGAAGAAACACAGCAGCTTATTAGAGAACTTGTTGAGGCTATTGAAAAACCTGTTATAGTTGATGGCGATGGCATAACAGCTATCTCTAAAGATATAGATATATTGAAAAGAAGAAAAATACCTGCGATAATAACTCCTCACATAGTTGAGTTTTCTAGACTCTCAGGCATCAATTTAAAGGATATTCAGATAGATCCAGTTAATATACTTAGAAAAGTGGCTGTGGAGCTGAATAGCTATATAGTTTTAAAAGGGGCACACAGCCTAGTTGCATATCCAGATGGATATATATACATCAATATGACTGGAAATCCTGGGATGGCTAAAGCTGGTAGTGGTGATGTTCTTACAGGTGCAATAGCAGCTATGTATGGTATTGGCTATAGAAATCTTGGAGAGGCTTTAAGAATGGGTGTATTGATCCATGGTCTTGCAGGCGATTTAGCTGCAGATGATATTGGTGAAGATGGTGTGACACCTGATGATATATTAAACTATTTACCAAAAGCTATGAAAATTCTGAGAGAGGATCCTAAATATATAATAGATAGATACATGCCTAAAATCATATAGAGCTCTACTATAGATATGTCTTAATTGCATCAAATATGATGAATATTATCATGGTTAGTGAAACTATTGCAAAAAAAGCATTCAATGCAGGATTATCATATCTAGCATCTAGAATAGATATCCTAGCTTTGCTAAATGGCCACAGAGGATAAATACCATCTTTTGTCATAATATCTAAAAACATATGCGATGTGGCAATAGCTATTGAAGCTATATATAAAAGTGGTATTGGTAGGGTAAATCCAAGAGTTTCCAGAATATATATATAGAGAAATGCGATTAGTATAGATATAAGAATTGAGGTTATAAGGGAATGTGTATAGGGCGCTCTTCTATATCCTTTATGGCCAGCTACATGATCTATAAACCAGTTTATAGATAGAGAGAGAAAAATTGATGAAAATACAGCTAAGAGAAAAGCTGTGTGAAGCCATGTCCTCAATATTAAGAGAGATATTGCAAAGCTAAATATGTTATGTGTTCTTGATCTCAAACAGATCCCTCTTAATAAATAAAATATTAGAAATTAAATTTAAAGGCTCATAGTCAGTTTTTACTTTTTAGAGTTGAAAAATAAAAAGACTAAGACTAGATAATAATATTATTAAAAGCTTGTAATTATATAGAAATAGAAATTGGTTACTTACCTGCAACTGAAATTTTTTCTACTAATGTTGATGGTGCTAATATCGATCCTATATGCTCATATTCTTTTGAAATTGTTGCAAGGTTTCTACTTAGTATCTCATATATGTTACCAGATATCACTATCCCCTTAACAGCATGTTTCTCCTCACCATTCTCTATATATATCCCGTTTGTTATAGTTGCATTGAGATAGCCATTTACTGGGTTTGATAACCATTCACCTATAGTGTTATATATAACTATACCTTTTTTAATGTCTCTTGATATAGAATCTATAGACTCTGTTCCTGGTAACACTATGATGTTCGTAGCATCTGGATATACCAAAGAACTTGTTCTTCTAGCATTGCCTGTAGAGCTTTTGCCATCTATGTTAGCTGTATATGTATCATAGAGATATGTAACAAGGGTACCTCTATCAAATACTGTTTTCCTCATTGTTGCAACACCCTCATCGTCAAATTCAGATGAGTTTAACATGTTAGGTGCTGCACCATCGTCTATAATTGTTAGCTTTTCTGATAGAATTTCACTATATAGCTTATTTTTTAACGGAGATCTGTTTTTAATAACCATGTCAGCTCTTACAGCAGGTACTATAAGTGCTGATAATATAGATGCAAATATCCTTGGAGTAAATAACACTTGGTAGTTTCCAGTTTCAACTGGTTTAGCCCTGAGACCCTTTACAGCAATTTTTACAGCATCTTCAACCACTTTATCAAGGTTGAATTCATTTAGCGTTGGCGCTACATAATAGTTATAGTATCCAGACTCCTCACCATTCTCAATGGCTTTCACCTCAACTATATAGCTAAATACTGTTTTTTCAGATTCTATTGGGCTATAGTTGCTGTTTCCAATAGCTTTAACGATATATGATAGTTGTGCTTTAGCTTCACTTGTATAGGCTCTTTTATCAATTTCATTAGATTTTTCAAGGCCTCTCTTAACAAAGTCTATGAACATATCTAGGTTATGTTTCTTAATCCTATCATCAACAATATAATACAATGGTGTTTTACCTAGAGATTTTGGTAGTGAAACCCAGTCTCTATCTTCTGGAGCAACACGTGCAATTTTTACAGCATCTTCAACAACCTTATCAATATCTTCCGCTCTAGATAATATACATGTCTGAATAGATATCTTTTTACCAATTGCAATACGAAGAGAAGCTGCTATAGATTCACCACTCTCTATATTCTCTAGACCCTTAACAGTACCAGTTATAGATGTAGAGACTTCTCTAGCTATAAATATCTCAGCTTCTGATGCACCTAAAACCTCAGCTTTTCTCAGCCCCCTTTCAATAATTCCAGCTATATCCACTTCTATACACCTCCAACAACAATTCTCTTAACCTTTATATGGGGGCCACCCATACCTACTCTAACCATTTGACCACCTTTGCCACATCCACCAAAAACAGATGTATATATCTTAACATCTTTTGCAACTAATTCAACATCTTTTAATACCTCAAGAATGTTTCCACTAACAATAGTACCCCTAACAAGCTCTGAAGCCTCCCCACCTCTTATTATATATGAAGGCCCTACACTAAATGTAAATGTACCTACAGAAGGATCTACTTGACCACCCATAGCACCTCTACCAAGTAGATAAACACCATTTGAAACATTTTCAAAAAGCTCATCGATAGACGCATCTCTTGGAAGCATATAGAAGTTTGTTTGTCTAACAATAGCATCAAATGTTACATCCTGTGCTCTTGCATTTCCAGTTGGATTCTGCTTCAATTCAACTGCTGTATATCTACTATTGAGAAAGTGTTTAAGTATACCATTATCAACAACAATAGTTTTGCTTTTTTCCACACCTTCATCATCGTATGGAACAGGATAGCCCCCTTCAACAACACCTTCATCAACAATTGTTACAAGGTCGTTTGCAACTCTTTCATTAACTCTACCTCTAAGTACAGAAGCCTCGGCAACTACGCCATCTCCTTCAGCTGCATGTCCAAATGCTTCATGGAGTAGAAGCCCTATAAGCATATTATCTATAACAGCTGTATAGATCCCTGGCGAAGGTGTTTTAGCTTCAGAGGCTTTTATAGCCATGTTATCAATTTCCTCAGCAAATTTTATCCAGTCAAAAGAATCTATATATTCAAATCCTCCAATAAACGATCTCTGCTCTTGTACCCTCTCCATAACCTCTCCACTTTTAGCAACAGCCATATGTGAAACACCAACAGCTATAACCTCTATATCAATTTCAGAGCCATATGATGAAACTATAACCCTTCTATCTATCTCACACCCATATCTAGTAACGGCAGACACAATTCCACTTCTCTTTATAGACTCTATATTTAGCTTCTTAACAAGATCTATTTTTCTCTCAGGCTCTACATCCAAAGGATTAACCTTAGCTATAGCTCTATAGCTTCCCTTTACACCTCTATACTCATATAGCTTCCTAGATACACCATATCTATTTAAAGACTTTGCAGCTAAAATAGCTCTATCAATAGCTATAGATATGCTGTCTCTATCTAGAGACGATGTATAGCTATAGCCTATAGAACCATCAACAACAACCTTTATACCGATACCACCTCCCCTACTAATATTATAGCTTCTAAGCATACCACTATCAAACATTACTAACTCATACAACCTCTTCTGAAGCCTTACAACAACATCTCTAGCACCTTTCTCCATAGCTTCATCAACAACATCTCTACCTAAATCTATTGATATAGACATATCTCTTCACATAAAGAGAAAAATGTTAAACTAGATATATATCTTGATAACAATCAAACAGATTGCATGGTTGAAAATAAAAAAGATATTGATTTAATCTAACATGGCAGCAAAATGATATATTTTATTTATACTGCAAGTGGTACTCCACTTACCTTGCTAATTTTTAGCATTGCATAAACACCATAGATCAACACTATGAATCCTATTACAAATAGAGTTGTTGCTATAGCTATTGGTATGTTGAAGTATGGTGCATATGCAGTAACAACATATCCTAAAGCCATAGATGTTGCAATCCATAGTGCTTGAAGCGATGGAACAGCAATGCCTCTTACATCGCTATCTCTACGTCTATGTATCAATGGAATGTATACTACTGTTGTTACTAGGATTATTAATCCTAGTGTTAGAGAGAGATACAGTCCTCTATAGTTGCCAGACATATAACCAAGAAGAATTGTTATAATACCAAATATAAGCATTAGGTAAAGCGATGATAACGCAAATCTTTTAATATTTAATGTACCTGACATGCGATTCACCTATATACCTATTTCACTTATAGTCCATTCACCAACTTCAAACTTTATATTAAGTTTATGCATAACTGTTGCTAGTAATAGATACAGTATAAATGATAGTATTATCGAATCAGCTACACCAACACCTGTAGGTAGATGGTATCCATATGTTGTTGCAGCCCAGCCTGCAAATCCACCTATAAATACTGATATGATTCCAGGAATGTTTAACAAACTGATTTTAGACCCAGGTGTAAATCTATAATCTCTTTTAACAAGATATCTACTAACTATATAGTAATCAGCTATTAGAACAGCTCCAACAGGCGGTATAAAGTTTCCAAGCAATACACCAAATGTTATAAATGGATCTAGACTCATACCCCATAATCCTCCCCATAGAGCTGATATAGCTGTTCCAATAATTCCTGTTATCAAAACCCATACCTTCTTCGAGAATTTACCGGTTACATTTATCCATGCTAATGCTGCACTCCATAGATTGTTATCGTTTGTTGTCCATTGACCAAGAATAGCTAGTAGTAAAGCTCCTACACCAAGACCTATCTGAGCAATAGCCACAATAACATTTGGAGCACCTGTTAATAGCGTCATAGCAGCCCCAGCAAATAGCAAAGCCGTCATAAATATTGCGACGTGGAGTGCCCATGCCACACTACCTGACCATTTCTTAACACCATATCTAGAGACATCTGATGTTATAACACATCCAGATGCATATAGACCAAATACATATGTTATTCCAATACCAATTGGTGCTATAGCTGATGGACCTACTCTCCACAGAGCATCAAATCCACCATTCAAGTCAACAGCTGCTGCAAATCCTATTACAATTAATGTATACCAGAAGGGAACTGTGATGTAGCTTAGTATAGCAAGGGCTTTATAGCCTATATATGCTGTTGTCATCATGAGTAATCCTCCCCATATAGAAGAGGCAACTATTGTTGTTAGTGGATGTCCAGGATAGATAACATTTACAGTTATTGCAAATAGCCATGTCTCTACAGCAAACCA
>CAYUUS010000032.1:0-12085 GCA_964447975.1 uncultured Ignisphaera sp. | reverse complement strand
AGCTATTAACTCTAAACAGTTGTGTGATAGCAATGATATTATCAACTCAAGATGTAAGAGATATGGCGTTAGGAGCTGCGATACTTGGTGCTGGTGGAGGTGGAGATCCATATATAGGTATGTTAATGGCTATACAAGCTATTGAAAAAGGTAAAAAGGTTGAGCTTATAGAACCTGATGTTGTTGATGATAATGACTTTATAGTGCCTGTTGCTATGATGGGGACACCAACAGTATTGATAGAGAAGATCCCGGGTGGTGATGAGGTTATATGGGTTTTGCGTAGCATTGAGAAGTATTATGGAAAAGAAGCAAGCTATTTAACGCAGATAGAGGCTGGTGGGGTTAATTCTATGATTCCAATAGTAGCTGCTGCTTATACAGGTAAACCTCTACTTAATGGTGATGGCATGGGGAGAGCTTTTCCAGAGCTTCAAATGGTTACATTTCATTTAATTGGTGTTAAAGCTACACCTATGGTTCTTTCTGATGAGAGGGGAAACTCTGTTGTTCTTGATACTATTGATAATTTCTGGGCTGAGAAAATAGCTAGGGCTATCACTATAAAGTTTGGAGGGTCTGCATATATAGCTATATATGCAATGAGTGGTAGAGACTATAGGAGAGGTGTGGTTAGAGGTACACCTACACTTGCACTAGAACTTGGTAGAGCTATTAGAGAGGCTAAGAAGAGAGGGGTTAATGTATTCGACGCTATTCTAGATATTGTTAAGGGGTTTATGCTATTCAGAGGTAAAATAGTTGATGTAGCAAGATTCAATTTAGGGGGGTTTGCTAGAGGTGAGGTAACTATAGAAGGATTCGACGAATTTAAAAACTCTAAAATGGTTATAAGATTTCAAAATGAGAATCTTGTTGCTATAAAAGATGGTGAGATCATAGCTACAACACCAGATATAATTTCCATACTCGATATCGAGACCGCTAAACCAATAACAACTGAAAGACTTAGATATGGACTTAGAGTAACTGTTATAGGTATTCCATGCGATGAGAAGTGGAGATCTGAAGAAGGAATTAAAACTGTAGGGCCAAGATATTTTGGATACGATGTCGACTACATACCTATAGAGATGCGTATAAAAAGGGTGTAGACCATGGCTAAATATATACTTGGGGTAGATGTTGGAAGTACACATACAGATGCTGTAATTGTTGACGATAATGGAAACTTCATTGGTGGTGCAAAAACAATCACTACACCAGATGTTACAACAGGTATTATAAACTCTATGAAGCTTATCCTCGAGAAGACAAAAGTTAATAGAGATGAAATTGCAGCTGTATCTTTTGGAACAACACATATAATAAATGCTATTGTACAGCGTAGAAATCTTGGAAGAGTTGGTGTAATTAGAATAGGAGCACCTGCTACAAGATCTGTTGACCCAGGTATAGACTGGCCTGATGATCTAAGAAAAGCTGTTATAGCTGGCTACACTATTTTGAGAGGGGGTCATGAATATACAGGTGAACATATAGTTGAGTTAGATAGAGAGGGTGTTGTTAAGGCTCTTAATGCATTTAAAGAAATGAGGGTTGATGCTATAGCTGTTACATCTGTTTTCTCAATTGTGAATCCAGAACATGAGTTATTTGTACAAGAAAAGGCTAGGGAGATAATGCCTGAAACACCTATAGTTTTGTCGTGTGAGATAGGCTCTGTAGGTCTGCTTGAAAGAGAAAATGCTACTATACTTAATGCAGCTGTTTTAAAGGTTATGCAAAGAGCTATAAAAGCACTTGAAAATGCTCTTCAAGATCTAGATCTAGGTCATGCAAAGATGTTTTTTGCTCAAAACGATGGCACTGTAGCTGCAAAGGAGTATATAGCTAGATACCCCATATTTACCGTGGTAGCACCTATATCTAACAGTATTAGAGGTGCATATGTTCTTACAAAAATATCAGATGCTATTGTTGTTGATACAGGTGGAACAACATCTAACATAGGTGTTTTGAGGAAGGGTTATCCTAGAGAGGCTTTAGAGATAGAGATAGCTGGTGTAAGAACAAATATTAGATCTCCAGATGTTGTTGCTGTTGGCTTAGCTGGAGGCAGTATTATTAAGGTCTATGGAGAAAATGTTGTAATAGGTCCAGAAAGTGTTGGCTATAAACTTGTTGAAGATGGTATTGCATGGGGTGGAAACATACTTACAGCAACAGATATAGCTTTGGCTAAAGGGGTTATGGCAATAGATGATCCTAGATGTAAACCTGAGTTGGCTAGGCAAAAGATAGATCCTAAACTAGTTGAAAAGACTTATGAAAGAATGGTGAAGATGCTTGAAGACTCTATAGATAAGGTAAAGACAAGTCCAGAACCTGAAACAGTTATACTAGTTGGTGGAGGCTCAGCTATGTGGCCACGCAAACTAGCAGGTGCAAAGGAGGTTATAAGACCTGAATATGCACAATATGCAAATGCTGTTGGAGCAGCTACAGCATTAATTGGAGCCTCTGTAGAGAAGGCATTTTCATATGAAGCGGTATCGAGGGAAAAAGCCATATCTATTGTAGTAGATGAAGCTAAAAAGAGAGCTGTAGAAGCAGGTGCAAATCCATCAACACTCGATGTAGCTGAGGTAGAGGAAATAGCAATGCCATATCTACCAGGAAATGCTGTAAAGATAAGGGTAAAGGTTATAGGTAAGCTAAAGCTCTGACCCCTAAAAAGAATATCGCTTTTTAGAGTAGAGAAAAGTCGAATGGATTAAAAAGGATATCTCTATGTTTTTATCTCTTTAACTCTATCTATAAAATCTTTTCTAGATTTTAGATCTATTAAAAGCTCTTTCCAATCATCTATCACTTTTCTATATATATCTAGCTTTCTTCTAAAACCAGGTAGTATAGCATCTGCATAGTTTAAAGTACTTAACATATCATATAGATGCTCAGCCTTCTCTAAAAATCTAAAGCTTTCATCAATTCTATTGCTTTTTAGAAGCTCAAGCGAGTATCTCTTAAGCTCTCCAATAACATCTACTAAGCCGAGTATATATGCAACTGGATGAACCATCAACTCCTCTAGTGATATAAACCTTGACTCTTTAATAATGCTATAAAGCTGTAGGGCTTCAACATATTCAGCAGCTATTGAATACAGTAGATTGGAGTAGTAGAGTTCTGGAGCATTTTTAACAATGTTATTTAGCTCTATAAACTTGTTTTTAAGATCTAAAACAATTTTAGATGCATCTCCACCACGGATACAAACATATATAACCTTTCTACATAGATTAACAACATCTCTGCTATATTTAATTAAATGATCTCTGAAAACCTCAATTTTATCTAGATAGCTTTTTACAAACTGTATATCATTTTCAGACAACACCTTCACCTAATTCAATATTTTATTCATAAGTTTATAAATTAATACCCTAGCCCATGGTGAAGCTATATAAATCAACATATTAAATGCTAATTCAATATCGATTCTACGTAGATAGTTTTGAGAGATGTTATAAATAATGTTATTTTGTAGATCAATTCTTTGTTAATATATTATTAATCCGCTATTTAATTGATATAGCTTTAAATATATGTTTATATATTTTTTATTTGTTTATATCTAATAAAAAGTTTATATTTTCTGTCTATAGAGTATCTCTAAAACCTGTAGGTGTAAAAGTTGCCAAAAGACCCTGGGATACCACTTACATGGCCAAGATATGTATGGTTAGATGGATCTATTGTTGAATGGGATAATGCCAAGGTTCATGTTTTTGTCCATGGTCTTCACTATGGAACAGGGGTATTTGAGGGTATTAGGGGATACTATGATGAAGGTGTTATAAAGGTCTTTAGACTTGAAGATCATATTAAAAGATTGTTTAGATCTGCAAAGATGGTGTATATGGAGATACCATATAGCATTGAACATTTAATTAAAGCTGTTATAGATGTTGTTCGTCTTAATGGCTTTAGAAGCGATATCTATATTAGACCAATAGCTTTTAGAGGTCTTGGCAGTTTTGGTTTAAGAGCTAGAAACCCGGTTAATGTTGCTGTTATTGCAGTAGAGTTTGGTAAATATCTTAAACCTGAAGGCATAAGATGTATGATATCTTCTTGGAGAAAGCCTGCAGGAGACTCATTCCCTATAGAGGCTAAAGCTACAGCAAACTATTTGCTGTATCATTTATCTTCACTTGAAGCTGCTGACCATGGCTATGACGAGGCTATATTACTTGATGCTGAAGGCTATGTAGCTGAGGGATCTGGTGAAAATATATTTATTGTGAGAGATGGTGAATTGATAACTCCACCTATATACAGTGGTATTCTTGAGGGAATCACAAGAGACACTGTTATTAGATTTGCAAAAGAGGTTCTTGGTATAGAAGTTGTAGAGAGAAGGATAAAGAGGGTAGAGCTATATATAGCGGATGAGGTATTTTTAACAGGAACAGCAGCTGAGATAACACCTGTTATAGAGATAGATGGAAGAGTTATTGGAGATGGAAAACCAGGTGAGATGACAAAGAAGATTATTGATATGTATAGACAGATAGTACTAGGCAGAATTGAAAGATATAGAAATTGGGTAACTGAGGTACCAATATCGTAAACAGTAATGAACTTTATAAAAGCTTAGAATAATAAAAAGTATTTTTAATATTAAACAGATATTGGTTATTTCTCCTTTCCTGCTTCAATTAATGCTTTTCTAACTAAATAGAAAGCTATTGGTATTAGCACTACTCCAAATGCTATAGCAATACCTATTGAAAGCATTCTAAGTACATCTCCAACAACTGCAAATTGACTAAATATAGCTGAGAGACCTATTATTATAAATATTACAACTACTAGGAACTGTACAAATGGTGCTAATCTTCCAAAATCTGGGTGGGCAGATACTATAGTTTTAAATACATCTACAACAACTATAACTCCTAATGCTATCGCTGTTGCACCGACAAGCAATGGATAAATCAATATAGAGGGTATCTTTAGTAAGGTAAATGCAATTGTTAATATTATTGCTACTAAACCAACTAGAATAATGTTTTCAATAAAGCTTACAAGAGATTTGTATTGTTCTCCAAAACCTGTACTAAGAATTGAACCTATATATCTAGCTAGAGATATCGCTAATACAAGGCCAAGGGTTATAACAGCTATACCTCCTATAAGATAAGGTAGATATCCAACAACACTATATATCAACTCACCTGCAACTCCACCAATAGGTATATAACTTATGGCAGCAACAAGAGAAATAGATATTATAAATGCTTTTGTCAAGCCTCCTATAAGACCAGAGAACTCAATTCCAAGAGAGGCAAATGTTTTACCTATAGCTGTGGCTTTTAAAGGTCCTTCAACATATCTTCTAAGAACTCTTGTAACAATGTCACCAACAACCACACCTATTATAACTCCAATAACTATCCAGATTATAGCAGCTATAACACCAGGTAATATGTTTACAAAGGATCTCCATAGAGCATTAAACGCCTCTTCAACACCTGGCATATCTTACCCACCTAACTAAATCTATATATCAGAGTTATATATAAGTTTTTATAACAATAGATTTGCATTTAAATATTTTTATATGAGATGAAGACATTAAAGAGCTCTAAACAAATGTCATGATATATGGTTAGCTAGAAAGAAACTTTTTGTAGTTTAACTTCTTCTCTATCTAGGTTGTTTTTGATGTGGATAACACTTTAGAGATTTCATCTATGTATTCCTTCTTTATATACCATTTAACTGGATTTTCTCCAACCTTTTCTATAACTCCATAGCTTAGTAACCTATATAGCCTTTTCCAAATCTGTTTATATCTTGCTTCTTTATCAATTTCCCTTCTTATAGCTCTATATATTTCAGGTGTTGAGAGAGCTTTTGAAGCATCTAATGCTTTACCTCTATATAGAATCTGTAGAATAGCTATATACAGCCTATCAACAACTATTATATCCCATATACTACTCTCAGCCTCATTTCTATCTATATCTATCTCAAACTCCATATCAAACACCACAAACTTTCTATCTAAAATGATTATATCTAGAAGCTAATAATATATTACACCCATGTAAACACAAAATATAGTGTTTTATCCATATCTATATAATAACATTCTTCACATTTTAAAGAGGCATCACAGCATCGGTTTTGCCAATAAGTTTAAATACAATAGATGCTTGAGGATCTAACAACCCATTATACAGTGAAGATAGAGTCTTGGATAGGAGTCCCATGGCTTTAGACTCGACAGGGATCAATGAGATGTGGGTGAAGCTAGTGATCTATACCGAGGCGAAGCGTTGCTAACAAAATTATAGGTATTCAAAAATACTGTTAATGGGCTGAAACACCTAGCTTTAGAACCACAAACACTAAAAATTTATAGATATCGTTAGTGTAGAAATGATTTTATATTCAATGATTCGATTTTTTCTTAATATCTTCAAGTGAATTCAATAGATATTCAATATTATTGGTAAATATATCTGGTTTTTGACCAATACCTATTCTAAGATAACCTCTGTATTCAAAGCATTCACCTGGTATAACTAAAGCGCTATATTTTCTATATAGTGTATATGATAGTGAAAGTGTGTTGTTGGTCCATGGAACTTTTACCCATATATATGCACCTGCAGAAGGCTTATTTACCTCTATTATATCTCTTTTATAGAGCTTTTCCATTAAAATTTCTAAATTCTTCTCAACTATTTTTCTAGCTCTGTCTCTCAACCTCTCAATATTTCTTCTCGTCAAGATTTTTGAAGCTATATAGTCGCTTAGTATTGATGGTGCTATAGTTGTATAGTCCTTTAAACCTAACATTCTATCTACATACCTAGATAGCCCTGTAGCGATCCATCCTATTCTTAGCCCTGGAAGGCCATATACCTTAGAAAGCCCTGATACAGATATAAAGCCTTCACTATTTGCTACCTCTGCAATACTGTTTTTGGGTTCATTTCTTTCAGAGCCCCAGTAAACTTCATCAAATATCAGTATAGCTCCTATCTTCTCAGCTTCTTCAGCTAGTTCTCTAAGCTCTTCTCTCTTCATATATGAACCTGTAGGGTTATTAGGATCATTTACAAATATTGCTTTAGGTCTATAGCTTCTCATATATTCAATAGCTTTATCTATTGAGAATCTCCAATCTGGTGGTTCTCTCCATAGATATATAGCTTTAGCGTTTACCCATTCTAAAAGACCTGGAATCTGCATATAGTTAGGTACATCAACAAGCACAACATCATTTGATGAAATAACGCTAAGTACTGTGATAAAGTTGGCTTCAGCAGATCCATTAGTGACCAATATATTATCTGGCTTCACAACCTCTCTATAGAGTTCAGATATCCTTTCCCTTAACTCAGGAGATCCTCTAGTCCATCCATATCCAATATCAAGAGAAAGAATGCTGTTGATGTCGACACCATATTCCTCCAATTCAATTAATTTAAGTGGATGTATACCACTTTCACTAAGCACAACCCTAGCTATATTTTCATGTAGGCTTTGCCATCTCTCTAAACAAAAATATGGTAAACCATCTAAAACTTCTCCAAATAACACCTTTTGAAGCTCTTCAGAGAGATCCAATTGCTACACCTTAAAATACTAGATATCGATATCTCAACAATAAAAACACAGCGTTGCAAACTCTATAAAAATAATTATAGAACCAATAACAGATTTAACCATATTCAACTCTTTTCAAACCTCTTAAGCTCTGCTAAAACCTTTGGCACCTCCCTCCCATCAACAACAGCATATACCTTAACCCTTTTTCTACCAAAATCATCAACTATAACATTCCTTGTCCCACAATACAAACACTTAAACCCCTTACTACTCTCCTTAACCGCAACAAAATTTCCACATTTTCCACATTTCACAATAATATATCGAGCCACTATAAAACACCTAAGTTTACTACTACTAATTATTAGATATATTAATAGTTGATGTATCATAAGATAGAGCATATAATGCAGTGAGTCTACAGTAGTTTAATCTACATTATTTATATTGTAATCATATTCTTTATGGAGCAAGGGCTATAATTCATAAACAAAGTTTTTATATTGCAGATAAAGAAATCAATTTTGGTGAATATATTTGGTTATGTGGAAATGTACTATTTGTAGATTTATATATGAGGGTCCTGAAGCACCAGATAAATGTCCTAAATGTGGAGCTCCAAAGGAAAAGTTTGTGAAACTAGGTGATGAAGAGGAGAAGCTTATTATAAGATCTAGACCATCAAATAATCTACATATAGAAGCATATACACTTCTTCAAAGACTTTTAGAAATAGCTGAAAAAGGCATTAAAGATAATTTAGATCCACCATGTTTAAGGATTTTTACAACCGAAAGCCTCGCCCTTTAGGGCGGGGATGATTGGAAAAGCTTATAAGCTGTTCTGTCAGTGGTACCAGTGGTGATAGTGTTGGTTAAGCTGAAATGCCCTAGATGTGGACATGTCTGGGACTATAAAGGCAACTTAGTTTTGGCTACGTGTCCAAGCTGTGGCAAGAAGGTTAGTGTGGAGAAGCACAAGGTGGAGTAGCTATGCCTCTAGGCGATGAGGGGATGCTGACCCTGATCGTTAAGATGAGGGTCAGCCCTGAGCCTGGTTCATACCAAGTTTTGCTAGACCTTATGAAGAGGTATAGAGATGCTCTGAACCACTCTATAAAGGTAGTTATTGAAAATAAAGCATTAAGCTTAAGCAAGGTACATAGATTGTTATATAACACTCTTAAAGAGAAACATGGTTTGCCATCTAGATTAGCGATAGACTGCTATAGAGAGGCACTAGCAATAGCGAAGTCATGGTTGAGAAATCCAAATAGAGGTAGAATACCTAGAGCTAGGAGTCACAGGATCTGGCTGACATATGGGCAAAGCTACAGGGTAAAGGGAGAATATGTAGAGGTTCTCGGTGGGTTTAGGCTGAGGATAATTGGCTGGGATAGAAGATATGATCAGTATGATACTAGGGAGGCTAGGCTTATATTCAGAGATGGTAAATTTATCCTCTACATCTCTAGGCGTGTTCCCAAGCCAAGCAAGTACACACCTAGAGGTGTTCTAGCTGTAGATGTTAATGAAAAACACATTGTTGTAGGAAACAAGAGGTTTGAGCATAGGTTTGAAACAGCTGTTGAGAAAGCTCTCCACTACAGATACCTAGCTGAGAAACTGCAGAAGAAGTACTCTTCCACGAGGTACAATGCTTGGCTTAGGAGGAGAGGCATTAGGGAGAGGATAAGGTACTTCTACAGAAAGGCTAGGAAAATAGTTGAGGACTATATCAAGAAGATTTCACATAGAATCGCAATGCTTGCTAAACAAAATCAGTATGCTGTAGCTAGAGAGGATCTAACCAACCTTGTAGAGAATCTGAGGAAGCTCCCAAGAAACTACAAAGTAGCTCTATTAATCCTCAGCTACAGGAAGCTAGAGTTCTGGATAAATTGGCAAGCTGAGAAACATGGAGTACCAGTAGTAGTTGTAGAACCTAAAGGAACGTCGAGCACCTGCCCAAGGTGTGGAAGCAGACTGAAGGAAAACAGCTACAGGAGGCTGAAATGCCTGAGATGCGGTTTTGAAGCTGATAGAGACACCACAGCGGTGCTGAACATTGAAAAGAGAGCTTTATCTAAGATGGGGGGATCTCTGACCACCCCAACTGCCCCGCAGATGACAGATGTAGACCCAAATAGATGTGGGGAACCAATGAACCCCCTAAAGAGAACCCTCGCCCTTAAGGGCGGGGAGGAGGTCAGTGAAGAGAAGGAATTCGCCATTAAAACAATGCAAAAAATAAAGGCAGAACTTGAAAACCATGTGTTAAAGGGTAGATGGGGATAATCGATAGAGATGCTTCATAGATTTTAATACATTAACAAAAGAATAAATTTTTCTATATTAATTTCTATAGAGTTATATAATGCTGATACGGATGCCTAAAGCTCTTCAATAAGCTCTATACTATGAAGAAACTGTATTGCTGCTATTGTTCATGAATATTTAGATTCTAAAGATAAACTGTATTGCTAGATCTAAAGGAATTGTTTTCATTGTTAAATAGCATATAGATATAAATGTTTTGATTTTGGTAAAGACTTCTGTTATAGCGTTGCTAGTAAGTACACTTTATTAAATATTACAATCTATCAACATAGATAATGTTGGTAGATTTATTGAGAGAATGTTATTAGGGTTTAGCGATAGTTATTAAAAAGTGTATTTATAAGAATATTAATTACTGTAGCACTTCTAGTTGGCAAAGAATTTTGGTGTATTGTTTTGGAGAGGTTTGAAGAGGCTAAAAGGTGGTTGATGCAGGCTTTTAGAGATTTAAAGGCTTCTATGGATAGCTTTAGAAGTGAGAATTTTGAGTGGAGTTGTTTCCAGGCTCAACAAGCTGCTGAGAAGGCTGTTAAAGCTCTTCTCTATGTCTATGGAAGAAGTGCTTGGGGTCATAGTGTAGTTGAGTTGCTAGATTATTTAAAAGAATTTGAGGAAATATCTAATGAGCTTTATATATATGCTAGAGAGCTTGATAGACACTATATACCATCTAGATATCCAAATGTTTTTGAGTCAGGCTACCCTGGTATGTACTATGATGAAGTTGTAGCTGAGAGAGCTATTAATGCTTCTAAGAAGATAATTGATTGGGTGAGAGAACGGTTGAAGGCTCTTGGACTCAGCATATAGAGGGTGTTTTAGAGGAGCTTAGAAAGAGGATTAGAGTAGAAGCTGCTATAGTTTTTGGTTCATGGGCTAGAAGTGGAGGAGGGGAGTGGAGCGACATAGACCTACTAATAATATCTAGCGATGTTTGCAACATAAATATCTTAGATAGATTTACCATATCAGCAGAGTTTAGAAGAAAAAACATAGACATATTTATATATACATATACAGAGCTAAATAACATGGTAGATAAAGGAAATCCTATAGCTCTATCAGCATTAATAGAAGGAATACCTATAATTTCAAACAAAGAAATAGAGAAATTAAAAGAAAAAGCATCGAAAATGTACAAAAGAACTGGAAGAGCATGGACAGCCACCTCCCCAAACTATAGAAATAAAATCAATTCAGCTTAAGACCCTATATGGGGATATATTTGTTACTGCGCAGAAAAAATTTCTTTTTGATAAAAATTCTCATAAATCCAAAGTTAGACTCTTTTCTTTATAAAATCTAATGTCTATACCCTTCTAGAAGAGTTAGGATATTTTACTAGTTATGATAAGGCAAAAGATTTCTGTTGTCGTTAACCATGATAAAGATACTTAGCTTTGCTATAAAATGAATTTATTATCACAAACATTTCGAAAACAAATAAAATGAATTTAATTATCGTTACATAGAGAACAATAAAAGTTTCCTTTATTTAGAGCTCTTAAAACATTTTCTAAATAATCTCTATGACAATATCAAAATAAAAGCATTGTTGTTATAGAAATTTTTGTGATTTATATGGAGATAGAATGCGATGAGTATGTTAAAACACATCCATATAGATTTTGTAGAGATTTTTGTGCTGAAAAGTCAATAGATAGAGAAGCCTTCAACATTTGTGTTGAAGACTGTGTTAAGAAAATTGAGACTATGTGCTGATAAATCTCTACAAAATCTCATAGAATAATAGCTACTACAATATAGCTCGATCTTCTCCTCACTTAAGAACAGAGGCAACTCTCATGTAGGTTTATATAACTAATATCAGGCTTAGAGGTGTTTAAAAATCATCACAGAGACCCTACATATCGGGTGTTTATTTTATACCCATTTCCAACCAATTTCCTGTTGCATCTAGGGTCCTTCAGAGGTAGAAAAGTTTATTGATGTCTTTTAAAACTGTTTATAATTAGGTAATTCGCATTGGCGATAGGGCTTTTGCTCTAAGCTGTTACTGAGTTAAAGGTGTTTTGCAAATATCTGAGTATTCTGATGTTTCCAGATTTTTGCACTGCGTGGATTGCCAGTTCTATGTGTTTGTCAAGGTTATTTAAGTGTTATAAATTTGTAAAGTATCTTAGTAAATA
>CAYUUS010000031.1:0-20922 GCA_964447975.1 uncultured Ignisphaera sp. | reverse complement strand
CCTAGGGAAGGAGGACCTATAGAGGTTATGCTTTATGAACATCAATTAGGTAGAGGATATATTAAAGCAATGATAGAGTCTTTGGAAAGTCTCGATAAAAATATTGAAGCTAAAGCTAAATTTATCAACAATGCTTTAAGCTATATAACAATGCTTAGAGATCACATATATAAAGAGGACAACATACTTTTTAGAATAGCTGAAGAGGTAATAAACGAAAGTGATAATATAAAGTTATTGAGAGAATTTGAAGACATAGAAGTGAATAGACTAGGTCCTATGATCCATGAACAGTTAATTAAAAGCTTAGACAGTATAGAAAACCTCCTTAAGTTATCTAAAAATTAAACATAATATCATACTTTTTTCAATAACATTTACAGCATTTTTAAAGTCTAGAATCATCTTAACTTCATGTATTAGGGATAAAAATGATTGATGGTGATCTAAAGTTAAAACTTTTTCGTATAAGAAGTCAAATTCAATCAATTTTTAAAATTGATGATATAGTTCACAATGGTTATCTCAATACTAAAGAGAAATAGAGAATAAATATGTAATGCAATCATCAGCCATAATCACTCTTGAGACATTTATATATTTAAAAATTTTAAAACAATTTTAGAAGCTATTGAAAAGTCTCTAAATATAATATTTCATTTAGTAAATAATTAAGTGGTAGAACATTAGAATACAAATATTTTGATGTGTTTAAAATTTGAAGAGAGCTTTATTGAAGAATATACAAAAATTATTAAATATATCAGTGTTGTTAGTAAGTGTTATGGGGTATATATAACAATATTAGAATTGATTAAAAATATGCTAGAGATTATTAGAAGCAATGAGTGTAGCCATATAAGAAAGTTATTAGAAATGTTAAAACTAATAGAACAGCAACAATTGTTATATATATAAACGGATTCAAAAAATTCTATTCTTATAAGACTATCTTATTATAGCTTCATGATCATTTTTACTTCGCTCTATATCTATACTCTAGGTAATATATAAATACTATATAGAGTATTACAAATATGAACATGGATATAAATGCCTGTATCCATCCAATTGAATGTGGTATAAATATTTTTGGGTAGCCACTTAAATGTGGTTGTATTATATTGTTGAATATTGGGTAAGTTAAAACTGTTGATAGTAATGCTATCCACGCCTTTGCATGTCCTTCACCAGTACGCCATAATAGTCCTGATGCACATCCACCTGCTAAGATAGCTCCAAATGTAAATATTAGACCTCCTATAACATTTGTTATATATACTGGAGCTACACCTATACTTTCTCCAACCATACCCATATACTTTAATGCAAATACACCTATAGAACCTGTTAATATTGCTATAGCTATACCTTTATGTATATCTAGTGCTCTAGCATTTTCAGGGCCATTAAATAGGTCTCTAAATGCTGTTGCAAAGCAGAATCTAGCCCTTTGAAGAACTATCCCTATAGCAATGCCTACAAATAGTCCTCCAATCATTGGATTGCCTATAATTGCATAGTAGATAATTAATAGAGCTAGTATAGCTAGAGCTAGTGATGTATAGAGTTTTACACTTCCCTTATAACCCTTTTTAACAGTTGTTATAGATGAGCCAAGCTCTAGTAACTCTAATGATACTAGCTTTTCAGCTTTCCAATTAACATATCTAAGCCCTATATAACCTCCAGCAAAAGCCCCTATTAAAAATGCAAAGCCATGTAAACTCCACGATGTTATAGCTGATAGGAATCCACCCCAATTACATCCAAAAGCTAGCGAAGCTCCTAAAGCCATTAAAATACCCCCAGCTATACTTTCAAAAACCTCTATTCTACTATTAATTCTTCTAAAAGCAAATTCATTAGAAAGTGATGCGGCTAACATAGCCCCTATTATTGCACCAATATCACCAACACTTGTAGGTTCAAGCAAAGGTATAAGCTTTGGTGCTTTAACAACATTCTTTAATCCAATTAAGCTATATATATGTTGGCCCCAGTTTAGAAACCCTGTATATACTGTAAATGCTTTTTTAACCCATATATATGACACTATATTTACCAAACCTATTAATATTCCTGCTACTATTGGATTCCAACCCTCGTTGCTAAATATTCTTCTATATTTCTGTTTTATGAAGTCTCTAAACCTTATTTTCATTGACATGTCAAAACACCTTGATAAGTAACTATAACAGTGTTATTTATTTAAGAATTGCTTGTATGATAAACAATATAGTGTAAAGGCTTTTTGTTACCGGAGTAAAGTTTTTAAAGGTACATTCACTTATTTTAACAATAACAAAGATATAGAAAAGGGCATCTATCATGGCAAAATTTGTAAAGGTTGAAGAAAAAAGGTACATACTTGATGTAAGAGGATATACATGCCCTTACCCTGTTATCTATACAAGAAAAGCTTTAACTAGGCTTAGTACTGGTGAAGTGTTAGAGGTTTTGACTGATAATCCTCCATCTTGTGAAAATGTTCCTAGAGCTGTTAAAGAGGATGGACATGATGTTCTTTCTGTTGAGAATATAGATAGAGGTGTTTGGAGAATAACTATTGTTAAAAGGTGAAGGTGTTGTTTGAAGAGATTATTGAGAGGATACAATATTATAAAAAGCTTGGGTTAAACCCCTTAGCACTAGCTACAGGCTGTGCTGTTAAGGTTGATCTTTTAAGAGTTGTATATCCTGCTATAAGAATGCTTAGAGAAGAACTTAAAGAATCAAAACTCTCTATAGCTCCTAGAGAAGATGCATTGATTGTTTCTGGCAGTGTTGATGAGATATATAGAAGGATATTTTCTTTGGGTAATGATAAAGATTTGTCATTAGAAGATTTAAAATCTCTATCTAGAGGAAGAGATTTGTATGCTATAACAGTTGTCCAAATATATCAAAGATATGCAGATTCACCTGAAGGTTTCTTAGAAAAAATAGCACCGATATATAAAGGATTGACAAGATCTGGAATTCCTATAACTATTGGTAAGGGGCATTCAATACTAACACCATTTCCTGAAGATGAGTTTATATTATTTGACTTTATACCATATAATAGTGGAGAGGGGGTTACAGCAATAAATAATGATACTATACATATAATTGATCCTTCTCAAGAACCTGGTGATGTAAAGCAAGTAAGTGGTGCTATAAGTAACTCATTCAACGACATATTTGTTTTAGGTGTACATAAAAAGCTTAGAATGTTACCTGTTTTAAATGCTCCAACAGAAGAGCTTTTAGATAAGCTTTGGAGAAATGCTAAGCAATTTGCTAGTCAATACAATATAGAGATAGTCTATGAAAAGCAGCCAAAAATGGGAAGACTTTTAATGGGGGCAACGGCTATTGGATATAGCGATAGAATGCCACCAATATTTGAAGATAGGGTTGTTCCAGGTATGAAACTTATTATATCAAGACCTATGGGTGAGCTTGCCCCTATAAACCTCTATTTATCTTCCATAATTGATGAAAGTTTGGTTAAAGATTTAGAAAGCTATGGTATTTCATTTGAGGAAGTAGAAAGGGCGAAGAACAAAGCAATAGAATTAATCTCTAAGCCAAATATCGAAGCAGCGATTGCTATATATAGATATCTCCCAGAGTTTTCTGAGCAGTTTAGAGAAGATGAGCATATAGCTGTAACAACAGATGTTACAGGTCCAGGAATATTTGTTGTTAGAGAGTTAGCGGAGAGAACAAACACTAAGATAAAACTTTATAAAATACCACTTCTATTTCCAGAAATATCAAGAATAGCAACAAAGCTCTATATCATTCCCAATAGCACAAGTGGTACAAATGGACCTTTTATAATGATTACACCAAGCAATATTGTAGATGATCTAGTTAAAGAGCTTAGGTCAAGAGGCTTAGAGCCTATAGTTATGGGTGAAGTTATTGGGAAAGGTGAACCTGAAGTCGTAGTGCCAAAAGAGCTTAAGGAGTATGTTGCTGATCAAAAAGTCTTGTCACAGTTTAGGTTAGTGTGATAGATATATGGCTCAAAACATGACTCTACATTTTGAAAATAAGGCATTATCAATTATTTTATGTGGAGAGGTTAAAGGTGTTGGTTTTAGAAGATATGTGTGGAGAGTAGCTAAAGCATTGAACTTAAAAGGTTATGTAGAAAATGTTTCTGGTAGGGATTGTGTAAAGATATATATTGAAGGTGACGTAGATATAATAAATGAATTCAAAAATAGAATTACGGTAAATAGAGTTTATAGAATAGACCATATAGAAACACTAGAACATATATACACAGGTAGATATAACGATTTTACTATTGTTAAATGTGTTGGAGAAGAAGAATACTAACAGTTCAAATTTTTATATTATATATATTTATAATTCTGGTGAAAGTTATTTTATTTTTTAAAGATAAAATGTAAGATAAATGGTTGTTTGATATGAGTAAATTTAGACTTGCGTTGCAAAAATCTAAAAAGATACATGACTGTATAGTTGTTGGAGCTGGACCAGCAGGTTTAACAGCTGCTTTATATCTAGCTAGATTTAATGTCGATGTTGTTGTGGTTAGTAGAGATATTGGTGGTCAAATGGCTATAGCTCCCATAGTTGATGACTATCCTGGTTTACCTGAGGTTTCAGGAGCTAAGCTTACAGAGATGTTTGAAAATCATGTTAGGAAATATAATGTTTCTATAATTGCTGGAGACTATGTAAAGTCTATTAATAGAGATGGCGAGTTGTGGTGTATTGAGACAGAGAATGGTAGGAGGCTATGTAGCTATGCAGTGATTCTTGCTATAGGATCTGTTAAGAGAAGGCTTAATGTTCCTGGTGAAGATAGATTCATTGGTAGGGGTGTGTCTTATTGTGCTGTATGTGATGGCACCTTCTTTAAAGATAAGGTTGTTGCTGTTGTTGGTGGTGGAGACTCAGCACTTTCAAGTGCTCTCTACCTATCGACAATAGCTAAAAAGGTTTATTTAATCCATAGAAGAGAAAGTTTCAAAGCATTTCCATACTATGTAGAAAAAGCAAAGAAAAATCCAAGAATAGAAATAATTACAAAAACCATAGTTACTGAAATCATTGGTGATAAAAAAGTATCTAAGATAAAGGTAAAGAATATTGAGACAAATGAGGAAAGAACTCTAGATGTAGATGGCATCTTCATAGAGATAGGCTCTGAACCACCAAAAGAATTCCTAAAGTCAATAGGATTAGAACTCGATGAAAAAGGCTACATAGCTGTAAATCCAGATATGAGTACAAACCTACCTGGGATATATGCATGTGGAGATGTAGCTGGTGGAAAACATAAATATAGATTTGAACAAATAGTAACAGCTGCAGCAGAAGGTGCTATAGCTGCTGAATCTGTATATAAATATCTTCTAAAAATAAAGAAAACATCTAGCTGATAACAATATCTTAACATCTACAAAACCTATATCTATAGATAAATATAATACAGCTAATACAATGATTTGAAATACTTTTATAATACATAGTGTTTTTCTTAAATCTTAGTAAATATTAATTGAAATGCAACCAACTTCTAGAATTTGTTTTGCTTTGAATATAGCCTCTTCGAATTCTTTAAAACAATGCTATCTATATACCTTGCAACACCTTGTATCCTATTCAATAAGTATTCATATATTTACATTTAGATTTGCTAAAATTATTGTTTTTCTGAGCGATATTATTTGAATATCATGATTTAATTATAGATGCTCCAATACTATAGAGTTGCTTTACAGATTGTCTAGCTTTAATGCTAATGTAATGCTTTTTATCTGTATCCTATAATCCTTATTTTTTCTGGGTTCATAAGCGATAGAAATAGTGTTGCTTTGTCTATGTTGCTGGTTAATTTCTTGGCTAGCTCTGCTAGAATTTTCTGATATATTGTATGTTTTAGGTTGTCTGGGATTTCTGACAAGGCATCTACATAGTCTATTGGTGTAGGTATTCCTGTTCCTATGCTTATCTTCATAATGCTTGATATAAGTGTGTCTTCATCTAGTGAGTTGCTTGTGATATATTCTATCTTTGTTGCTGTTGGATAAACTGTTTTCTCAGCTCTATAGAAGGCTAGTTTTACTGTGTGTCCCGCCATGCTCTGGATTATTCCTTCATACCATGGCATTCTAGCTTTTAACCATTCCTCATCCACCTCTCCTCTATTTTTAAGTTTTAGAAGCTCTTCTCTTAGATCTACATATGATCCAAATACAATGTATTCACCTGGTTTTAGAACAAGGCTTAGAACAGCTCTATCACTCATCTTAAGTTCTTTAAACCCCAATATATTTACTATATCTCTTGAGTAGCTTCTTTTTAAAACACCTACAATAGCTGTATCTGTTTTATCTGCAAGCCCCATTATATCCTCTGTCAATTCCACAATAGTTCTATAGAGCTTACTCTTTTTGTTTTCTTTTGTTCTCCAGCTTGGAAGTATTCTTGGAATTACCTCACCATCAAATAAAAGAACATCGAAGTTAATTTCACCTCTATTCTTAGCCTTTAAAAGCTCTAATGCAGTTTTACGTTCATAGTATTTAGCATATAGATTTGCCAAGTCTTCTACAAAGCTAAAGTCTATATATGCTTTAGAGTCTACATCATTCCTTCCACATGTCTTGCCATAGCTTATATAGCTAGTAACAGCTATGCTGAGATAGCCGCTTGTAAGCTCTATAGCAGGTGCTGTAAAGCTAGAGTCAATGGCATAATAGCAGAGATCGATATAGCTATCCATATGCCTTATCTTAAATACATCTCTTCTAGATTCAACCGCTTTTCTAACTTTCTCCTCTATCTCAATAACCCTAGAAACCTCTTTATAGATCTTTTCAATAGCTTTGTCAAGAACCTTATCAACAATTTCTGGCGAAACACCTACAACTTCTTCAAACAACTCACTTTCACTATTCAACAATCTTCACCTGTATAAGCATAGGGTATTTCAATGGGTTTCCAAGACCAGCAAAGAAAAACTCTCTTGTTTCTAAAAGCGATAGCGTTTCAGATCCTATCCCAGCTAAATCTATAAAGTTTTGCAGCTGCTGAAAATCATATGGTGTTTGAAGCTTGCTAAAGAATACTGTATTTATATTGTTTCTAACATCTGGTGAAAAATCTATAACTCTTTGACTTGCTAATATTGTGCCTATACCCCATTTTCTACCCTCTCTAAGCGTTTTCTCAATTAGTATATTAGATGGGTAGCAACCCTTATCACATGCATAGTTATGGGCTTCATCTATAACAATTAAAATGTTTTGTGGTTTTCTAGCTTCTTCAACTATTTCCCATATCTTCGACAACACACCTTTTACAATAACTCTTCTAACCTCTGTTTCAACAATACTTAGATCTATAACCACAATTCTGTTTCTATGAACCATGTCTAGAACATCGCCTATCCCATATCTTGCCCTATTTAATCTATCTATATTAGCTCTTCCATATATTCTAATATATAGATCAAGCTTCTCTGGCGTGGGTCTTCTAGCACCAAGAGCTTCTGCAACTCTATAAACTGTGGATGCAATACCATCTATATTCCATAGACCATTTCTAGACATCTTTAATATAAGCTCTTCAATTTTATTAGAATTAATATCAATTGTTTTTAGCAAGCTAAATATATTGTTTTCATTTGGCTTTATACATAGCTTAGAATCTTCTTTTCTATCCATACATATAGCATAGTATAGTAAAGCAATAGGTATATAGTTCTCTATATGCTCTCTCATAGAGATTATAACATTGGCAAGCCCCTGTGCAACTGTATCTATATCAATAGCTATCTCTTCAGCATTAACTATACTGCTATAATATTTCACATAATCCATACCTGTATGATCAAATACTATAACCCTCCAATTCGTTTTAGCTAAAACCTCATCTATTATAGCTTTAACAAGTCTCGACTTACCTGTTCCAGTAGTTCCAACAACTGCGACATGGTATTTCAACGACTCTGGATTAAAGGGAATCGATAAACCACTGTATTTATGGATACCTATTTCAAGGCCCTGCCCAAGATCAAGCTGTATATCCTTTGGAGACTCAACTAGATATGTCTTTGATCTAGGTGTAGGTGGTGAAGAAGGGGGCCTCAACCTTCCATCAACTACCTCACCTAGGATTCTCACATAGGATGCTTCAAAAGGTAGATCAATACTTTCCTCAGCAAGCTCTGGCCTCTCTATAATAGCTGCTCTTTGTGTATGTGTTAGAAGAGGGTCGTATTTGCTGAGCCATCTCAAAACACCTAAATAGATTTTCCCATATTTAGCATCTCTTATTATAGCTAAGGCTTCTTCTCTAACAAGAGACTCGGCATTCTTATAGATGAGAATAGGTGCAAGAGATATACGAGCATTAGATGCAACAACACCAATTTCATACATAGAAACCAACTCTAAGACTCTATATACAAATATGGTAAATTAATATAGACAGCTAGCCAAAAGTTTCAATACACTAACCAACAACACAAAACATTTAACTTTTTACCTTATCTAGAATCGTAAAAGATTATATAGATTAATGGTTTATAAATTAATGTAGATACTATAACAGTGTTGCGAATAAAGTAGATTAACTAGCTTAGCAACCAGGTTTCTAGTGGGTGTATATATTTCGGTCTACTCTATTGTTGGTAAGAATATAAGAATAAATAGATTTTTAAGAAATGGCAAAGCAGTTATTTTTGCTTTTGACCACGGAGTTGAGCATGGACCATCTGATTTTCCAGAAGAGCATATAGATCCAAGAACCATAATAGCTAAGGTTGTTTCAGCTAATGTAGATGCGATTATGATGCTTCCAGCTATGGCTATCTAACCCACAACTTATGGAGTGGCAGAACATCTATTATAGTTAAACTTACTAGTAGAACATCTTTAAGACCAGAATCTAAGAGATATCTACAAAGTATATTTGGTTTATTTGATGAAGCTATCGCACTAGGAACCGATGCCGTTGCTGCAACTATTTACTGGGGTAGCCAATACGAGGATCAGATGCTTAATCAATGGTTTGCTATTAAAGAGCTTGCTGATAGATATGGCTATCCAATTCTACAGCTATCATATCCTAGAGGTCCTGAGATAAAGAACATCTATGATGTCGATGTTGTTAGATATGGTGTTAGAGCAACTGTTGAAAGTGATGCTGATTTAATTAAAACATATTATACAGATTCTGAAGAATCCTTTAGAGAGGTTGTAAAGGTTCTGCTGGGGTTCCTATTCTTATGAGTGGTGGTCCCCAAAGAAATTCCTTGTTAATGTTTTTAAAAGATGTTGAGGCTGTTATAAAGGCTGGTGGAAGAGGTGTTGTTGTAGGGCGCAATGTATTTAGACATAGAAATCCAGCTGGAGTTGTTAAAGCAATTAAGGCTATTGTCCACGACGGTTTCTCTCCTGAAGAAGCTATTAAGTTTGTAGAGTGATATATTTGGAGAAGAATATAGATCTTGTAACCATCGGCCATGCTCTTGTAGATATAAGGATGGTTGTCGATAGATTTCCACACCCCGATGAGGAGAGCAATGTCGTTAAACAGTCTTGGGGTTCAGGTGGCTCAGCTATAAATGTTGCAATAGCTGGTAAGAGGCTTGGTCTCTCTACAGCTATAATTGCTAAGATAGGATATGATAGCTTTGGACGTATAATTGTTGAAGATCTATTAAAAGAGAATGTTGATATAAGTGGGTTGAGGGTGAGCTTTAGCCAAACAGGTTTTACAATAGTAGTTATAGATTCTAATGGAAATATAATGATGTATGGATACAAAGGCGCTGCAGAAGAATTAGAGCCTGATAATCTAAGCGAGTATGTTATAAGTAGATCTAGATGGATGCATATAGCCAGTCTAAGGCTAGATACAACTCTTAGAGCACTTGAACTAGCTAAAAAATATGATGTGAAAACTTCATGGGATCCAGGCAGAGTTTTATCTCAAAGACCATGGAATGAATTAAAAGAGATTATCTCAAGAGTTGATGTGGTGCTTGCTAATGAAAATGGATACAGAAATATGACAGGGGGTAAGATTATAGAGTATGTGCTAAAAAGGTTCTAGAATCTGGTGCTAAAATAGCTGTTGTGAAAAGAGGTGAAAGGGGTGTATATGTAAAGACAGAGGATTTAGAGGAAGAGATACCGGCATACTTAGTTAAAGAAGTAGTTGATACAACTGGTGCAGGAGATGCATTTGCGGCAGGATTTATAGCAGGTATGCTTAGAAACTACAATATAAAGAAGGCTATAGCGTATGTCAATGCTGTTGCCGCTCTTAAAATCACTAAACTTGGCTCTCATGAAGTTCCTCTACATAGAGATGTAGTTAGCTTTTTATGGGAGGCTGAAACAAGGGTTTAGATTTTAATATTTTTAATACATTAATTATTTATTGGAAAAGCTTATCTAATCGATATACCAGTAACGCTGCCAAGAATTCTACCTAATATGTATAGTAAAAGTGATACTCCAAGTATAAGAGTTGATGTTTCTATGAATTCTCTTGAGAATTTTCTATCACTTAAAACAGCTGAGTACATAGACATATATGTAGTGATTGAAAGTGCTATAATTATCATTACAATGAATGCTATTATCATTGTATTCAATACAAAGTATGGCAATGCTAAAAGAAATGTAACGACTATATATGCTATACCAGTATACATAGCTGAGATCCCAGGGCTCTTAAATTTTTCATGCTTTGCTTGAGTATAGGCTGCAACAGCCATTGAAATAGATGCCGCTATACCAGCTAACAAACCTGTTAAACCAGCTGATAAAGTATTTGCAAAAACTCCTAGAGAACCTGTGTATATGCCTGTTAACTCAACAAGCGCATCGGACACTCCAAGAGCTATAGAGCTGAGATACCTAACTCTATCCTCATCTATATTCTCTAGAAATTCTTTTTCATGCCTCTCTTCATCTTCCTCTATAGCCTTTATCTCACTAGCTAAATCAGGTCTTAGCTCTAAAGCCTTTCTATATACATCAATAGCTTTTTTCTCCATAGACTCTATAAATCTTAAAGTAAATGTTATACCAAATAAGATAAGTATAAAGCTATACATATACGTTTCCAACCTTGATATAGAAGAGCCACAGCCCCCTACTAAACCATTCCAAAAGCTAAAGTGCCTCCATTCATCATTAGCTGCCTTAGCTAGTATACCTCTAAACCTCTTACCTATTAAACGAGACCTAGACAACGCTCTATATAGATGATAAGCTTTAAACTCATCTCTACACATATCAGAGAATTCTTTAGACACTATATAACACCAGTTAAAGCCTTAGAGAAAAAAGAAAAATATAAATATTATCAACATGAATAGTATTAACTAATTAAATACTATCTCTCAACATCTCTTCTTTAAATATCGATACATAGCTATAAACAGAGTGTTTATTATTTCTCTATATCGTAGTATCTTTAGTGAGTTAAATTTTGTGTGGTTTAGATGGGTAGAAGAATTAGGTCTAGAGAGGGTTTTGTAGTCGATGAAGAATCTGGTGAAGTTACAGATGATTTTATTGTCGATTCCCTTGATGAAGCAGGCTCTATAGATGAGCCTAGTCAGAGAGGGTTTTGTGTAGATGAAGAAGCTGTTGAGAGAATTATATCCCAGCTTATGCCCGGTATTGTAGAGATTCTAACTGCATATCTCAAGAAGAGGCTATGCGAGGCTTCTCTAGAGGAGATAGAGTCTGTTTTAAATAGGCTGTGGAGCAGTTATGGAGCTTCTATATTTAGAGATGTTTTAGAGAAGAGGCTTTCTAGCTATATGAGTGTTGATGAGTCTAGGGTATATGATGTAGCCGGGTTAGCTGGATTAGCTATTTTTAGATGTCTTAGAAATGCTGGTTTAAATAAAGATGTTATTGCTGAGTATATCTATAGAGCTGTATATGGTGGTGAGATAGAAGATGATAATTATAGAGTTGTTGTAGAGCTTTTTAATAGTATTAAAATAGCTGGTCGAAGAGCTCTTATTAGATGGGTTTCAAAGCCTTTAGATAGATCTATAGATGTTTCATTAGCCTCTATAGCATTGGGAGCTAGAGTGAGAAGCATTGGTAGACTATCGTATATCACCACAAAGATACAGGGTCTAGGGATTCAAATAACACCATCTAAAATAGATATATCCTCTAGGTTAACAGAGTCTAAGAAGGTAAATGAAGTTCTAAGCTACCTATCTAGAAAGCTTGGTGTAGAGCTTTCAAAACCTATACCACTTATTGCAACAATTGTTATTAAACTGCCATTTACCGTGAATCTAAATGTTCTTGCTACACATGAAAGTGGCGATCATCAGGGAACCAGGGTAAAGATAGAAAGAGATAGATATACATTGCTTGTATATCCAAATACACTAAATATATACACTCGACTAAATGGTGTTTTAGGAAAGATAGATACTATAATTGTAGAAGCTCTTCCACAAATATGTACATATATAAATCTCTAGCAATAGCCTTTGCAATTTACCTTATATCATGGAACTGGGAATACCATTTGGTTTATATGCTATTCTAGGCTTTAATCCATATCTATTTAAAATCTCTATAACATGTGGATAGAGAATAACATATTCCTCATCTATAGATGTAGCTAGTGTGGGATGTATCTTAGAGAGCCTCTTTTTAAAGTCTAGATAACTTTCATCTGTTGAGAAGCTAAGCATTATAGCAGGATAGAAGTCTTCACCAGGCTTCATACCACTATTAACCATGTTTTCAAGTGCTTTAAACTGATATTCAAAGTATATAGGATCTGCTCCTGTAAGCATATAGAACTCCTCTGCTGTTGCACCTTTAAATGAAACCCTTACAACAACTCTATAGTTTGCAAGCTGTTTGGCATACCTCTCATCACTACCTATCAAAAGACCGTTTGTCTCAAGTATAAATAGATACTTAGTTTCGTTAAACAACTTTAGAAGTTCTATTAAATGACTCCAAGAAAGTGTTGGCTCTCCACCACTTAATCTAACATATCTATATCTCTTCGATGAAGCTATGTCGATGAGATATTCAAAAACTTTCTGAGGACTGTAGAAAAACCCTTTATCAACTATATGGCTATATCTCCAACTCCAGCAAAATTTACATCTAAGGCTACATCCAACAACATCTCCTGTAGCTATCCCTCCATACCATCTACCACCTCTAAACCTATAATATTTCCTCTCCTCAACACCACTAATTTCTCTAGAAACAGCTTTTGCTATACTTTCCCCAAGCTTAAATGGGTTATAGCCCTTTAAACCCTCCATATATATACAGCCACTTAAACCATAGATAAAGCTAAAGACTTTGTCACTAAATCGATATATAAATGTTTTTGCTTGCTTCTTCAGCTCTTTAGGTATCAATAGCTCTAAACTATGTAATCTATTAACTTTGCTAAACAACTATTAGAATTCTATAGTCGTCATATTCAACTATATCTATTTTCCTATATCTAGTTTTCTTAATATGCATAGGGCTGTTGACAACTAATGTATGGTACTCCCCCTTCTCTCCTAGTGGATCTATACCACTCTTTTTACATTGGTCAATAAAACTATTTATGTTATCTATATTCAGCTCTACACCTATCCAATTAGAGATGTTGTTAGAAGTTCCAATTAAAAGCGGCTCTACACCATCTTCAATTTCTTTATATACTAGATCTTCAGGATCTTCACCCCATAGAGGCTCTATAAGTGTAGCTCCAACCTCCTTTGCTACCTCCTCCATATACTTTAAATGCTCATCTATATATACATCACCAGCCACAACCTCTGTAGCACTTAACCTTCTTAACATATCTATTGTCTCTATTTTTTCAACGCCTTTCCTAACACTTTTTACAGCTACAGGTATATTTGCATTTAATAGAGATTCTATAGACTTTCCAATGTTTATTAAATGAGGACTTGGTCTTGGAAATTCATATACAAGCATAACACCTATATCTATGTATCCTACCTTCATAACAGCATAAAACGAGTCTTTGCCTCCTGAAACCAATGCTATTCTCATATTACATCACTATGGAGTTATACATATAGAATCTGTACCAGCACCTGCTTCAGCAGGTGTCTTCATTCTTTCAGCAACCTTGTCTAGCCCAACACTCTTTAAGATATCTCTAAGTATTTTCTTACCCTCCATAGAGTCTCCTCTTAGACATTTTCCAGGGATATTCAATACCGTTTCTATAACTTCTTTTGATAGATAAGGTGCTACAACATCTATACCAATACATCTTCCAATAATCAGCTCTGGATATCTCCCATATAGAGAATATTTCTCTACATAGCTTTCTAGATCTCTTTCTAAAAGCCATACCATAAAGCTGTATCCAGCAAATAACTCATCTCCTCCAGACCCTGTATATATACATCTACATCCATCTTCTAAAGCATTTCTCAAAACAGTGTAGAACACAACATCATTTCTAAGCTCGATGCATAGCTCATGATATGTATTTCCAGAGACGCATCTATATACATCACTAAGAACACTCTTTATATAGTCTAAAGACATCGGGATGTATTTTACAGGTATATTGAGGATTTTAGAGACGTAGTTGATATATATCAGATCTCTTGGGATACCATCTATGAAGTACACAGAGTATCCAGTTAAATCAATTCCATGTTTCTTTGCTAAAAAAGCTATAAGTGTTGTATCAATGCCTCCACTAAGAGCTATACAGTTACATCTTCTATTAATAATAGCGTTTTCCAAAGCTTTTTGAACTAGATACTCAAAGCCTCTACAATACACAGAGAGTTTTCCTTCCATATACAAACCCATAGCTATAAAGGCTTCATAGGTATAACAATATCTCTTCCATCTACCTTTGCTATAGATACTTTCACCTTATATACCTCCTCTAAAAGCTCTTTCCTAAAAACGGTATCAGGGTCTCCGACCGCAACTATTTCGCCATTGTACATCAATATAACTTTATCTGCATATAGAGAAGCTAGATATAGATCATGTATAGCAACAATACAGACTATGTTGCTTTCCTTAGTTATTGTTTTGATGTGTTCTAAGACTTCTAGTCTATATCTAATGTCTAGAAATGCTGATGGCTCATCTAGTAGAAGAACCTTTGGTTTTTGTATAAGAGCTCTAGCAATTAAAACCCTCTGAAGCTCACCACTGCTAAGACGATCCAGTCTTCTTTCAAGGAAATGCTCTATATCTAGCTGCCTAGCGATTTTATCGATGATTTCAAGGTCTTGGCTAGGTATAGAAAAGCTAAATATTTTTTGATGAGGATATCTAGCAGTTAGAAGAAACTCTAAAACTGTCGATGGTATCGATCTAGATATATATGGATCTACATAAGATATTATCTTCCCTATGTCCCTTGGTGAAAGCTTTGCAATGTTTTTCCCATCTATATAAACAGCACCTTTTACAGGATTTACGATAGAGGCAATAGTTTTTAAAAGCGTTGATTTCCCAGCACCGTTAGGCCCTATAACAAAGGTTGTCTCATTAGATAGTATCTCAAATGAGATGTTTTTCAACGCCTGTGTAGAGTTATACCAAACATCGACACCATCGACAATAATCTTCATCCTCTCACCTTTTTAACAACTAGATATGCAAGAAAAGGGGCACCGATAACAGCTGTTACAACACCTAGTGGAAGCTCCCCAACACCTGTTGCTGAAATAGATATAGCTCTAACAGCTATATCAGATAATGTTGTTAGTATAGCACCTATAAAAACTGTTGTTGGTATAGAGAATCTATGGTCTGAACCAACAAGAAATCTAGCTATATGTGGTGCTGCGAGACCTATAAACCCAACTATACCGATAAATGCTATTGTTATAGCAGTTGCAAGTGCTGCTATAGTGCTTGCTACTATAGCTATTGTTTTTGGATTGAAGCCTAGCTGTTTTAAATATTCATCTCCATATAGATGCGCATTAAGAGGTTTAAACATAGCTGTTGAAGCTATAGCTAAAGCTATTACTGGGTATATCATAAAATTTAGATCTTTTAGCAAAACTGTTTGTGTAGATCCCATCAATAGATAGACATATGGTGTTTTAACTATGTTTTGAACTATATAGAGAAGTATGTGGGATAAACCTGAAAATAGAGATGATATAGCTATACCTGCTAAGATAAGTGCTAGACCTCCACCACCAGCTAGCTTAGCTATAGATAGAGTTGCTAGATAACCTAGAATAGCACCTATAAATGCCACTAATATAATGTTTTGTCTATAGACCATAAGAGAAGGGGATATTATTATAGATAGTGAAACAGCTGTTAATGCTGTTGATGAAAGCCCTAATATATATGGATCTGCAAGAGGATTTCTTGTAACTGTCTGCATAATAATGCCTGCTAATGCAAGTGCTACTCCACAGAATATCGCTGCTATTGTTCTAGATAGTCTCAGCATAGAGATTACAGCTATTCTCTCATCTACTTTAAACAAAGAGGATAGAAAAAAGTATTTAAAAACATCTCTTGGGTCAAGCATTGAAGAGCCTATTGAGAGAGATGCTATGAATAGAGATATAGTTAATAATATAAGTATTGATATATATATTAAAAAACTTTTTGTTTTCTTTCTATAGATTTCTATAGCCATAGCTAAAACCTAGTATATAGGCTTCCATGGATTTATTATAACAGGTACTGAAATCAGCTCTACATCTGTGATTTTAATGACGTCAGATCTCTGTATCTCTCCAAATATCTCTGGATGTATTATATGGGCAAGTATTTCAAGTGCTTCTACAACTCTTACACTAGGTCTGCTTAAAACATCATTTGCATCTCCTGTTAATAGATAAACTTTTTTGTTTTTCCATGCAGATGTATTTGCAAGTGGTGTTGTAGATATTTCCTCATATACTGCTTTTGGATCAATCCCATGGGCTGTTATAATTATTATGTCAGGGTCTTTAGAGATTATATATTCATAGCTTAGTTGAGGCCATCCACTATAGCTAGACGCTATGTTAAAGCCTCCTACAACCTCTATTAACCAGTGTATAAATGTATCTCCACCTGCACTATAGAGACCCCATGAAGGTGGCCCTATAAGTTGTAAAACCTTTGGCTTTTCAACACTAGCTATCTTATTTGCTATATCCTCTATCTTTACCTGTATATCCCTAATAACATCCTCAGCTCTTTGCTCTACATCGAATATCTGTGCTATTAACCTAAGATCTGTATATATATCGTATTGATTTCTAATAGCATTACATGTTAAGAAAAACGTCTTTATACCTAGCTCTTCAAGTTTTGGCGCAAATCTTGTCTCATGAGGCTTAACACCTCTACACATAAACACAACATCTGGTTTCAACGCAGCTATCTTCTCTATATCTAGTGTCCATGGACCACCAACAACAGCTATCTTACCTTCGCTAATCAGCTGAACCACTTCTTGTGGATGGTTAGAGTATTTATCTACGCCAACGACCTTGTTGCCTAGCCCAAGAGCAAATATGTTTTCCGTAATACTTGGTATAGTTGACACTACTCTATTTGGCGAAACATCAAATACTATTTCCCTACCTAATGCATCAACTATTTTTCTAGGCCATGAAACAGCTATAGTTGTTGGCTGAATAGATGTAACTGTTATCTTCACCTCTCTAGCCACTGTATATGGCGTTGTAACAGTTGCTATTATTGTCTGCATAACCTCTTTTACAGTTGTTATAGTAGTTGTTACAGTTACCATAGTTGGTGATGTATATGTTGTTGTGATTACCTGTGTTACTGTTTCTATTGGCTTTGGCGCTACCGCACTTGGTATATACCCTATAGCTATACCTATTACCAATGTTATAGCTATAGCCACAATGTATTTTAACTCCATATGGCTACCCTAGCCACATATTCTTAGCAACGCTTAAAAGCTTATTCTATAAAGAACCTTTTTACAAATCCATAGATATTTCATTTAAATGCTTCTGCAACCACTCAACTGTGTCTATAAACGATGGACCAAAATGCGCTAAATTTACATGTCTAGATTCCTCTACAAGCAAAATTCTATTCTCTTTAAATGCTTTTGTAAAGTTAAGGCTCTCTCTAATACTTTTGTATCTCTCTATTGTTATCCCTGTCCAAGGAGGCTCTATATTAACTAAAACAACATCTGGGTTTCTCTCAACGATATCTTTATCTATTGGGTAGAAGAATTCTTTTGGTATATCTCTAAATATGTTTTCTCCACCTGCAACCCTAACCCCATCATCTATATATGTTAAAGACCCTGTTGTTGAATATGTTTTATCTGGCCATAGATACTCTATATAGACTCTAACCCTCTTCAAATTCCTAGACCTCTCTAACATCTTTAATACCCTATATAGAAGTCTTTCTCCAAGCTCTCTAGCCTCATAATATCTACTAACAATAGAACCAACATCAACAACTATATGTGCTATAATAGAGTATATATTTGTTGGAAGTGGTATAAGATATGCATTAAACCCCCTGCTTTTAACAACCTCAAATATCTTGTCATGAACTCTAGACTGTAGAAATACTATGTCTGGATTTATCTTCTCAAGCTTATCAAATGATATATTTAGATATGTACCAACAATCTCTTTATCAGGATTATTTAAATACATTCTACACCATGGGGTTATACCAACAATTTCATCTTCAAGCCCTAGTAGCACAAGGGTCTCTGTAGCAGATGGTGAAAGACTTACAATCTTCATAAAGATACCCTATGTGGCTAGCTAAGCCAGATACTCGACAAAGCTTTTAAATAAACATGAACATGAAGTAGATATAGCTTTTTACAAAATGTGTTAAGCTATAGAATTAAATTAATCTATAAGATCCCTCTATAAATACATACATCTATATTATATAGGCGATTCGATGTGTAGAAAGCAAGAGGTTTATTTCTACAATTTCTGATTTACAGCTTGTTTATGTATTGAAACCTTGAAATGAGATCGCATCTATAGGGTTATCTGGATACGAGTTATTAATTGAATCAGTAATAAAAGATTTATTGGCATTGCTTTTATATATAGTTTGTATTACCTTCATCACTTAGATACAATTGAACTCGCTATAATCATAATTTACTGGGTTTTACATCCAAGCTTTATTATGGCTAGAGGCTTTATTTCTAAAGCTCTTTAATATAGGTTTATGGTCTCTACCTCAGGTTCTTCCTTCTCTAAATTTTTACAGCCATCTCATGATGCTGTAAATTGAATTCTATAGACTTGAGCCGCTACTCAGATGAGAAGACTACTACACCATATTTTATGGCATCTACATAGAACTCTCTATATTCTTCAAGAGCCTTTTCTAGCTCGTGTTTCGATACAATAGTTATCTCTACATTTACATCTCTTAGCGAAGTCAAAATAAATCTCTTATCTCGTGGAACTTCATAGTTTACAACAACCAGTATATCGATATCGCTGAGACCCCGTATAAATTTTTTCTTAGCTAGGGAACCTGTAATAATTACTCTAAGAGGCTTAAACTCAGCTATAAGTCTCTCTAGAAAGCTCTCCAAAGGCTCTATGAGATCCTGTGATCTAGTGTTACTAAGGATCTCTCTCAATCTCTCTTTTAACAAATTCAACAACCTCTACTGCAATTCCCAATGCCTCTTCAGCATCATCTCTACTATAGTGTTTATATGGAGGTAAAGCTGGCCATGCATTTGGATATCTGGTGGGGATGTAGTGTCTATCAAGTTTTCCAGCTCTCATAGCTAATTCTTTAGGTAGGTTAACAGCTTTATTTATCTCTTCCAGCAATTTTACAATACTATGGATATGAATGTATATGCCTAGTTTTTTGATGCTGAATGCTTTAAGAGCCTTTTCAGCTGCTTGATGCGAGAAAAAACATACCTTACTCCATTTACCTAGCTGAAAAAGCCCCTTAGCAACCTCTAAATCGTCAATAGCTTCCTCAAGCCAATCCCTATACCTCTCATAACTCAAGCCAATCCCCCGAAAATCTGTGTCAAATAGTAACATTCGAGATATAGCTATTAAAATTTACCTCTAAGAATATGTTCAAAGGACTTCACAAAGTAAAGAGCTAAAAATTAGAATAGTCTTGTTATTCACGAGTTTTGATACCTAGAAGATTCTATGACTTGTAAGGATTATGTTGATAAGAATAAAAAGTTTTGTAAAATTGTTGAGAGAGTATATGGTTTAAAGAATTATGCTAATAGTGGATTTGCAGACTTCAATAACTTTTTGCAACTAAACCATTCTACCTCTTTCTAAATGTAAAACAAAATAAGCTACACAAACTGTATCTATATTGTAAACTAGCCTAGTTCAAGTCTTGCTAAAGCTTCTCTAGCTATCAAAGATAGAGAGTTATCCAAAATATTTAAAAATAAACAGATAATCCTATAGTACCAGGTCTTTCTTTAATAGCTTTGTATTTAGTTAATGCAATATCATTGCTGGGATATGGGCTAATAAATCATCTGGTTTTATTGTTCTTCTAGGTCTATTAGCTATTATGACTCCTTTGATTGATGATTCTATTTGAAGGAAATCCACATCTTCAAAGAACATCCATGTGAAGGCAGCTGAAGATGCTAGGTCCCAGAAATAGATATTTGCTTCAACTCGATCTCCTGTGACAAGGTTTATCAGTAGCCTCTTAATATCTCCTGTTCTGCTATCTCTACCTGCGTGAATCGATAATACTAATCGATTTTCTTCAACTATCTCAGGTAAAACATCTTTATATCCCCTTACTAGAAAAATACTTTGAACCCTATCTACCTCTTCATATACAAAAATACCATCATCAGTAAGCATCTTTGATATGTTTATCAAAACCTTTATCCATTTCCATGGATTGAAATGAGGTGTTGTAAACC
>CAYUUS010000030.1:0-22293 GCA_964447975.1 uncultured Ignisphaera sp. | reverse complement strand
GGACAAGTGGAAACTATAATTATTTATGTAGATAAATAAGATGTTATGGGTATCAAAATCGAATTGAGTTAAGTAAAAGTTATATACCTCTACCTTTTAATACCATTATGTTGGTGTATAAAATGGCTAAGGTACGTGTAGACAAAGAGACCTGTATAGCTTGTGGAGTATGCTGGGCATTAGCACCAGATATATTTGAGCTAGATCCAGCTACTGGTAAAACTAGAATAAGAGAACCTTATGGAAAATCTGATAATGAAAAGGAAAGCGTTGGAGAAATACCAGAAAACATGGTGGAAACAGCGAAAAATGCAGCGTCGTCATGTCCCACAGGATCTATTGTTGTTGAATAAAGGTTGTTGATTTCAATACAATATGTTTTTTATAACATTTTGATTATCAGTACTCAACTTAGGTTTTTAAACACTATTTGATTTAGTATTGAAATCTTTATAGAAATGAAATTAAATTAATATTTTATCTATGTTTCAACATGGATATATTTTTGAATTTTTTATAATATCCCTTAGGCTATAAATCATTTTATTGTTTCTTAGTTCCATGACAAATCTAGCTATTTTTTCTTGTTCAAGCCATTCACCATATGCTTTACCCAATCCTATATTTTTTATAACTATTTTTCTTGCTTCTCCATAGAGAAACCTTGTATTTAAATCTGAATAAGGTGTACCAGGTAAAGGTATAAATGTGTGTATATGGAGTCTTGTGTTGTATCTATCAATTTTTTGGATAAATGATATTGTATCTTTTAGATCATCCTCATCTTCAAATGGAAAACCAAAAATAATATCTATATCCACTGAAAACCCATATTTATTTAATATATCTATAGCTGTTAAAACATCTTCAACGCTGTGGTTTCTATGGATAATTCTAAGAATTTTATTTGAACCACTTTGAGCACCTATAATAACCCTATTATTATCCACATACCTTCTCATTTCTTTTACTATATCCTCTATTATAGAGTCTGGTCTTATCTCACTTGGAAATGTACCAAAAAATATTCTACCGTCATATCTTCTTATATTCTGGTGCAATTTTTGCAAAAGTAGTGATAATGCATCAAAATTCGGCTTTATACCATCTACACTACCGTAGCCTAGAGAATTTGGTGCTATAAATCTTATATCCTTCAACCCTTTAGATAACATTAACTTAGAGTACTTTACTATATTATCCACATCTCTATATCTAGGAGAGCTAAAGATATACGATACTTGGCAAAAATAGCAAGCAGATGAACAACCTCTCATTATCTCTATAGGGTTAAATCTATTTCTCCAATATGGAAAAGGTTCATACAGATTCAAATCAACCCTCTTTGTCTTTCTTCTTATAACAAGTTTATCGCCCTCCATATAGGCTGTGCCACATACTCTAAAATCATTATTACTTGATATAGCATTGAGCATATCGATGAGCGTCTCTTCACCCTCTCCATATATTACTATATCAAAACCAAGCTTAGTTATAGTACCAAGAGGGTCGCCAGAGGCATGAGGACCACCAGCTATAAAAATAGCATTTTCTATATATTTTCGCATTAAATTAACCAAGTCTCTAACAACCAGTATTTGAGGAGTCATAAATGTAAAACCTATAACAATCTTTCTACATTTTCTGCTAATATCAATTATATCTTGAATTAATGTCTTATTTAAATCCCATTGAAGTAGATAGAAATCAAAGTTTTTCACTCTATGCTCAATAGCAGCTAATAATATATTTGCACTATACTTGTTATCCTTACTAAAAATTAGTATGAAACAATTCTCCATTTCTATTATAACCCAGTACTCTAAATATTTTACATTATGATAATTATTTATTTATATAGAACAGCTTAAAATACCTACCACAACTAACTATTTATATCATGTATACAACAGCTAACATAACTTATTATAGTATAGGGAAAATTAATGATGTACGATAAATTCAATAGGGCGATGAAAAATCTAAGGATTAGCATAACACATGATTGTAGCTATACTTGTCTCTATTGTCACCGTGAGGGATGGAATAATAGATACGATGATATTCTTTCACCAGGGGAAATAGGAATAATTTCATCTGTTGCAAGGTCTTTAGACATTGACGAGTTTAAATTAACTGGTGGTGAGCCTCTTCTTAGAAAAGATGTAATTGATATAGTGGAAAAAATTGCAGAGGTTAAACCTAAAGATCTTTCAATGACAACAAACGGTTTTCTTCTTAAAGATTTTGCTAAAGATCTTTCTGAAGCAGGTCTTATGAGAGTAAATGTTAGTTTGCCATCGCTTAATAGAGAAAGGTATAGAATAATTACGGGTATAGATGGGTTAGAAAATGTATTGAAGGGGATAGATGAAGCATACAACTATAATTTAAAGCCTATAACATTGAATGTTGTTCTTCTTAGAGACATTAATGATAATGAATACAAAGATTTTATAGAATTTGCACAACGATATGAAGCAAAAGTAAGGTTTATTGAATTAGAGCCTATAGTGCTCAATACAGAAGTATTTAATAAATTATATGTATCTATTGATAACATTGTTAAATATTTAGAGGAAAGAAGTGTGTGTAAGGTTTATAGAGAGCTTAATATGAGACCCATATATATACTTGATAATGGTATTAAGGTTGAGATTGTTAAATGGCTTGGAAATAAATACTTTTGTAGATATTGTAATAGAGTTAGACTATCTCCAGAGGGTGTTCTAAAACCATGTGTTATGGTTAAATATGGAATTGATTTAAAACCTTTCTTAAGACCTGATATAGACTTTGATAAGCTTAAAGAGGCTTTTATTAAGATAAACCAGATGAGATTTCCATATAATGAAATAGTTTGCAATGGCTATAAGAGAGATCTGACCTCCTCCCCGCCCTAAAGGGCGAGGTTTTCGTTTGTAACATTCCATTGAAGATTTAAAACTTCTTAAGATATCTTAGCTAGAATAGCTATTTAGAAGCTAAAAGTTAAAGGGTTATGATCATAAATGTATTTCGATAAAGTAAGATATTTTGAACAGTTAATACAGATAGCATATAGAGACGGTTCTTTAGAAATTAATAGGTTGAATGCTAATGTATATGGATATAGATTTAATAAGAATGGATGTTGGTTTATAACATCATCACAGGATAACAGCTTAACAGACTTTAACACTATTAAGGTAAAAGCCTCACATTTTCTGTCAGATAGAAAATGTGAAGGTTTTGCTGATGCAACACTCTTTAAAGGATATATCGAAATAGGAAAAGAGATGCCTCAAGAAGATGAAATAATTGGGTTGATTAAAGATCTATGTGATGAGGCAAAGGCTTTACGTAACATAAAATGTGAAGTCATAGTCAATATGAAGACTATAAATAGGAAAATCATTAGAGAAAATGAAGAGTTTGCAGAGGAAGTTAGAAGATTAATTGAAATTGAAATAGGTTTACTAGAGCTTCGAGACATTTCAACAAATATTATTGCAACAAACTATAGAGTTGCAATTCCATGGTCTAAAGACTATATTACTAAAGTTATAGATACTATGTTTAGAGAAACAATGAATAAATTAAATATATATTCAAAGGCTCGTCCATTAAAACCTTATCAATATGGTAAGGCAAATACTGTATTTGGGTTTGAAACATCTGCTGCTTTTATCCATGAAATTTCACATCTACTTGAAGCTGATTATCAATATAATTCAAGATTTATAGGTAGTGTAATTGCTTCTAAGGATTTTAATCTATATGATAATCCACATGACTATGACTCGCCAACAATAAGATTTTTTGATGATGAGGGTGTTTCAACTAAAAGAAGAACTCTAATTGAGGATGGAATCATAAGAGATTTCCATCACACTAGAAACACTGCTGCAATACATGGATCAGAACCTGGATCAGCTTATGGTCTATTTCAAAAACCTATACCATTCCATACTACTTTAGTTCTTAAACCAGGAGACTGGAAAGAAACGGAATTAATTAGTGAAACGAGAAATGGTTTTTATATAGGAAGCATAGTCATGGCATCTTTAGAAAAAGGTTATATAAGGATCATTCCTGAAAATAGCTTTATAATTGAAAACGGTGAATTATCAGAAGCTATAAAGATACGTGAACTAAAAATACCATTAACAAATTTAAAAACCATAAATGCAATATCTAAGTCACTAAGTATTAGGACATCTAGAGAAAAAGAATGGATTGTAGCTGAAAAAGCACCCTATATCAGATTAGAAGCTTTTATTACCTAGTCTTCTTCATTCCAAGACTAAGGTATTTTGCTAGAGTGGAGAATAGTACCTAATCTCTACTTTATCCTAAATTGTAGTGTTTTTGAGTATGAGAGTTTTGAGTTACATATCCTCTCTGGGGTTTAATCTAAGCTAGGCTCTGAGTTATTACCCCTATGCTTTTTGAGCTCAAGGTTATAGGTTTTATAAATCGTCATTGCCCAAGACGTACAGAGCTTAACGCCTATCACTAAAACTTCTCAGAGAAGATAAGCTATAAACTTTCTCTACATCCCATCTTAAAAGATAGACTTTCAAATCTTAAATAATATTACAACAGAAAGCTTCAATATCGTTATTTATTTTTGTAATAGCATTATTTCTATAACCAAAATTTATATTATACTGGCTATTTTGTATTGATATCGAGGTTGAGATCCTTTGAAATAATTTCAACTATTTTCCTCTTAGCTTCTTCATTATTTATAACATTAAGCATATAAGCCAATGCAATTATCCTTGAATTCTTTCTAATAACTGATGTCAAGTTATCTATAGAGTTTCTAACTTCCTTAATGCTTTGAATGATATGTATTAAAAGTTCTTGAACATGACTAAGTTGATGAACTATTGAGTCAACATCTGATAACTCATCTTCATCACTATGGCTATGTCGATGTATTTTCATATTCTTTTCAATCTCTTCACTAATTCTCTTTACATCCTCTTCACTTTTGGGTATTTCCATTCTACTTAGTTTAACCATTTAATCACCTTTAACATTATATAAGTATTAATCTTGGTAATATATTTTTATTTCCATGTTAGATAAGTTGTTTAACTACTTGGCTCTTCAGTAAAATGAAGTATATTTAATAATTTTAAATATATTTTATTTATGTAAAATAGATTGGATAATATTCATGTAGCTTAGATTGGTAGTGAAAATGAGGCTAAAAAGATTGTTAAAGATTGTTAAAGGAATATATAGATGTGAAAATATATGCTATATATACATACCTAATGAAATTATCTTTTCTAATCATGAAAATATTAATTGTGATATAAGCTCATTATACAAGTATATCAATAAAGGATTAATATTGTTTGATCTAGATAATGTAGAGATTCTCTATAAAATATCATATATTTATTTAAATAAAATAAAAAAGGAAGTTGATGAAGTCTTCTATAAAGTAAAAATAGAATCCAAGGAAAAGAATTCGATAATATTTGTATTTATATATAAAGGAAGGAACTTTATCATAGCAACATTAAGAGATATTCATAAATATTCTGATATGAGAGAATTTATGAACAATACCATTAGATATATTTTAAAAAATGTAGATTTGAATTACATAGACGAAATAAAGCTATATATTCCTATAAATGGTAAAAATTTAAAGATTCGATACAACTGCAATTTCACATATGACTTATTATACATAGTATTACTCAATACATTACTACTTTCAATGAATATGAAAAGAGTCATAAACTCTATATGTTTTACTCAAAACCACATTACATGAAAATAGCTTCAGCAATATTTAAATAGTAAAGAAATGGATATATTTAGGCGAAATAGTATGGAATACTTTATAGAGGAATTCAATGGTGTTTTATATCCAAGGGATAAGGAGCTCTCTGACTATAGATACATATATTTTAATTTACCTAAGGGATATAGCTATATAGAGATTGAGTATAGCTTTGAGAAAGAAAAGGGTTGCATTATAGATATAGGTGTCTTTGATCCGCAAAATATTTTTAGAGGTTGGAGTGGATCATCAAAACAAAAAATCTATATAAGTGAAATATCAGCGACCCCTGGATATATAGCAGGAGAGATTAATTCGGGTACATGGTCAATAATACTAGGTCTTGCTAAAATTGTTGATAGTGGATGTAGATATAGAGTTGTTGTTAAAGCATATAGATATCGAGAAGAGGTCTCAAATAATCAGAAATGTTTATGTAAAGAGAGATCTAGATATAATATAAATGGTAAATGGGTTAAAGGAGATCTGCACATACATACTATTCATAGTGATGGTAAAGACTCTTTATGTGAAGTAGTTAATAAGGCACTTAATTTAGGTCTGGATTATATCGCTATAACTGATCATAATACTATTAGCCAATTACATGAAATTAATACATTGAGCTGTTCAGAAATACTTGTAATACCTGGAATTGAAATCTCGACTTATTATGGACATATAAATACATGGGGTATGAAATGGTTTGATTTTAGAAGAAAAAGCTTTGATGATTTTAAAAACCTTGTTAATGAAATATCTCAAGAGGGTTTAATAGTCTCGTTAAACCACCCGTTTAACTTTGATGAGAATTGTATTGGATGTGACTTTAGATACAAAGATTTGAGAGGATTCAACTCTATTGAGGTATGGAATGGTCCAACACCAACGAGCTGGAATATGTATGCAGTTATTTGGTGGCATAAATTACTTGGTGAAGGCCTAACAATACCGGTTGTTGGTGGAAGTGATTATCATGGAGGTGATGGAGTAGAATTAGCCACTCCAACAACATGGATATATACCAATAACTTTTCGGTTGAAGGTATTCTACAGGGTATTAAGGAAGGAAAAACATTTGTATCAAAATATCCTAGTGGACCAATACTAGATATTAAAATATATCAGAATGGCGAACAATATGCAATCGGAGATAGGATAAAAGGTGGTAAAGCTAGAATTGTTTTAGATGTTGAAATAGATAATAATACATTATCAAGATACGGTGATGCAATATTGAGACTTATATCATACAACGATATATTTAAAGTATTTAGCATTAAAGAGAAGCTAACTAGATTTGAGGAGATAATAAATATAGATAGTAGATCGAAGTTTATTAGAGCTGAGATAGGATGTTATAAAGATCCATATTCCCTAGAACCAAATAATGTTGATGAACTTTTAGCTCTAAGCAGCCCTATCTATATATCATAGCAATTCAATCTTAATATATCTCGGAACTTATATTTTTATTTCTTTTATATAAGGATATCTGGTGATATATATGTTTTTAGAGATTCCTAAACTAAAGAAATGGAAAATGAAATATATATCTAGTACTCATAAAATTGATAATAAACATCAAGACTTCTATAAAGTTCCTGCAAAAAGTGAGCATATTATAGCTAAAATAGATGGGCCAGGGATAATTGTTAGTCTATGGATGGCTATAGGCTCACGAGAAAAAAATGTACTTAGAAGAACTATACTTAATATGTATTGGGATGGTGAAGCTATACCAAGTGTTGAAGTACCTATTGGTGATTTCTTTGGATCAGCGGCTGGTATGGGTGAATATACACATTTAGGTTTAAATATTCCAATAGGTTTAGGTAGATATATACACTTCTGGTCTTTACCAATAGGATGTACAAGTGGCGGCTACTACACATATTTTCCAATGCCATTTAACAAAGCATTAATTAAAATTGTAAATGTAAGTGAATTAGACATAGATCTATTGTATTATATGATAGGTTATATATCTCTTGATAATGTTGATGACATGGCTAGATTTCATGCTGTGTGGCGTAGAGAGAGATATACAAAACTTGGTGAACCATATACAATATTAATAGCGAAAGGTAAAGGACATTATGCAGGTACACTACTTGCTATGGAAGGATTCGATAAAGGGTCATATGGCGGTTTAGGATTTCTCGAAGGTAATATGGAGATTATAGCAGATGGTGAAATCGCATATGGATCGACAGGCACAGAGGATTATTTTCTAAGTGGATGGTATTTTATTAAAGGAATATTTAACGCTCCATTTCATGGCTTATTGATAAAAGATTCTGAGAATCTTAAAATACTTGCATATAGATTTCACATCCCAGATCCGATACCTTTTGAAAAAGAGCTTATTGTGAGGATACATCATGGTGAATGGGATGAAGTTTTAACAGATTATAGTAGTGTTGCTTACTGGTATCAACTAGAACCACATTATGAGTTTACGAGAATAGATCCATCAAATCTTTAATTTTTCGATGATTAGCAGAACCTTATTTCTACATGGAGATAGAGTTATCTTATCTATTGTAATATTGTTTGAGCCTCTATAATTTTTGTTGATGATTTTGGTCTAAACCTCAATCTACTCATCAAAGTTTTATTCTGAATATGTATGCTATATAACTTGTTACCCTCTATCGCAATTTCTTTGTATTCAAACCACTGACCATTGGTAAAGCCCTCTATTATTAGAATACCACTATCTTTTGCAGCAAATAGTATCTCCTTATAATTAAGAGTTGCAGGAAAAGGTGCTGAGATAATTTCATTTTCAACGCTATAGCCTTTTAAGATTGTGTTACTATTTTCTAAATATAAATCTAGATATATAGTAGTTTTTGGATCTCCTTCAGATACACGTAGATTCCATGGATGTATATCTAGCCATTCAAACGGTTTCTCAACATTTCCTCCATCTATGTCTAGCAATATTGGTAGTGAAGCTGAAGGAGCATCCCTTGTAAAGCCTATGATATATGGATCATTGTTGTAGAGCAACATAGAGTCTCTAATATTACCTGTTCCAAGAATAGCAATAGCTCTTAATTTTTCATCTATATACCATAGTGCTAAGCCCTCTCTATATATTATTTTATATAGATGGTAATTAACAGATACATCACTTGGAATATGTTTTGTAAGATCCATTTCAACTCTATGACTAAATCCACCGGCAAAAGCCATTAAAACACCTTTATCTGTATGCCACATGAAATGAATTACGCCACCTCCAAAAAGATCATCTAATTCAAATCCAAACCATAGCATAGGACCTTCAACAATTCTTGGAAGCTTAGCTCTAAGTTCAAAAACGCCAAATCTGAATAACTCTTTAGATCTAAGTGATACTGTTATATAGTTAGCAGGTTTAAAGTATCTGGATATAAAGTCTGTATATTTTCTTTCCTTATTTGTAAAAATCCAGAACTCTTGAGCTCTACAAATCCTAAACTCTTCCTCAACACCTTTCACAAAACTCTTTACTCTAGACCAACAATAGAAAACATTATCAAGGCCATCTACAATAATTGAAGAGTATCTAATACCTTTACTCATAATAATTCAACCCTAATTAAGTAAAACCTCTACTAATATAAGTCTATTCGCTTCAAATCTAGAACTTTATTAACCCTTCGAGTTGCAATTATGTCAGCTCCACATATATCCCTTATAATAATCTTTCCGATTTCTATAGGGGCTTCAACTTCAATTGATGCTGTTAACTTCATTACCTCAGATATACATTTTTTTGATATAGGAATACTTGTTTTTATAGATACTACCGGTAAATCACCATTTTTAACCTTTATAACACTCATCACAATTCTTCTTGGATCTAGAACTTCTTGCCTAGCATAGTCAATACCTCTTTGACAAAGTGCTCCCTTAACATCAATACTATTTCCAAATCTGTATACCTTTAATGAACATCCAATTGGGCATATGATACATGTCAACTCTATTTCTTCACTATTCATATAGGTGTAACCTCTGCAATTACTTTACTACTATGAATTTCTGAGAAAATTTTTCTAGGTATTTTTACTCTAATCATCTCAGCAGGTCTTACATTAAACATTTTTATTCTAAAACTGCTTATAGAGAAATAGATATTAGACTCAGGTCTCTGAACTCTTGAATAGACAATCACATCCCTTTCACCACTAACATAATGAGGGATAATAAACCTTATATTTCTACCAACTTCCATCTTTATCCAATCTTTTGTAGGTATACCATTATTATCAATAAAGGTCTTAGCACCTTCAGCAGCTAATTCTCCTTGTTCTGCAGCATAATCAACAAGATCATTTATAACTAGAGCATTCCCAGCTACAAATATTCCTGGAACGCTCGTCTCAAGATATTCATTAACAATAGGTCCTCTTGACCTTGAATCAACAGCTACACCTACTCTTTCAAGAAGATCTATATTAGGTATCAACCCAGCTGCTATTACCACAGTATCGCATGGCAGTATAAATTCTGTACCTCTAATAAGTCTTAAATTCTCATCAACTTTAGCTACTTTAATAGCTTCAACTCTATTTCTACCAATAATCTCTATCACAGAATGACTTAGATAAAGAGGTATGTTAAAATCTTTAAGACATTGAACAATATTTCTCATAAGACCACCAGGATATGGCATAATCTCTATAACAGCTCTAACATTTGCACCTTCTAATGCAAATCTTCTAGCCATTATCAACCCAACATCTCCAGAACCAATAATAACTATATCTTTTCCAGGTAAAACCCCATATAAATCCATAAGTGTTTGAGCCTCGCCTGCTGTGTAAATCCCATCAGGTCTATCTCCAAAGATATTAAGTTCAAATAAATGCCTCTCTCTAGCTCCTGCTGCATATATTATGGTTTTTGCCTCAATTCTATATATTCCTTCAGGTGTAATTACAGTTACTAGTTTTTCATTATGTGAATATATATCTATTGAGTACACATAGCCATTTAAAATATAATCAACATTGTTTTTAAGCATCTCATCTATTAGCCTTTGAATAAACTCGCATCCCGTTAAATCTACTCCAAAATAATGTATACCAAAACCTGGATGAATACATTGAAGAGGTATACCACCTAAAATATCTCTGTTTTCAATAATAATGGTATTAAGACCTAGCCTTCTTGACTTAACTGCAGCAGCTATACCAGCTGGACCAGCACCTATAACAACAACATCATATTTTTTCTCAATCAATTACTTTCACCTCTTAATAAAACTTTTATATCCCCTATCCCATAACTACTTTTCCTAACAATCACTTTATGTAATGGCACTCCAAGCTTTTTTGATAGTATAAGTGCTATTTCCCATCTACAAAAAGATCCTTGGCATTTCCCAAAACATGCAGTAGTTCTAAACTTTATACCATCTATAGTGGGCCTAGCACCTATCTTCAATATTCTATCGATAGCCTCATTTATCTCAGCTTCTGTTACAATTTTACAATAGCATATTACTTTACCATAACCAGGATTTCTCTTTATCAATTTATCAGCTTCATATATATTAAGATTCCTTATACCCTTGATACCCACTCTATAACAATTCCATGACCTCTTTTTAACAAGGTTAATTTCATATTTCTTTACCATTAAGTCTAGAACATATTTAGCTATAGCAGGAGCAGCTGTAAGACCAGGGGATCTTATTCCAGCCACGTTTATAAATCCCCATGGATCTATATATACATCTATAAGCCAGTCCCCATTAGGTGGCTCTGGTCTTAACCCCGCAAATCTTCTTATAACCTTTGATAAAGGTGGCAACTTTCTCAATAACTTTTCACCTTCTTTAATAAGATAGCTATAACCATTTTCACTTGTAGCTTTGTTTTCCTTAGCATCTATAGGTAGATCCTCTGCTGTAGGACCTATCATTAAATTACCATGGACTGTTGTTATAGCATATACACCTTTTGTTAAAGGTGTTGGTGTTGTATGTAAAATCTTTACAGGCTTTATATCAACATCTTCATCAAAAACTATATACTCTCCTCTTCTAGGCTTTATCCAGAAATCCTTAGCCACTCCAGCAGTATGTGATATATAGTCAGCATATAGACCAGCTGCATTTATAGCTATATCAGCTTCTATAAATCCTTTACTAGTCTCAATACCGATAACCACATTATTTCTAATTTTAACGCTTAGAACGTTAGTATCTACAAGAAGTTTAACACCATTATCAACAGCATTTTCTACAATAGCTATAACAGCTTCAAAAGGCGATAAAGTACCTGCTGACGGAGCGTAGAGAGCCCCTATAGCATCTGGGTTAATGTTTTGTTCAAAGCTTTGTAGCTCATCTCTATAAACAATCCTTACACCTGGTACACCATTTTTAATAGCGAACCATATATATTTCCTTACTTCCTTCTCTTCATCACTATTATGAAACACCATAAGCTCTCCAGGCCATTTAACAGGTATATCTAGCTCCTTACTCCATTCCCTCCATATCTTATTCCCCTCCATACATAGCTTTGCTCTTAATGGATGTCTCTCTGGGTCTTCTTCATGGCATGGATGAATAATAGATGTATTCGCTTTGCTAACACCCCATCCAACATCAAGTTCTTTATCTATGAGAACAACATCAAAGTTTTCATACATACTTAAAACTCTTGCGATAGAAGCACCAATAATACCTGCACCAACTATAGCTACCTTGAATCTATTCATAGCTATACACCAAAATTCCATTAATTATTCGTATCCATAAGCCCAAGGAACCTCTCTAGCCCATCCTAAAGCCCTCTTTACAGCAGCTCTCCATCCACTATACAACCTCTCTCTAATTTCAGGATCCATTCTAGGTATAAATTCTCTATCAACTCTCCATATACTTTTAATTTCATCTAAACCTCTCCATATATTGGTGGCTAATCCAGCTAGATATGCAACACCAAGAGATGTTGTTTCAGATACAACTGGTCTAACGACCTTTATGCCTAGGATATCTGCTTGGAATTGTAAAAGAAAGTCGCTTTTAGAAGCACCTCCATCAGCTTTCAACACACTTATATCTTTCCCTAAATCAGCTTTCATAGCCTCTATAACATCTCTTGTTAGATATGCTATAGCTTCTAAAGTTGCTCTAGCAATATGTTTCCTCTCAGTACCTCTTGTAATCCCTATTATAACCCCACGGGCATACTGATCCCAATATGGAGCTCCAAGACCAACAAATGCAGGTACAAAATAAACCCCACCTGTATCAGATGCTGATTCAGCTAATGGATTTATCTCAGCTGAAACCTCTATAATCTTTAAACCATCTCTTAACCATTGGATAGCTGCACCTGTTATAAATATACTTCCCTCAAGAGCATAGAAAGCTTTACCATGTTCAATTGAGTAGTAAACTGTAGTGAGCAAGCCGTGTTTTGATTCTATAGCTCTGCTACCTGTATTGAGAAGAACAAAGTTTCCAGTTCCATATGTGCATTTAACATCGCCTTCATCAAAACCTGCTTGTCCAAACAATGCAGCTTGTTGATCACCAGCAGAAGCTACAACAGGTATATCAACACCTCCTAAAATACTGCTTGCCTCAGATCCTATATATCCATAGAAATCTTTATCACTTGAAGGCCTTGGAAGTGGAAGAGAATCTTTGGGTATTTTTCCATGGATTTCCAAAAGCTCTTCATCCCATTCAAGTCTATGGATATTGAAAAGCATAGTTCTTGAAGCATTTGAGTAATCTGTTACATGAGCACCCATTCTCTCAGGTGTTAAGATATCTCTTGAACCTTTTGTTAAATTCCATATAAGCCAAGAGTCTATAGTACCAAAAATAGCTTCGCCTTTTTCAATATATTCTTTAATCTTTTCAACATTTTCTATAAGCCACCAAATCTTTACACTTGAAAAGTAGCTATCTGGTGTTAAACCAGTTCTACTTTTTATAAAATCGGCATAATGCTTATTTAGAAAATCAACATATTTAGCAGTTCTTCTATCCTGCCATACAATAGCGTTATATAGAGGATTACCTGTCTTTGGATTCCACACAACTACAGTTTCTCTTTGGTTAGTCACACCAATAGCTACAATACTTTTTGGATTGATATGAGACTTTCTAATAGATTCTTCAATACATAGCTTTGTCTTTTCCCAGATTTCTAAAGGGTTGTGTTCAACCCATCCAGGTCTTGGATATATCTGTGTATGTTCACGGTAACACCATCCACCTTTAATAGGAAGCCCATCAGATGAAATTATAGCTACCCTGGTTCCTGTTGTTCCTTGGTCAATAACCATAATATATTTTTCCATAAAATCACCAGATAAAAAAGCTAAGTAATAACATATCTTAATATAATAAAAATTTATATATTTATTTAAATTTATTGGTGTTGCGAAGAATGCCTAAATATGTAATTGATAGATATATGCATAGTGTTTTAAAAGATGTTGTAGAGACTTTACATGATATATTTAATTATATAAAAATTGATAGAATTATTGTGGTTAGAAGTTATGGCTCTAAAACAAAAGCATTTGCAAGAATATATTCACTTCCATCAATATGGAGATATGTTCTAGGGATAGAACCAATCTATATTATAGAGATAGTAGATGAAAACTTTTCAAAGCTTAGTAAAGATATACAGATAAGGGTATTGATACATGAAATATTGCATATACCATATAAATTTTCTGGAGGTCTTAGACAACATGGTAAACATGTCAATAATCAAATGGTTAATAAAATTTATATGATATATGTAAATAGAAAATCACAGACTAATAAAAGTATTCTATAATTTCTATATATTTCTGTATTCTTTTATTAATTAAATGTCTTTATCTTTATATGTGATTCACTATAAAAAGCTTTATTACATTAGCTTTATAATATATGTTAAGGTGTATAATGTGAAGAAGATATCTATGGATAAACCTATTGTTGAAATTGATGGGGATGAAATGGCTAGAGTTGTGTGGCATTGGGTTAAAGAGAGACTTATAGAACCCTTTGTGGATCTTAAAATCGAGTATTATGATCTTCATATAAAGGTTAGAGATGAAACCAATGACAAAGTAACTATAGAGGCTGCAGAAGCTATAAAGAGGATTGGTGTTGGTGTTAAATGTGCTACTATAACCCCTAATGCTGAAAGAGTTAAGGAATACAATTTAAAGAAAGAGTGGAGAAGCCCCAATGCAACAATTAGAGAAATATTAGATGGTACAATATTTAGAGCACCTATAATAGTTCGAAATATTGTTCCTGCCATAAGATTTTGGAAGAAACCTATAGTTGTGGCTAGACATGCGTTTGGCGATATATATTCAGGTGTTGGTATAAAATTTGATGAAGCTGGAGAAGCAGAGCTTTTATATAGATCTAGTTTAGGTAGGGAGATAAGGGTTAAAATAGGGATTTTACAAGGATCAGGTGTTATACAGGCATACTATAACCTTGATAAATCTATAGAGAATTTTGCTAGAGCTGTATTTAGATATGGCTCTATGAATAATCTTAATGTATGGTTTGCTGCTAAAGAAACTATTTCTAAAGTCTATGATGCTAGATTTAAAGAGATTTTCCAAAATATATTCGATAAAGAATTCAGAGATATATTTAACGAAAAAGGACTTAAATATGAATATTATCTTATTGATGATGCATATTCTAGAGCTGTAAGATCCGAAGGAGGCTTTGTCTGGGCAGCTAAGAACTACGATGGAGATGTTTTATCTGATATGATAGCTTCTGCATACTCTGGAAGCTTAGCCATGATTACTTCAGAACTTCTATCTCCAGAAGGATACTATTTAGCAGAAGCTGCACATGGAACTATACAGAGGCACTACTATAGATATTTAAAAGGAGAGAAAACGTCTACAAATCCAACTGCAATTATCTTTGCATGGAGCAAAGCACTTAAAAGAAGGGGAGAATTAGATTGTTTAAAAGAACTTATAGAATTTTCTCAAATGCTTGAAGAGGCAACAAAGAAAACAATAGAAGTTGATAGAATAGTAACACAAGATATTGCTAAAGTATTGGAAGAGCCCCCAGAAGTAGTGGCAACAACAGAAGAATTTATAGAAGCCATAAAGAAAAATCTTGAACATTTATATCAACATGAACATACACTATAAAAATCTAAATACGTACAATTTATTAGAAGTTTTAGTAGATGATAAAAATAAGGATATTATTTGTGTAGATGTGAAAACGATAACAATTACTATCTATACAAAAACTTTTTCTAACTACTATATTCCAAATATTCTAGCATTTAGAAAGCAAATAGTAATTTTCATAACTCTATTCTAACATAATTTATGTGATGATATTTCTATAGAGCATAGCTATTAGAATGATATTATTTACAGCAAAATTTATTATTTGGATACATAGAACCTATATGTGAGTCTATATGCCCTAGTGGTGAATATTTGTTATGCATCCATTTGTTAAACATCTAGTGAATAGAACTATGGTAATGGTGATAACATTATTTATAGCCTTTAATATAAGCTATCTTTTAATAAGGGCTATACCAACAAGTGCTGTAGATGCAATGCTTGGTGCAATAGCACAGCTGGGTCAAAGGTTAGATCCTGAAGAATATATGAGGATGCGACAAGTGTTATTAGAGTTATTTGGTTTATCTGGGTCTCCACTAGATCAATACCTAACATATTTAAAGAGGTTCTTCACATTGGATTTTGGATTCTCTTTCATTGTCTTTCCAAGACCTGCACGTGAAATTGTTTTGAGGTATCTACCTTGGAGTGTAGGTCTTTTGCTCTTTACAACAGTTATTTCATGGACTTTGGGAAATGTTTTAGGTGTTATTGTAAGTTTTGTTAAGAATAGATATATAAGTGGAGCACTTGAGAATATAGCTATAGTATTATACCCCATACCATATTATGTATTCTCTTTAGCACTAATATACATATTTGCATATTTGATTCCAATATTTTCATTAAGTCCTGCTACAATGCCTGCAATTAATATAGCATCGCTATGGGATTTAATAAACGTATTTATCCATATGTTAAAAACAGCATCAGCACCAGCTCTCTCAATTATAATAATAAGTGCATTTGGATGGTGGTTCATAAGCTCTAGAACACTATCTCTAGCAACAATGACCGAGGACTATGTTGTTTATGCAAGACTTAGAGGAATTGATATTGGTAGAATAAGAGGTAGATACGTTTTAAGAGGTATAATGGTTCCTCAAGTAACAGCATTAGCATTAGCACTTGGAGCTATATTTAGTGGAGCCCTTGTAACAGAATACATCTTTGCATATCCAGGACTTGGCTCACTTCTATACCAAGCAATAATTATTGGTGATTATCCTATAGCATTAACAATACTTTCGCTTTCAATGATAGGAGTTACCCTTGCCACATGGTTTCTTGATACTGTGGTATATTATCTTGTCGACCCTAGAATAAGATTTGCAAGGTGATGATGAAATTGGCAATGCTATTAAAAATAGAGTCATTCATAAAAACATTTAAGTCTTTACTTAAATATAAAAGATTTAGAATAGGTCTTGCAATTATTACTATAATAGCTATTTTATCTATAATATCACTATTTTCACCTCCACAATATAAGCGATGGTATGCCTATCCAAAGGATAGACCACCACAATTAACATCTTTAGATATGATTCTAGGCACTACAACTAACGGAAGACCAGTATTTTGGATAATGGTTAACGCATTAACTAACTCATTATATATAGGATTATTAACCGCTTTAATAGGATCCCATATAGGTTTATTAGTAGGGTTACTTGCAGGTTTATCTCATGGTAAAACAGAGTCGGTGTTTATACTTTTAATAGACTCATTTATTGTAATGCCTGGACTACCTATATTGATAATATTATCACTAGCTCTTAAACAATCTATGACTATATTCACTATACCGTTGATACTATCAATTATTGCATGGGCTTGGCCTGCTAGAAATGTTAGATCAATTACACTATCTGTTGCAAGTAAAGATTTTGTTACAATAGCTTCGTTTAGTGGTATTAAATTCTTTAATATATTGCTCTATGAAATTATGCCTTATGTACTTGGATGGCATTTAACAAACTTTATCAATACAATTATATGGGCAATAGGTATGGAGACAGCTTTAGCTGTATTTGGACTGTCTATCTTATCAGAGGATACCCTTGGAACAATGATATATTGGGTTCTTAACTATAATGCGTTATTTAGAGGGTTGTGGTGGTGGCTTCTTCCACCCATCATTCTTTTAATATCTATATTTGTAGGACTTTATTTAATTTCGGTAAGTGTATCGTCTTATCTAAATCCAAGACTTAGAGGTGGTGGGCAGCAATGAGTGGAGAAGATAATATAGTTCTTAGAGCTAATAATGTGTATGGAGAATATATAGTTTCACCTACAATTTCAATTAAAGCGGTAAATGATGTATCTATTGAATTAAGAAGAAATGAGATTGTGGGTATTGCTGGTGAGTCTGGTTGTGGTAAATCTACACTTATAAAGATTCTCTATGGATATATATCTTATCCATTAACAGCTAGAGGAAGAGTCTTGATAAACAATAAAGGAAATAGCATTGATGTTTTATCTGTTTCTGAGGATTATAAAAGAGAAAATATTTGGTGGGGAGTAGTATCCTATATTCCTCAAAACTCTATGAATGTTTTGAATCCATTTATGAGAATCGGCGATCATTTTTCAGAGCTTTTAAGAAAGCATTTAAAAATTGAAAAAGATGAAGCATATAAAATAGCAGAGGAATATATAGTTGACATGGGTATGAGAAAGGATATTTTAAAAGCATTTCCACATCAGCTTAGTGGTGGTATGAGACAGAGAATAGTAGTTGCATTAGCTCTCTTACTAAAGCCATCTATTGTCTTTGCAGATGAACCTACTACAGCAGTTGATGTAGTTCTTCAAAAAGTGTTGCTACATTTTTTAATGGATAAACAAAGAGAGCTTAGAAATGCTCTTACTATAGTAACCCATGACATGGGTGTGCATGCTATGGTTACACAGAGAATAATTGTTATGTATGCTGGTAGAGTTGTTGAAGAAGCACCTACAGAGCCTCTTTTTGAAGATCCTAAGCATCCGTATACACAAGCATTGATAAGCTCTCTACCTCGATTAGGTGATGAATCACCTAGAAAAGGTTTGTGGGGAACTCCACCAGATCTTAAGAATCCTCCACCTGGATGTGAGTTTCATCCAAGATGTCCATATGCTATGGATATATGTAGAAGAGAAGGGCCTATGTTTACTAAATATGAAAATGAATGGAAAGTTAGATGCTGGCTTTATTTAAAGAGGTGAGGTTTATGTCAAGTTCACTACTTAAAGTAGAGAATGTAACGAAAATATTTAGATATGGCTTTCTTGGATTTAAATTTAAAGCTGTAGATGATGTAAGTATTACAATAGAAAACAAGCCAATGATATTTACTATTGCAGGTGAAAGTGGCTCTGGAAAAACTACATTGGCTAAGCTAATTTTAAGGATATATAAACCAGAGCAAGGCAGAATACTATTTATGGATAGAAATATCTATGAAATCGATGAAGATACATTTCATAAAAATATACAACCTATAATGCAAGATCCCTATGCCTCTTTCAATCCTATGCAAAAACCTATTAGATATCTAAAGGAAACAGCTAGAAACATAGCTGGAATAAAAGACGAGAGAGAAGTAGAGGAGCATGTAGCTAAAACACTATCATATGTAGGTCTCAACGCTTCAGAGATAATAGATAAGTATCCCCATGAATTTTCAGGAGGAGAGCTTCAGCGCTTAGCTGTAGCAAGAGCTTTATTACCAAGACCAAAAATTATAATAGCAGATGAACCTGTTTCAATGCTTGATGCATCGCTTAGAATAAATGTCATTAATTTATTTAAGAAAATAAAGGAAGATCTAGGAATAGCATTTATATATATAACTCATGACCTAGCAACAGCATATTATATGAGTGATAGAATAGCTATAATGTTTAGAGGAACTGTTATAGAGTCTGGAGAATCAAAAAAAGTTTTATCTAAACCTCTCCATCCATATACACAGGCATTACTAGAATCTCTACCTGAACCAGATTCAAGAAAAAGAAAGCTGTGGATAGAGAAAAGAATAAGATTTAGTACATATATTGAAGAGGAAGAGTTTATAGCTAAAGGATGTAAATATGTATTTAGATGCCCTTATGCAATGGACAAATGTAAAACAGTTGTACCACCATATATAAAGGTTAATGGTACTGAAGTTAGATGCTGGCTCTATGAGAGTAGATAACAAGAATCACTACATATTTTTATTTAAAGCAATATTTAACTCTAAATAGCACTATAATGCATTCTCTAACAACTAAATTGCTTAGTCAGCTATGTTTTAAAATAGTTGTATTTATAAATGACAAACTTTACAACAAATAAAATATATTTGATTTTCCTATAAACATATAAATCTACCTACTATGAATAAAATATAGGGTGAATAATGGGTGAAGCATATGCCGAGTTCAATTCCTATAAAAATAATACAGTTAATAGCTATAACTCTTATAGCAATATCCATACTTACACCACTTACAACAAATGTAGTTAATGCTCAACCTCCTCTACCACCAGGAGTTCCAAGAGGAGATGTATATATTGCAGAGAATCACTGGGGTCGATTCCTCGATCCATACCACTTTAACTGGCTTGTACCAGGTGTACCTGTAGGATATGGACATACTCATGCGTGTGCAGGGTATCTCTGGTTCTATAATACGACTACTGGACAGCTTATTCCATGGGTTGCAGCTACAAATCCTGAATATTCTCAAGATTTCACTAAAATGAAGGTGTATATTAGAAAGGGTGTTACATGGAGTGATGGAACTCCATATACAGCAGATCATCTAGTATTTCAAGTTAATTTAATTAAAGGTAACTCAAAACTTGCTTGGCATACCGTTTTAGCTAGATGGGTTAAGGATATTCGTAAGATAGATGACTATACAGTTGAATTCGAATTAACAGCACCTAATACAAGATTCCACTACTATCTTATGTCACAACTAGGAATGCCACTTCTACCAAAGCATATATTTGAAGAGGTTATAAAGAAAGGAGAAGATATCATGGCATTTAAATTCTATCCACCTGTATGTCTAGGAGCATATGTGCTTAAAGATGTTGATCCAGCTGGTTACTGGTTCCTCTGGGAGAGGAATGAGAATTGGTGGGCTACAAAGCTCTATGGCATTAAACCAGGTCCGAAATACGTTCTATTTATACACTATGGACCTGATGAAAAAGAGGCTTTAGCTTGGAGAAGATTTGAGCTTGACTCTGTAAGAACATGGCTACCAGAAGTATTTGAAACTGTTTATAGAGATCCAGAAGCAGTTAAATATCTAGGTGGCTTCTTTGGTGCAAAAGCGCCTTACGCATGGCCATATGATGCATGTAAAAAAGGTCCTGTATATAATGTTTTAAGATACCCATATAACATAACAGATGTGAGATGGGCACTAACATATGCACTTGATATTCGTGAAGCAATAGAAGCATTCACAGGTGTTGATGGCTCTAAACCTGTACCTTCACCATTTCCAATAATACCATATCCAAAAAGCGTAGAAATATATATAAAGCCACTTGAATCTGAGCTTATTAAATATGGATATGACCCTGAGATAGGGTGGTTTAAACAAAACCTTGCTAAAGCTGAAGAACTTCTAAAGAAGAATGGATTTACAAAAGGTCCTGATGGTAAATGGTATCTACCAACAGGTGAGAAATGGGTTATAAACATAATGACATTTGCAGAAATAGAGCTTGAATCTCAAAGACTAGCATTTATAGTAGCTGAACAGTGGAGAAGATTCGGAATAGAAGTAAATGTAGAACCTGTTGCACCAGGACCATTTGACTCAAGAAACATCAAAGGTGAATGGGAAGTTATTACATACTTCCCATCATGTAACTTCCTACCAGTTGACCTAGGAGACATCTTACCAAGATGGCATAGCAAATATTGTAATCCAGAGCTACCAGGTCTTGCATGGCTCAGCTACAGTAATTGGGCATGCTATAATTTCCCAAGAAGAGCAGAACTAGATAAAATATTAGAAGAATTAGAGAAGGTCCACCCTGAAGATCCGAGACAAATAGAGCTATCTAGAAAAGCATTACTGATATGGCTAGAGCAGATGCCATGGCCGCAATTCTTCCCAGTACCATTCTATACACTAAACAACAGGTATTGCTGGGAAGGATTCCCAGAATATCCAGCTAACTACTACAACGACCCAGTATACTGGTGGCCACATTTCCAACTAATATTACTCCAGTTAAGACCAACAGGTAGATGTCCAACAAAAGAAGCATATACGCCGCCAAAGTTCCAAATAGTACCACCAGAAATACCAAAGCCTACACCTACTCCAACACCTACTCC
>CAYUUS010000029.1:18411-22392 GCA_964447975.1 uncultured Ignisphaera sp. | reverse complement strand
GCTGGGTCTATACCCATTTCATAAGCAGCTTCAGCAAGTCTAAGAGCATAATTTGGTACAGATGTAATCATTGTCACACCTAGATCCTTTATCATTGTAACTTGTCTCTGTGAATAGCCAACACCTGCAGGAATAGCTGTAGCACCTATTTTTAAAGCACCATAGTGAAAGCCAAACCCACCTGTAAACATATGGTAGTTATATGCAATAAATATAATATCGTTTTTTGTTATACCAATAGCTGTTAGACTTCTAGCCATAAGCTCGCTCCAGTTCTCTATATCTCTCTTGGTATAAAATGATAGTGTCGGTTTACCTGTTGTACCACTACTGCCATGAACCTCTACAACCTCAGAGATATCAACAACTAGAGAACCATATGGATACATCTCCCTTAGATCGTCTTTTGTTGTAAATGGTAGTTTTCTTAAATCGCTAAGAGTTTTAATATCATCAGGCTTTAAACCAACCTCCTTCATCTTCCTATGATAATAGATGTTCTTTTCATATACTTTCTTCACAACATCCCTTAATCTTTGTAGCTGGATATTCTCTAGATCAGAGCGCTTAATAGTTTCTAAAGTAGGGTTCCATATATGGCTCTCCATAGCGGTTAACCTTAGAAAAGTCTATATAGATTATATGTTAATGGTATTTCAATTATATAGTATATATTTATATTTTTAATCTTTTCTTTTATATTGCATATTTTATTAGCTATATATACAATGATAAACACCTTACATAGAGTGACTATGAAGTGGGTTTAAAAGCTTAGCTATTGATAAGAATGATGCGATGCTTCAATCTCTATTATGAAATTGAACCTTAATTATCGATGCTTTGAAATAAATAGGATGAGGTTATAAAATAGATAAGCTTATAAAGGAAGCCCTTAGAAAGATAAGGTTAGGTGTTGCATATTGTGGAGATAGATATTGGAATAATAGCAGGTTATGCAATAGCTTTAGCAGGCCTTATCATAGGCATAGCATTTAGCGTCTATAAAGAGCTAAAAGGTGAATAGAGCATTGTGGTGCAATCACTTGATTCAGCAATTATCCTTATAGTTATAGGGACAACGATAATAATAGGTTTTGCTGGATATAGGCTAAGCAAAACATTTATGGGTTATATATTTGCAAACAAGACTATTGGTCCATGGATACTAGCATTCTCTATAATGGCTACATACTTTAGCGCTGCCTCATTTCTAGGAGGAGGTGGAGCTACATATCTATATAACCTTGGTTTCGGTGCATGGCTAACAGCATGGCATGTAATAGGCGTTGTAATTCTATGGATAATTGTAGCAAAAAGGCTATTTAAGTATGTTTCAGAATATAAGGTAATGAGCATCCCAGAGTTTATAGAACATAGGTATAGAAGTAGATTAGCTAGGGTTATTGCAGTTGTTGTAATGATATTTCTATTTATCTTCTACCTTGTTAGCGTATATAAAGGTGGAGCAATAATAATTTCAACAATACTTGGTATAGATATCCAATTAGCGTTGTTGATATTAGCTATTCCAGTTATAATCTATATAGTTATAGGAGGATTAAGAGCTGCTGCTATAAACAATCTATTCCTTGGATTACTAATGCTTATAGCAGCAACCTTCACATTTAGCTATATAATGAGTTATGTCGGTGGACCTATAAAAGGATTAGAGATACTAACTCAAATGAATATTCTAGATAAATATCCTGGTACGCTATGGCTAAAACTTAATGGCATGGGCCCCCCACCAGTTATGGAAAGAAATATGGTGGTTCCATTGATAATAGGTATAACATTTTCAATTGGAATGGCTCAAATAGCTTTACCCAACCTACTTATACAGTTCTATGCAGCTAGAGACTCAAAAGCTATATCAAGAGGAAGGGTTATAGGACCAATACTAGTAGCTTTATATGCAATGCTTATATTCTCACTTGGAGCATTCTGCCATATTATACTAGATAACAAGATCTCTCCTAGTGAAGTTGCACAACTTATGAAAGATACCGATTGGGTTATACCTAAAACAATATTGGTGTTGGCTCCCATAGGTATAAGAGGATTGATACTTGCAGCTCCTGTAGCAGCATCAATGTCAACTATAGCATTAACAGTACTAACACTTTCAACAACAATGACAAGAGATATAGTTCAGGTGATTAGTAAAGTTAACAATGAAAAGATGCTTCTCTATATAGCAAAGTCATCAGCTGCAATATTTGCATTGATACCTATGATACTTGCAAATATAGAAAACAGACTTATAGTAGAGATGGTTGGCGCAGCTTTTGGAACAATATTTGCATGCTTTCTAGGTCCTATAACCATAGGGCTTTATTGGAAGAGAGCTTCAAAAATAGGAGCTATAGCATCTATGGTTATAGGAGTTTCTATAGGAATATCATGGTATCTATATCTATATAGAACAACATGGATATATCCAACAATACCAGCTACAATACTAGCTTTAGCAGCCTATATACTGCTAAGTCTAGTTAGGAAACCAGATAAAAATTTCAATCCACATTAAGCATAATATCAAATTTTTTATAATTCAATCACACTTATCTAAATATTTCTACATAAAAATATTTAGATAGGACAGACTTTTTCTTTAAATATGGATAATCTATAACCTTGCTTAACTAGATAGATGTAGCATTATGTTTAATAATATGAATTTGTGTTAGTTAGTAGCTATTCAATTTATAGAAGTGTTTTAAACTGTTTTCCAACCTATATATAAATTCACTAAGTTGATTGAGGGTTTCTTTGCTAATAAGAGATTTGTTTTCTAGAAATATGGATATAATTTTTCTAATAACTCTCTTAAAATTACCTTCTTCTAAGTATTTTGTAATCTCATTGACTGATATATCTACATGTTCTTTAAACATCATCAACGTTTTTACTATTTCCCATGCAGCTGCAGATATATAGCCTCTATCTATTTTTAGAATAATTTCTTCAAATTTCTTAAGATATACATCGAAATCATCAACATATTGATGAAGATTAGATGGAAGTATATTTTTTATATTATCTCTTAGTCCTTCTGATAGTAGTAGAGCAAGAGATTTTGCATCATATAGATACTTTATCTCCATAGCAAGTGGATAGTATTCCGACTCTAACTCTATAATCATGGGATTTTCATAGTCTTCTGTTTCTAGATATGTAAAGTAGGATCTAATGGCTAGATTATATCTAATTTCTTTATAGAGGTCCCTCAGCTTCTTTAACTCTACTTGAGGTGGTGTATTCATTTCTATAAAATTAAGAGACTCTCTCCATGTGTATAGTTTTCCATTTGGGTCTCTAGCCATTAATAGATATAGTTTGTATTTCTTATAGTCGCTACCTAAAGGATAGGGAGGCTTTACTATAGCTGGTTCAGGACCCTCTAAAACAAATGTAAATGTATATCCTCTATATCTATCAAGATATCTATACAACTCTTTTTCTTGAGCTAGTCTATCAACTACATAGATATATGGATTAGCAATATTTTCAAAACTCTCTACTATTAGTCTTCCCCTATCATAGTACATATTATGCAACACATATCTTGTAGCAAACATCCATCTATTTGCCAATGGATTAAAATACCCTGTTATCTGCCAACCATCAACTCTCTGAGTAGCTTCCCTAGGGATTTTATCACCATATATATGTTCAGAAACTTCTAACGATTTTGCATAACTTAGGGCTTTATTCATCGGATATGCCAATATCTCTTTAGGTTCATTATTATGGAAAAGAATTATTGTTCCAAATGCATGTATCGCAACTGGAAAGAACTTAAAAGAGATACGAGGGTTCCAAGAATATATACATATCTTATAGTCGTTTATAACACTACACCTTTTCTCTATATATCTACCAAAGACATGTTTATATCTATCTAAAACAACATTTAGCTTCTTAGTTGGCTGCCCAAGAAGATACCCTATATCTCTAATCTCATCTTCTGATGGT
>CAYUUS010000029.1:0-18311 GCA_964447975.1 uncultured Ignisphaera sp. | reverse complement strand
CTTAGTTGGCTGCCCAAGAAGATACCCTATATCTCTAATCTCATCTTCTGATGGTAAATAGCCTTCATGTTTAACACGATATATAAATTCCTCTATAGTAAAAATTCTATTCACATCACCACCTGCATCATAATATAACATCTAAATATAGAGAGAAAATATATTTAGAATACAAAAATATAAACCAAGTAATAAAAGAAACAGTCTCGACTTCCACAGCTATTTAAATTACAGATCTTGGAATCTGAATTATAAATAGTTATTTTGCTATGCAAGTAGAAATAGATTTTATTGAAACAACTGTATTGAAGTCCTCACTATTTCATCAGCCTTGAAACACTTCATCACAGATCAGAGTTCACAGCCCTTCATCATTGAATAGTGTTACTTTTTTGCAATAAGTATTCTTCTAATAGCTGGGACGACTATAACTGCACCTGGAAGTGTTGCTATTAGATTTCCTATTGCGACAAATATGAATAGAGGTAGTGCTTGACCAGCTTCAAATATATAACTTAGTAGTATAACACCTATAAATATTCCAACTATTATAGAGTCTATCAATGCTATTATTGGAAGAAGCCATCTTCTATAACCAAAAACTTTTCCAATGATATAATTAGCTATTGAGTAGATAAATGTACATAGAGTTCCTATAGCCATATCCCATATACCAAAAGGGGAAAAAACATTTGCTATAAATGTACCTATAGTTAAGGCAAATACACTCTCAATACCCATTATATATGGTAGTGGAGAAAGCATATCTGCTACTCTGACTTGTATAGGTCCATAGCTAAATGGATGTAAAAGCAATACTAGTGCTATGTATATAGCTGCGATTACAATAGATCTAACTATTGTAACTCTCATAATCTATACCTATACAAAGCTTTTAATTATGATGTCTTTAACCTATAAGCATTTTGGCTAAAATATAATAGATGAATAGTGGGATGTAGTATTATGCCTAGAATTGAAGCTAGAAACCTTACAGTTAAATATAATGAGAAATATGTACTTAGAGATGTAAGTATTGTGTTTGATTCTGGTATCCATATAGTTTTAGGTAGAAATGGGGCAGGGAAAACAACATTGCTTAGAGCTATTGCTGGCCTAATTAGTTTTATAGGTGATGTCAAAGTTGATGGCAGAGATATAAAGAATCTGAATAGAAGGGAGTTATCTAGACTCATAGCTTATTGTTGGCAAAATCCATTCTATGGATTTATAGAAGCGAGTGTAAAAGATGAGATTGAAGCTATATTGAAAATACATAAGATTTCAGGTGATAGCTATATACTTAATACCCTTGTTCCTAAACATCTCATGGATAGAGATCCCACAAGTCTTAGTGGTGGTGAAGCTAGAAGAGTATCTCTAGCATCTATACTTATTGCAGATCAACCGATATGGCTCTTAGACGAACCTTTTACAAATCTCGATAGAGAAGGTGTTGAAGCTTTGATAAAGATAGTTGAATATGGCAAAGAGAAAGGTAAAACCATAGTTATAGCACTTCACGAAATATTCTATGCATATCTTCTCAAACCAGATACATATATAGTTTTAAACCATGGAGAAGTTGTCAAGAAAGGGACATGGAGTGATATAGACGATGAAACTCTTTTGAATTCAGGCCTTATCACAATAGGTGATATATGTGCTAAGCTATGTAATAGATGAGATTCTTAAATTTAGAGAGAAAAAGTCTCTTTTTAGTAAAGCAGAGTTAATACCATTTAAATCAACACTATTTATTCTATCAATATTAATTCCATTTAGTTTAGATATAGAGATAGCTGTGATATATACATTGATTGTATGGCTGTTAACAATCTTTTTAGGTTTAAAAAGAACAGCTCTATATATAGTATCCTCAGCTGCTATTCTATACATATCAATGCTTTTAATAACATTAGCTTTAAATGGCAATATACACCATGTTATAAGAGCCTTATTAGTTGCAACATCAACATTATCAACAGGGGTTATAATATTTGCAACTACACCACCAAGTCATTTAAGAAGATTCTCAGTGGCTTACCTATTAATGATAACTTTAAATAGTGTTTTAAAGGAGTTGAGAGATATTCAAATAGTTCTTAAAGCTAGAGGTGAAACTGGCTTTAGATACTATTTAAGGATATTTGTGATATCAATAGAGATTGCCTTATCTAGAATTGATGTATTGATTGATTCTTTAAAAGTTAGAGGAATAGATATATCAGAATGAAATCTCTATTATGTTTTAAGAGATTATAGCGATGCCAAGAACCACATTGAAATACTCATATCATTAATCTAAAACATCTAAAACAGTTATTCAGCTATGTAGAATCAATATTATTTTACAGCCATTATCTTATTAATCAATTCTCTAAACTCTATGTTTTTCGATGAAATAGCTATATTTGTTGATGATGTCATAACAGCTATAGATACTATTACTGGTGTTTTTGATGATCTTATGTATACTATGGTTTTAGTTGCTGGTGGCAATGGATAAGGAGGCAGTAGTTTATGTGGTATATCGTATTGCTTTCCTAGATAAGCTATAGATATAGGTATATCAGTAGCATTAATTCTAGATATGGTTTTATAATCTCCATCACTATATATAATTGTAATTGCCGTTAGCATTGCTGTTTTACCCATTGAATTATCTATGTATAGAATTATATCAGTACCATTAAAACTCCAAAAACTTTCTATACCATATATTGTTGATTGTACACTATTTCTCTCCATGATATGATTTATCGTCATTGTAATTAAAGATCCCATTCTCTCTAATGAGATTATAATAAATGCAGCTGCAGCTATAAATATGACTATAAGTATAACTGAACCAACTATTGCTGCAATACCTCTATATAATTTTTGTTGCCCATGAACCAACCTCGCCACCTCTATAAACAATCTTTATATATGCTAGAGCTCCCTCTATAGGACATTTAATTACTGCTATAGATAGAGATGGTACTCTAGCCATATTTATTCCATCAACAATATATGTTTTGTTATCAATATAAGCTATACATGTATATAGACTGTTGTTTATATATATGGCATTAATATCTACAGAAGAATCGCTTGAAACTGCAATTACTATAGCCTCATCACCTCTTATATAGCTAACCATAATATCTAAGTTTTGTCTGTATTCAGCTATAGCTTGTTCTATTCTTTGGCTAAGTGAATTATAATAACCATCAATAACAGCATAGGCATAGATAAATATACCAAGGCCTGCAGCTAAGGTAATGATAGTAACTATAAATACCGAAACATACTCACTTACACCTTTTAAGAACATATATCTTACACCCACTACCACCATTTCTTTCTAAGCATCAAATTTTGCTAAGTTTTAACTACTTAAATATCATCTCATTAGAGGTTTTATAAATTTAATGTAGGGAAATGTTTAAAAAGATGAAAACTATATTATTTTATGGGAAAATATATGAATAACATGTTTTTAAAAGGTGTTTCACCAGTTATAGCAACTATAATACTTATAATAATATCTATAGCAGCAGGTGCTCTTCTATGGATGTGGGTATCAGGATTTATATCTTCACCTCCACCACAAATGCAACCAGCATGGCAGGAAAGGATAAAGATAGAGGCTATAAATATTGTAAGTAATAGAGAGGCAAAGATATATGTTAGAAACCTTGGTAATGTAGCAGTAAATATAGCTTCAGCCTATATCCTCACTGTTGAAGGAACTGCTATAGATATTATATCTATAGAGCCTGTCATCTCAATAGAGCCTCAAAAGGTAAAAGAAATATCATTAAAAATCGGTAATTCCGCGTCATACAAACCTGGATATACATATATAGTCAAAGTTGTTACAACTAATGGTGTTGAAGCAAGCTATGGCTTTATATGGCCAGCACTTACTGAGTAAAGTTTTAAGGTTTTAGAAAAAGCTTTAGCTAAACTAGGTTAAACTATTAAAGTAGTAAGAGGTTTGTATATGGTTGTATTGAAGAATTTTAATGTGTATAGAATTAATAGTGCTGAGTATCTAGTTAGAGTGTTAATAAATAGTTAGCGGTTAAAATCTATGGATGTTATAAGTAGAAAAGTTGTAGATAATTACACCATCGGTTTCCGTAACTATATTGCAATATCGATTGTTGAAGGTATAGATGGCAAGCTTCTTTATATAGTTTCTGAACCTAGTCTCAACTCTATAGGAGAAAAGATATACAATAGCGTTTATAGCTATATTGTAGCTGATGTTAATATCCTTAAAACATTTTCAAGCTTTAACACTTTTGACGATGGCTATGAATATACTAAAGAACTGGTTTATAAAATCTGTAAAAAAATAGTGAAGAACTGTAGAGTTGAGTTAAATACAATTGAATTTATTGTATATTATATCCTAAGGGATTTCATCGGCTATGGTGAGATAGATCCATTTATAAGAGATCCAAATATAGAGGATGTGACATGTGATGGTTTTGATAGACCTATCTATGTTTTTCATAGTGTTTATGAATGGCTTGAAAGCAATAGAGTTCTTAGCTATAGAAACCTTGAGAAAAATATAAGGAGACTTGCATATAAGGCTGGTAAAGAGGTTAGTATTGCTCAGCCCATTGTTGAAGGAATTCTAAAGCCAGAGGGCTACAGAGTTCATATAGTTTTAGATACTGTTTCTCTTTCTGGTCATAGCTTTACAGTTAGAAGATTTAGAGAGTCTCCATATACAATTGCAGAGCTTATCAATAGAGGTATGCTTAGCCCTGCAGTAGCTGCTCTTCTATGGCTTGCAGCTGAAAATAAGCAAGGCATAATATTCTATGGCCCTACAGGATCTGGTAAAACAACACTTATGAATGCAATAGCAATGTTTATACCTCCAGAGCTAAAAATAGTCTCTGCTGAGGACACGCCAGAGATAAGGCTTCCATTTCATGACAACTGGATCTCTATGGTTACAAGACTAAGTAGTGATCCATATATACAGAACATCACTTTGCAAATGCAAATAGAATCAGCAATGAGACAAAGACCAGATGTGGTTATACTTGGTGAAATTAGATCTAGAGAAGCATATAGCTTCTTCCAAGCTGTTTCTACAGGTCATGGAGGTCTTACAACAATTCATGCTGAAAACATTGAATCGTTGATTAGAAGACTTGTTGCACCACCTATGTCTGTTTCTAGATCTCTTATAGCTACTGCTAAGCTTTTTGTACAAGTTTTAAGACTTGTGGATGTAAAGGGTGTTACAAGAAAAGTTACATATATATATGAAGCTGAAGACTATAACCCTATAGAGGATAGAATTACCGTTAAAACTCTTGTTATATGGGATAGACATAGAGATATATGGTTGATAGACATAGACACTAGCAAAGCATTGAGAGATATTAGCAATCTTCTACTATTGAATTACGAAGAAGTTGTTGAGGATCTATATAGAAGATCTGCTGTATTATTCTATGCGGCTAGAAATAACCTAGATATAGTTTCGCTTCATGCACTTGCAAGAAGATATAGAAGAGATCCTGAAAAAACATATAAAGAAATTATAAAGAGCATCGAAGGTGTATCGAATATTGAGAAGCTTAGAGACATTGAAAGAAAAATTCTATGAATATATACATATTCCTTTAAAACCAATTTGCTATCTTCTTAACAAAATAAACGAGGTATTTAAGCTAAAACTTGATGTCTATGTAATAGGCTCTGAAATATCTAGTAGCCTAGATAGATACTTCTTAAATGCATCTAGATATATCTTATTAACTGTTGTATTATCTATAGCTATTTTTCTATATATAGCTTTAACTAATGGGATACCTTTACCCTATTCCTTACTACTATCAACAATCATTTCTTTTTTATTTATACTTCCTCTCTCTTTAGCATTGATAATAGCTATACCAAGGATATTATATAGCAATAGAGGTGCTATTATAGACTCTAAAGCTATTATACTTCTCACAGCCGTTGCTTTTCTCATTACCAGTGGCCAGAGTATTTACAACATTTTTGAAGATATTTCGAAAGTTCTTGGCAAAGACTATAAATATTTTTCATTAGAGTTTGACTTAGTAAAATCCTTTGTTAAGATAGGTATACCGTTAGACGAGGCTTTAAGAAGAGTTGCTGAGATAACGCCCTCAAGGAGTATTAGTGAACTTTTAATATCACTTGCATCAATTTCAAATATAGGTGGAGATGTTTTCTCATCTATAAAGATGTTGCTGGATAGATATATAGCAAGATATGAGATTAGTATTGGGAGAGCTGTTGAGATTTTAAATATATATATGGAGATCTATGTAGCTTTAGCACTTCTTATACCAGTTCTTATAGGCTCTATATCAGCTCTTACTATATTTCATCCAGTAGCTGGTATATCTTTTGAGTATTTAATGTTTTTATCATCATTTATATTACTTCCAATATCAACCTTGATTATCATAGTGTTAGCAGATGTTATTGTGTCGAGGCTTAAGCCATGAATTTAAAAAGAATTATATTGTTATCTATTCTCTTTATATCTATATCATTTATATTACCTCTATATCTACTGCCTTTGATATCAGATATAACTGGGTTGAAGATGTTTAGAGGTATATATGGTATTCAAATATATATAGAGGTCGTTGTTATCCCAATACCTATATTTGCAACGCCTGATTCATATATCTTGACAGGATTCTTCATTTCTGGTTTAACAGCTATGTTATACCTTTTATATAGAGATAGAATTAAAATGACTAGAATTCTAAAAAAGCAGTCTATGGATCTAATACCTCTTGTAGCTTCATATATTAAAACAGGTATATCTGTGTTAGATGCATTGAGTGAAGCTGGTAAGGTGTTGGGTAATCCAATTAATATCTATATCACAAAATTTGTTGAGCTTACAAAACTTGGTTATAGCCCTGAGTATTCATTTGAGACGAGCTTTTCTGATATTCCAAGAGATGTAAGAGTTTCTCTTGCCGCGATAGCCATATCTATAGGTAGTGGTGGTAGAGTTACAGATATTCTTTCAACTGCTGAGAGATATGTATTCCATATATCTAGACTCGATGAGCTTAAAAAACATAGACTTGAAGGTTATAAAGCTGTGCTTATACTTGCAATAATAGCTTTTGCTATAAGTGCTATTCTTTCACTTACTATTCTTTCATATATATCGAAAGCTCTCTATCTATCTGGCTTAGCTATAGATAGAATTAGTTTTCCATTGATATCTACAATGTATTATATACCTGCAATTATTATAGTAGTTGCATCATCTATAGCAATAAGCAGGATTGTCTATGGCGAAACAGCTATAGCTTTTAAGTATGTATCTATTCTATCTCCAGTGATATCTATAATTTTTGCAGTAGCCATACATCTTTTGTAAAATTCATAAAAATAATTAGTTTAGTGTAGAGATGGTGTGAGGAATTAATCTAAATGAGTATAGATACAGTAGCTGTATCCTCTATAATATTTATAAATAGTGATTATAATGTATTATATAGGTTGAATAAAGTGCCTGTAAAAGCTATAGCATTTGATGTATGGAACACTTTGTTAGATATAGGGGTGGTTTTTAATCAAATAGCATATATTGTTTCAAATAGATTTGGTAGCGATATATATAAAGTATCAAAGTGTATGGCTAAGGCTTATAGCTATGCAAAAAAGTTGAGACGATATAGCGATATAGATGGGCTTCAAATTGTATTTGAATCTCAAAAGATTTTGGCAAATACAATTAATGTGGATATAGATGAGCTTTTAAATATTATCGATGAAGCATTTAAAACTATTGATATAAATAAGCTTCTTTTTAACGATGTAATAGAGACTCTTAAAATTCTCAAGAGACTAGATTTTAAAATAGGTATTATAGGCAACACTATGTTTTGGAATAGTTCATATACTAAAAAAATCCTAAGACAACTAGGAGTGCTAAGCTATATAGACACAGCTTTGTTTTCAGATGAATTAAGGATTAATAAACCTGATAAAAAGATATTTCTAGAGTTTAGTAAAGCTATTGGAGTAGAACCTGAATATATAGCTTATGTAGGTGATAGCATTGTTGAAGATGTTGGTGGAGCTCTTTCTGCAGGTATGAAGGCTATCTATATAGACAGATCTAGAGAAAAGAAAATAATTTTAGGTGATCTCGGTATTGCTATTATAACAAATCTTCTTGAAGTTATAGATGCTATAGAAGAATTCTAAAAAACCTAATATACATAAAACCCATCTAAATATTGTTCTCTATTTGTCATAAACAACATACTTAATATCTAGAGAACATATCTACAGCCATAGGTGAAACATCGTGGAGTATACAACACTTGGAAAAACAAAAGAAAAAATATCGAGGATAGGTTTAGGTGCATGGCAATTTAGCGAGGCATGGGGTGTAACAGAATATAGTCAAGCTAAAGCAGTTATAGCTAAAGCTATTGAACTCGGCATCAACTTCTTTGATACAGCTATGGTTTATGGAATGGGTGCTAGTGAAAATGCTCTTGGCAAGGCTTTAAGAGAGCTTAATGTTAAAAGAGATGAAGTATTTGTCACAACTAAGATCCCTGGCGATTTTCTTAATCCAGATGATATATTTAAATCAGTTGATAAATCTATAAAGATACTTGGGCTAGGCTATATAGATGGGTTGTTGGCTCATTGGCCACCTGCATGGCACAACTATCCAACGTATGTATATGCCAAAGCATTAGAGAGGCTTGTAACCCTTGGTAAAGTTAGATATCTTGGTCTTAGCAACTTCCCTATAGAACTTGTTAATAGTTTTAGAAATAGTTTATCGAAAATCGATATAGAGATATTCCAAATTAGATATAATCTTGTTGAGAGATGGGCTGAAGAAGAACTAATACCGTATGCTGAGAAGAACTGTATAACTATTCAAGCTTGGAGCCCAATTGCCAAGGGGGCACTCTCTGGAAAGTATACATCTGAAAACCTTCCAAAATTTACTGATGTAAGAGCAAATGAACCTTTATTCCATCCAAAAAACTTTGAAAACATATGGAAGCTTGTTGAACTTCTAAAGAATATTGGTGAAAAATACGGTAAGACACCAACACAAGTAGCTCTTAACTGGCTTATAATGTCAAGCCCTGTAGTTGTTCCAATACCAGGTGCAAAGAATCCTGACCAAGTCGCAGATCTTGTAGGTGCACTTAACTGGAGACTAAATTTTGAAGATTGGCTCAATATAAATTATGTTAGCAAGTCAATTAAAGTACTATATTCACAGCGTTATCTTGAGTATCAAATACTATAGAAATCTTGATTATATATAGTTGCATTTTACATAGCGTCATATAAACATATATATTTTTATGTTAGTTGTATAGAGGGGTGTTAGGCGAATGTCTCATCAAACTAGTGGTATTAGCGAAGATGAAAAGCTATGGGGTTTAATAGCATGGATTTTATCAATAATTGGGGCAATACTTGCATTAGTGCTTAAACCTGGATATAGATATGCAAAGTATTGGGCTTATCTATCTCTATCATTCTTTATAATAATAATAGTGGCATCTATTATAAATGGAATCTTAATGCTTATACCATTTATAGGATGGATTTTAGCTGGTCTAATATCCCTTGCTATAGTTATTCTATGGATTATAGGGATAATTAAATCACTTCAATTAACATGGTGGAAACCTCCAGTCATATATGATATAGCTAAAGCTCTTGGGATAGAACGTATATAGAGATACTATAAGCATATTAAGTTAAAATTTATTTTTATACTTACAATCTATGTTTTCTGTAATAAAACAGTTGTGTGATGATCCCTTCATGCACTGATTATGTGATGAATGCTGGGAAGGCTGAGAATGTATAGTGGTTTTTAGTGATATAGAATATTTTTAATAAGGGTGGTTTATAGATAACTATAGTTATTTGCATTATTATTGTTTATCTTTTAATTTTTCTATGAAATCGGGATAGTATTGCTTAAGTAGGCGCTTCATATCTACATATGGTGTAAATGTTTTATATGCATTGTATGCTATCTCTATAAATTTCTCTTTATCAGATTCATAGATATCTATTATCTCTGTTAATCTTTTTAGAAAATCGTTATAGTCTTTCTCATCTATTTTAGATGCTATATCGTTTTTCTCAATATCAATGAATTCTTCTAGCTCTACTCCAAAGAACCATCCATTGACATTGTCTTCAATAAGCTCGAGAGATGCTCCGTCTCGAGATGAAAGTGTTGGAATCCCATTGACACCGGCCTTCATCATACTAGTTCCGCTAGCTTCCCAGCAACTAAATGGTGTGAAAAGCAGGAGATCTGAACTTGACAGAGCATAGTATGCAAATTCTACTCCATAGCTTGGATAGAAATAAAAGTTTGGTAACGCCTTTGAAAACTTTGTAAATGTTTCAGCTTGTTTTTTACCCCATTCATCACTTGGATGCGGCTTACCTGAAACTACAACAAATATTCTATCTCTTAGGTCTATGTTGTTTTCTTCTAGAAGCCATTCGATAAAATATGGCCTTTTATATTTAACTATTCTTCTACACCATGATATAACCATTTTATTCTCTATTCTTTTACCAGATAAAACTTGTAGTATAGATATGAATTCTTTTTTGAGATTTTGTCGAGCTTTGGAGAATGACTCTATATCCTTTATATCACCATCGATTCTTTGCCATCTTTCTAAATCGATAGCATTGGTGATATATTCAAGTTTATTAACATATTTTGGGAAAAGCCTTTTTGTTGTCATAAAATGTTTTCTAGATACCGTAAAAATCTTTTCACATATCTCCATAGCTGCTTCAGTCATAGTTTTGACATTGGGTAGCGATATCCCTAGAACTTCTTCAGCCTCTTTACAGATTTTTGGATGGCCCCATGGACCCGGGGTATGAGTTACAAATCTCGTTTTAATGTTTTTAGGCAATAGATATGGTGTTAAAGCCAAATGTGCTTCTTGTATATCAACTGTATGTATCTCTGTAGACGATGCTATTCTCTTTATAATCTCGCTAGAAATTGCAGCTGCTGCTATATAGTATGTACATTCATCTCTATGATGCCTATATAGATATCTAAAAAGCTTTGCAGTTATCAAAGGTCTTTTAACTCTATAGAGGATAGCTTTTGCCGATCCATATACATATTCATATAGATCTACACCAGCAATAACTTTACCACTACTAGCTCTAACCTCTAACTCACCAATATAATTAAGCTTTGATAAGAATGAAAAGCTGTGTCTATGTCTAACCTCAACATGTTTCGCTTTGTTTGCATAGTCCCAGTCAACATATCCATTTAGATAAAATGGCACTATCAATATATATGGAACACCAATTCTACCAGCAGTATAGAATTTATCAGCCTCCAATACACCTAGTCCACCAGCATAGTTTGCAGATCCATTGAATGCAGCCTCCATAGCAACACTTATAATAACACAGGGCAACAAAACCACAGATAAACGTTGTAAAGTAAGAACTATTTAAGATGTGTATCAAATAAAAGAATTAAATTCAGTGGGGGCGGGAAGTCTCTTCATCAATCAAATCCGGCCCAGTGATCATCATCTATTGTATATATAGATATAGAGAGATAAAAAGCTTGTTAAATGTAATTTTAGTGTGAAAAACGGTTGGATGTTTGAAATAGGTGAAGGAAGTGATTCTAGACTAAAGCAACAAATAAAATTCCATCTATTGTATTCTTATCAGATATACACCAAAAAGTTTATATTATATATATATTTTAGTAAAACATGTGATGGAAATTGACATGTTTTGAAAAACCTTTAACCTTTTCAAGTAGCGGATTTGAGTTGTCTTCATATATACATATACCTAATTCGGATACATCATCAATGGTTTTGATGCTTCACGGCTTTACAGGTAATAAAATTGAAGCTAATAGACTCTTCGTAGATATTGCTAGGGCATTATGTAGCGCTAATTTAGCTGTTTTTAGATTTGACTATAGATGCCATGGAGATAGCCCCTTACCTTTTGAAGATTTTAAGCTAGATTATGCTATTGAAGATGCTGAAAACGCTTTAAAATTTATTGAAGGTCGCTATAGACCTAGAAAAATAGGTTTAATTGGTCTTAGCATGGGTGGTCACATAGCTATTAAAACTACTTTAAAATATCAAGACAAAATTTCGTCTATAGCTCTCCTAGCCCCTGCTATAGATTTTGGCAAGCTTGTTGAAGCAGCTAAAAACTTTGTTCAGAAAGTTGGTGAATTCTATATATTTGGTCCAAATAGACTTAGAGAAGAAGGTGTGGAATCTATAGCTAAATCAAATGCAATGGAGCTAGCTGAGAAAATCTATATACCGATTCTCATAATACATGCAAAAAATGATAGCACTGTGCCATATAGACAATCAGAAGAATTCTTTAGTAGAGTAAAATCTATGGACAAGAAACTAGTGTTACTTGATGAGGGAGAACATGTATTTATTACATATAGTTCGAGAAGCAAGGTTATAAATGAACTAGTTGATTGGTTTAAAAATAGATTGATATAGACATAAATAAATCTATGCTAATATAGATATATATGAATTTCTTAAATTTATTAGAGCTCTAAATAATGATATCTATTCAAGCTCTATACTTTTTATAGATAAGAAATGGGTAGATAGCTCTGGATGCTATGTCATAGCTATGAATTATCTGAAATTCCTTTTGATATATATCATAAGATAGTGTGTTATCCATATAAAAAACAATCTTCATGTTTATATAGAATTGAAAGTCTAAAAAACATTGAAATAGAGAGGCTATATAGCTTTGGAAAAGTGCAAATAGATAGATATAATATCATTGGGAAAGGGCATGCTGCTATAGTTGTTTTAGCTAAGCATAGAGTATATGGTGTTGTAGCTTTAAAGATTAGAAGAATAGATTCGAAAAGAACAAGCTTAGAATATGAAGCAAAGCTTTTAGAGGCTACTCACCAATGTGGATATACACCAAAACCCTATCTATATACTGATGACTTTATAGTAAGGGAATATATAGATGGTTTAACAATAAAAGAGTTTCTAGAGATGATATATAGTAAAGAAAATGTTATTGAGCTTATAAAGCATCTTTTGCTAGCTGCATATAGCCTTGATAGACTTGGTGTAGATGTCTATGAGCTTTCAAGACCTTATAAACAGGTAATTCTTTTATGTGGTGATCCTAAAAAACCGTTTTTTATAGATCTTGAATCTGGAGGATATAGTTCGAGACCCTCTAATGTTGCAAGAATTGTAAATTTCGTTATAGTTGAGAGTATTAAGAGAAAAAACATTATTAGAGATAGTATTAAATTAGATGGTGATAAAATTCAATTGCTATTCAAACTCATAAAAATATATAAGAATTTACCTCCAGATTCTAAATCAGATTTATTTAACAGGATCTTAGATGTTCTTGGAGTTTCATAGCAGTTATACTATTTATTTAACTTCTATTCCTTCTCCATCTTCTCTTTAACTCTATAAATCTGCTCTATATTTAATGGGCTTCTAAACCATACATCAACTTGTGTAAATGGTATCTCTATACCTGCTTCACTTAATGCCTTCTTTATTCTCCATAGCAAATCCTTTGTTGTTTCATATGCTACTTGCGGTGGTGTCCATACCCTTACAGTTATATCTACACTACTTCCACCAAGATTTGAAACAAATATGTCTGGTGATGGGTTTATTAAAACATATGGATGTTCATCCAATATTCTCTTTATCACTTCATAAGCTTTTTCAGCATTCTCTCTATAAGCTATTCCAACTTTAAACTCAATCCTTCTAGCTACAGCCTTACTAAAATTCTTTATAACACCACTAATTATCTGTGTATTTGATATATTTACAACAAAACCATCAAATGTTCTTATACGTGTAAACATAGGGGATATCTCTGTTACCTCACCAGCATTTCCACCAATTTCAACAGCTTCACCAACATTTATAGTTTTTTCAATCATTAGATAAAATCCTGAGAAAAGATTTGATAAAACTGGCTGAAGTGCAACACCTATAACTATACCTGCAAAACCACCAGCTATAATAAATCCAGTGAGATCTATGCCAATGGCTCCAAGAGCCGTTATAGCAACTAGAAATATCAATGCATAGTATATAGCTTTACTTAAGTTAGACGCTATTGCTCTAGGCATTCTCATAGAGAGAATTCTTAGAATAGATTTTCTAATTACAATACTAATAGTTATTCCAGTAACAAATATAGCTATAAATATGATGAGCCTAGGTAGTATATCTCCGCTCTGCAGTACTATACTTTTAAATATCTCTATTATATCCATATATCAATACCCCCAAAGCATATCATTTCTAAATGTAATTATCGGTGTCTTAGTCTCTTCAGGCTCATCTATAGATTTAAAACCTGATTCTATAGGTTTTCTATCATATTCCACAACAGCTGTTGTTGAAGTGTTGATAGTTACTGTAATGTGCTGTGTACAGCATCTCCAGCTACCCGCTTCATAAAATATTGAAAGAGGTGATGAATCTAAAAGAATTTTTGATATAGCTGTAAATCTATCTAGCTTGTTTCTCACCTCTATATACGATATGCAGAAGCCTTGCATAGGCTCTTCAGGTTTCTCTAGAGATGTTGCTACCTTAAAATATCTTGCAATAATTCCACTGACATCTCCATATCTTGATGGCGGGCCATAGAGCGTATATTTATATAGTCTATGGATTGGAATTATATCTAGAACTGTAAAATAGTTATCTTTATAGCCATATATAGCTATATCGATGGGGAGAAGCATATAGAAGTTTATGCTATCCATTGGAGGGATATAGATAGGGGTGTTGAATTCGCATAGAATATACCTGGTTAAAAACCTTGGATAGAAAAGTGGGTAGATTGGTATAGGCTTTAAAGAGATATTCTTTGTAAAAACCTCTTTTTCTATAGCATCATTTTTGTATCTTCTATACACTATACCGTTTCCTATATTGCTAACTTCAACTCTATACATATCTATTATAAAAGATTCTGATATCGATAAACCAAACATTTAAACCACAAATATATTAAAATAACCAAGAAATTAAAACACATTATGAAAAATATAGATGTAATGCTATAGATTATGTGAAGCAGTATATACTATATACTATATTAAACTTTCATTGAGAGGCCTTTAACTCAAAGCTATAGTTTCCAGAGCCTATCTCAATAACAATTCTATCTCTTTCTTCCCTAGCAGAGATAACACCTTCAACTATAGACAGTTTTCCATATTTCCATATACTTCTACCACCTTCAAATACCTCAACCTCTTTCCCTATCTTAGGTAAGTGGACCTCAGCTATAGATCCAACAGGGACACTGATAACAAGTCCAAATGTTTCTCCATTATTTCTCCAAGCAACATATACCAAACCTTTCACTGTATATATCTTTGCTGAAACATGGTCTAGCCCTTTAATCACTGGAGGTTTAACTATAAATTTCTTAAAACCTGGCTCAACTACCTGTATCCCTGCTAACCATCTATAGAACCAAGCATCTATACTTCCAAACATGTGATGGTTATGTGAATTCATTCCCGATCCTGTTAGCTTTTCCCATCTCTCCCAAAGAGTTGTTGCTCCCTCTTTAACCATGTATCCAAAGCTTGGGTAGCTCTCCTGGGTAATAGCCTCATAAGCTAGCTGGATATAGCCATATTTTGCAAGAACCTCAGGAACATATTTAGCACCTAGTATTCCAACATTTAAGTGCTTATCCCAATCAACCTCTATACTATAAACGAGGGTTTCTACAATATCCTTTACCCTCTCCCTAGGTACTAAATCCTCTGCCAATGGCAAAGCTAGACATGTCTGTGATCCTCCAAATCTTGGAGAACCTAGATATAGCTGTGTTCCTGCAGCTGAAGTATATATTGAGAAGTAACCAGCTACTTTGCGTCTAAATATCTCTACCTCATGTAGAAACGCCTTGTTGAATGCATCACCTATCTCAATAGCCTTTGCTTCGAAGTATTTAGCTTCATCATGTTTTTCAAGAACCTTGGCTATGCTGCTCAATATCTTGGCATCTCTATATAGAATCCATGTAGCTATAATCTCTGTAGGGCAATCCTGGATATTGAATACCCTACCTGGAGGTACCCAGTCACCATATTTACCAAAATACAGTATGTTGTCCTTTGTTTTAGAGTATAGATAGCTCCACCACTTTTTCATATATTCATAGCTTCTCTCAAGAACTCTTCTATCTCCATAGTAGAGATATAGATGCCATGGAATATATATAAATGCTGTTCCCCATGCTGGATCCGCTGGGTATAGCTCCCAATAAGGTGGCACAACATCTGGTATAGATCCATCGTCTTTCTGCGAATCTATAATATCATTGATTATCTTCTCATAGTATCTAACCATGTTAAAGTTTAGAATTGCAGAGTCTGATGAAAGCCATGCGTCTCCAAGCCAACCCATTCTCTCATCTCTTTGTGGACAATCTGTTTGTACACCATTTGTTAAATTGCCTTTTAAACTCCATATAACAAGTCTATGGATATCATTAACAAGCTTATTAGATGTGATAATAGAGCCTATAGACTCTAAATCAGCATGAACAACAACAGCCTCTACATCATCTAGAGAAGGTGGTGCTATAGAGCCACTTACCTCTGCATATCTAAATCCATGATAGGTAAACCTAGGCTCTAAAACCTCTACACCATCACCTCTAAGTATAAATATATCTGTAGCCTCAGCACCTCTAAGATTCTTTGTATTGATTGTTCCATCAGGATTCAAAACCTCTGAATATCTAATCTTAACCTCTGCACCACTGGATCCCCTAGCTCTTAATCTAATCCAACCAGTTATATTTTGTCCAAAGTCAAATACATATACATTTGGCTTAGGGCTATAAACCTCCCTAGGCTTTAAAACAGCCATGGCTTTAGTAGCTGGAACTGTAGCTGATGATGTGAGCAAACCCCCTGGAGTCTCAACCTTGCTACACAACTTCCAATTTGCATCATCAAAACCTGGCTTGTCCCATCCCAAAGGCTCTAATCTAAAATCATATCTAAAACCGTTATAGATATCATCACTAATGATTGGACCTTTATCAAGGCATTTCCATGTTTCATCAGAATATATCTCTATAACCCTTCCATCAACAAGTTTAGCTCTAAGCATAAATATAAGCTTAGGTTCATCATAGTACTTCACACCTTGAAACTTTTGGCTATATCTACCTCTACCAAGCATAACAGCAACAGCGTTTAGCCCCTTTTTAACAACATTGGTAACATCATATACACTATAGTATATCCTTTTGCTATATTCACTCCAAAGAGGATCTAGAGCCTTATCACCTACTCTAACACCATTCATTCTAAGCTCATAGTAACCTAAACCAGCTATATACACCCTAGCCTCAGCAACATCTCCATCAATATTAAACTCTTTTCTAAGAAGCTGTCCACCTCCAATCCATATACCTCTCCACTCCCTAGAATCCAGAATACCTGTTTCAAACCATGCAACATCACTCCAATCACTTTCACTGCCATCCCTATCCCACCACTTAACCCTCCAGAAATACCTTGTGAAACTCTTTAGAGGAGATCCCCCATATTCAACAATATTTGAATCAGATTCTACAACACCACTATCCCAAACATCACCAACACCCTTCAAAGCATTCTCCATAGAGCTAGCAACAATAACTCTATAAGCCTTTTGAACCTGGTTTCTCCTACCATGTATAGGAACCCATGAAAACCTCGGCTTAGGATCATCAACACCAAGAGGATTTACCGTAAATTCAACCCTAAGATTCTCAACTCCTAACATACAGCATCACCCCACTATAATTTTGAAAGACAACATTTAAAAAATTTAAAAAATTTATCTTGCTTTAGAAGGATTGTTTTTGAATTTCATACAGGTTTATATTTCAATATTATTTAATGATACCACTGCTCTTAGAACTATTAGATACGTTAACGCTGTACAAGACCTAAATAATAAACAATAATGATAACTATTTAACAATAAAAATAAATTGAATTATTTTTATTGAATTGAAGCACAGCAACCCATCCTGTAAATACATCTTCAAAGGTTCTTCTATTCCAAGCTTCAAAGAATGTGCTTACTCTCAGCTGTTACCGTTGTCTCTATTCCAAATCTTCTCCGCTGATCAGCAACAGGAAATACTGTTCTATATACATCAATTTCATATGTTCTGCAGATTTCCAATAAGAGATATTA
>CAYUUS010000028.1:0-22630 GCA_964447975.1 uncultured Ignisphaera sp. | reverse complement strand
TCTAGGTTAATGCCTTTTAATGCTGCTGACTTATTTATATCTAGATTGCTTTCACAAGGACATGCTATTACAGGTGAGGAGATTGAGGCTATGAAGAGCCAGCTTATGGAGCTTTATGGACTTGATAAACCTGTTATCATACAGTATTTGATATTTTTAAGAAACTATATGATAACAGGAGAGATGGGACCTTCTTTTGCATTTTTCCCAACAAGTGTAAAAGATGTTATTGGAAAAGCGCTTCCATGGTCATTAACCTTATTGTTGTTGGCTTCTGTTATTAGTTGGCTTGTTGGTAATGGTGTAGGGGTTTTAGCAGCTTTAACTAAGCATAGAAAGGTTTCAAGTATTTTAGAAAACATTGCAATAGCTTTTCAACCTATACCTTTTGCTGTATTAGCTATTTCTTTTCTGATATTCTATACATTGATTCTTAGACTACCTATACCAAGTGTTGGATATATTAGTGAGGCAACAGCTATTGAAACATTTATCTATATATTGAGAAGAGCATCATTTCCATTACTAATTCTAGTAATATTTGGGTGGTTTGGAGGATTTGTTAGTATGAAGGCTATAGCTCTTAAAATGCGTGAAGAAGACTTCATTGTGTATTCATTTTTACAAGGAGCTTCAACAAATTCTATTAGATTTATGATATTTAGAAACTCAATATTACCACAATTCACAACACTTGTTTTGGGTCTCTCAAGAGTTTTCATAGGATCTCTTCTAATAGAATATATATTTAACTACCCAGGTATAGGATATATACTGCAAAGTGCTATAGCAAATGCTGATTACAATCTCATGCTGGGAGTGCTATTCTTTGCTACAGTTGCTACTGCACTGGCCACCTTTATCTTAGACCTAGTATATCCATTAATAGACCCAAGAATTAGATATCCTGGTCAAGGGTGAATGACAATGGCATATGTCTATAGATTTAAAGAGCTTGCATTAAAACCAAAATTTTTACTGCCATTAATTATATTTATAAGTCTAATACTTTATTCATTTATATTTCCACAAATGATAGCCATAAATCCTGGAAGATGGTATTATGCCCCTCCAGCTCTACCACCAAGCCTCACATATCCTTTTGGCACAACATCTATGGGTCAAGATCTATTTTTATTAGTGCCTGTAGCTCTTAGAAATACTATAATCATAAGTTTTGTAGCAGCACTAATATCAGTTTTTATTGCATGGGCTGTAGGTTCTATAGCAGCTCTTTCAACATATGTTGTAAGAGCAATATTAATGACATTAGTAGATATAATATGCGTAATTCCAGGTTTACCACTACTTATGGTGATATTCTATACATGGCGAGACTATTTAACTATACCTTTAATAGGAGTGATAATGGGTTTAATAGGCTGGGGATTTCCAGCAAGAGCAGTATATGCAATACTATCTAGTTTACGGCAAAGAACATTTGTCTATACATCATACTTCTCAGGGTTAACAATATATAAAATTGTTATCAAGGATTTTATACCATTTCTCCTTAGATATTTAATGATCAATATTGTAGGAACGATGACGTGGGCCATAGGAAATGAGGTAACAGCATCGATATTTGGTGCTATGAAAATGGAGGAAGCAACTATAGGGACAATAATACATTGGGCAATGTATTACCAAGCAATACTTCTAGGTGTCTGGTGGTGGCTAGCCATACCAATAATTTTCCTAGTGGCGTTTGTATTATCATTGTATATAATTATGGTTGAGATTGATAAATATATATTTGCAAGAGCCAGGGTTACATGGGGATAGAAATGATAAGAGACATTCTCACTGTAAATAATTTAGATGGAGGTTATGAGGTATTTATTGGAGGGAAGAGAAGAGTATTTGTTCACGCTGTTGACAATGTCTCTCTTACGCTTCATGACAATGAGGTTTTAGGCATTGCTGGTGAATCTGGATGTGGTAAGTCTACATTAGCTAAAATGATCTATGGTGCAATAATCCCCCCACTTATAGTAAGAAGTGGTAACATATCTCTATCTACTAAGAATGGTGATATTGTAGAATTAAATAAACTTAACATTGATGAAATTAGAAAAAAGATTTGGTGGCTAGAAATATCCTATATACCTCAAAACTCTATGAATGTATTAAATCCTTTAAAAAGAATAAAAGACCAGTTTATAAATATCTTTAAATATCATGGCATTGAAATAGATAGAAATGAAATAATGAAATATCTAAAGGATACACTATCTATTCTAGGACTCCCACCTGAAGTTATAAATGCATATCCCCATCAACTTTCTGGTGGTATGAGACAAAGAGTAGTTATAGCATTAAGTTTACTATTTAACCCAAGAACAGTTTTAGCAGATGAGCCGACAACAGCTGTGGACGTGGTTACACAAAGAATAATTCTATCGTTAATTAAAGAATGGCGTGAAAATAATAAAAGTTCATTGATATTAATATCACATGACATGTCTGTACATGCATACATGGATGATAGAGTCGCTATAATGTATGCAGGTAATATAGTTGAAGTAGGCAATACATTTGATATTTTTAAAGAACCCCTACATCCATACACAAGAGCATTAATAGAATCACTTATTAGAAAAGGAGATAAATCATTGAGAAAAGGTTTAACAGGACAACCACCAGATTTAGTTAACCCTCCACCTGGCTGTAGGTTTCATCCCAGATGCCCATATGCTATGGATATATGTAGATCTAAAGAACCACCATCGATATCATTAGATAAAGATAGATATGTAAGATGTTGGCTTTATACAAATATAAGGTGATGATAATGAGTGTAAATAATAATCTTAAAGTAGAGGATGTGACGAAGCTATATGGATATGGGCTTCTAGGTTTAAAGAAGTTTAAAGCATTAGATAACATAACGTTGAATATAGATCTTGAAAAGCCTAAGATAGTTGTATTAGCAGGCGAAACAGGTAGTGGTAAAACAACACTGCTTAGAATAATTATGGGGGTTATAAAACCTGAAATTGGTAGAGTTCTATATAAAGGATACGACATTCATAGACTAAAGGGCTCTATGGCTAAGTGGTATAGGAGAGAAGTTCAGCCAATATTTCAAGACCCTTATGAAGCCTTCAATCCATTGAGAAGAATAGATTCGTATTTTTATGACACTGCAAAGAATATATGTGAAATTAGAGATAGAAATGAAAGTGAATATAGAATTGATGAAACATTAAAATTTGTTGGATTAAGTTTAGATAGGATCTCTGGTAAATATCCACATGAATTTTCTGGAGGAGAGCTACAAAGGATATCGATTGCCAGAGCTCTTTTAACTAATCCAAAAATACTTCTTGCAGATGAACCTGTTTCAATGCTTGATGCTACATTAAGAGTAGGTATTCTAAACATATTGAAGAATTTAAAAGAGAAACTAAATATGATTGTAATTTATGTTACACATGATTTATCAACAGCCTATTATATAGGTGATGATATATCTATTATGTATAGAGGAACTCTAGTAGAATATGGTCCCACATCAAAGGTATATCAAGAACCTAAACATCCATATACATATGCCTTGCTAGAATCAATACTCGAACCCGACCCAGCTATTCGAGAAAGATATCCATCAATAAAGCCCTCAGCTCTAGAGCTAAAAGAGTTCCTAATTGCTGGGTGCAGATATGCAAATAGATGTCCCTATGCTAAAGATATATGTTGGCACAAATTACCACCATTTATAGAAGTGGATGGTATAAATGTTAGATGCTGGAAATATCTAAATTACAAAGAATAATCCATCAAATCAACATTTCTTTATTTTTAATAGAAATTAATATATTTAGATATAATCAAATAAATTTTTAAAGGGATCGCTGTAAACGTGATATAGGTTGTTGTGATATGAAACCAAAACTATTTATAACAAGAGAACTTTTTCCAGATGTAATTGACAGACTTAAAAAATATTATGAGGTCGAGGTTTGGGATAGATATCAACCACCACCATATGAGATACTTCTTGAAAAAGCCAAAGAAGTCGATGCACTTGCATCTCTATTAAGTGATAAGATAGACTGTAATCTACTTAAACAAGCCAAGAAACTTAGAATCGTTGCACAATACGCAGTTGGATATGACAATATCGATGTTCCATGTGCAACACAGCTAGGGATATATGTAACTAATACCCCTGGTGTTTTAACAGAAGCTACAGCAGAACTTACATGGGCACTTATATTAGCAGTTGCTAGAAGAATTGTGGAATCAGATCATTTTGTTAGATGGGGTGAATGGGATAGGCTTAAAACTGGATGGCATCCACATATGATGCTTGGGGTTGAGCTTAAGGGTAAAGTGCTAGGGGTTATAGGCCTTGGTAGAATAGGAACTAGAGTTGCTGAAATAGGTGTTAAGGGCTTCAATATGAAGGCTATATACTATGATGTCAAGAGAAGCGAGAAAATAGAGAAAGAGTTGGGGATGGAATATAGAGACCTAGATACACTTCTGAGAGAAGCAGATATAATATCTATACATGTACCATTAACAAAAGAAACATATCATATGATAAATGAAGAGAGGTTAAAGAAGATGAAGAGAGGAGCTATATTGATTAATACTGCTAGAGGGGCTATAATAGACACCAAAGCTTTGGTGAAAGCTCTTGAAGAGGGTTGGATAGCTGGTGTAGGGCTTGATGTATTTGAACAAGAGCCTCTACCATTGAACCATCCATTAACAGCTTTTAAGAATGTTGTTTTAGTACCACATATAGGATCAGCAACATATGAATCACGACATGCAATGGCAGAGCTAGTGGCAGAGAATCTCATAGCATTTTATGAAGGAAGAGAGCCGCCAACATTGGTAAATAAAGAAGTATTGAATGTGCGATCACCGGGATTTGGATAGAATTGATTTTTAATTGTATAGCTTCAATTTAAAATATTTTATATCTTAATAGTGTTAGTGTATCTTGTTGGTGTATTTCTATGAATGCTGTTAGATGCTTAGTTGTTGGATTAGGTAGAATAGGTAGGATTCATGCAGAGAATCTAAGGTATAGAGTTAAAGGAGCGGAACTTATAGCTGTTGTAGATATTGTTGAAGATATAGCTAAAAGCATTGGAGAGTCTTTGAAAATACGATGGTATACAGACTACATAAAGGCTTTAGATATAGAGAAACCAGATGCTGTAATTATTGCAACACCTACACATCTACATAAGGAAGAGATTATCGAAGCTGCTAAGCGTGGCATCAACATATTTACTGAGAAGCCTTTAGCACCTAATCTAAATGATGCTATGGAGATTTATAACACAGTTAAAAAATATGGTGTAAAGCTTCAAATAGGGTTTCAAAGAAGATTTGATTCGATATATCAAAAAGCTAAGAAACTTATAAACGATGGCGTCATAGGCAAGCCAATAGCCTTTGTAGCTATTGTTAGGGATCCAGAGCCCCCACCTTCTTGGGCAAGAGACCCTAAAATAAGTGGTGGCATGTTTGCAGACCAGTTGTCACACGACTTTGATATAGCACGATATCTATTGAACGATGAAATTGTAGAGGTTTATGTTGTTGGAGATAGCTATATCTATGAAGATATGAAAGTTCTTGGAGACCCAGATGCTGTAGCTATAACATTTAAAACTAGTAGAGGGTTGCATGGAGTTATACATGCTACAAGGAGATTTCCATATGGATATGAATTGAGAAATGAAGTATATGGTTCAGAAGGAGTTATATATATTGGTACGAATAGAGATGAAAGCTTTGCATATGGAGTGAAACAAGGCTTGATATATCTTGGAGCACCATTCTTTGAAAAAAGATGGGGTGAAGCATATCTAGAAGAAATGAAGGCTTTTATACAATCTATCCAAACCAATACAGAGCCGCAAGTAACGGTTATAGATGGGTTAAAAGCAACACAAATTGCTGATGCATGTTGGCATAGCTATAAAGAGAAGAAACCTATAAAGATACCTACAACATAAAGGATATAAAACAATGCAAGAAACCTTATTATAGTTAATCACAGATAATTACAACTCATTTAGAGTCTATAATAAGCTCTCTATGTATAAAGTATTGAAATTTAAAATATATTATTAAAATACATATCCTTTTTCTAGAATTAGATTCACTACTTCGTTATATGACTTAGGGCCTTCCATAGGCCCTCTTCTACCAACCTTAATTGCTGCAGCAGCATTTGCAAAGATAAGAATTCTTTCTAGTTTCCAATTATTTAGATAACCATAAATAAATGCTGCATTGAATACATCTCCAGCACCTGTAGGATCCACTTCTTTAACAAGAAGTGCCTGCATTTCTACACTTTCACCACTATTTGTTATGGCTAATGAACCCCTTCTACCCCTTTTAACAACAATAAGTCTTGGACCCCAATCAAATATTTTATATACTGCTTTATTTATATCAACTGTTTCTGTAATTGCTGCAAGCTCATCTTCGCCAACAAATAAAATATCTATATCTTTCATTATATATCTCAACATCTCTCTAATTCTCTCTATAGATTCAAGTTCAAGTCTGATGTTAGGATCTAGAGAAATTATATTGTTGTGAGATTTAGCTATTGCTATAGCTTTTTCACAGGAATTTCTAGTAAATTTACTTATATAAAGAGTTGATCCAGAGATATGGAGAATTCTAGCTCTAGATATATATTCAGGGTCAACATCTTCTGGCATTAGCTTTGCAGATGCAGAGTATTTTAAATTAAATACAAATCTTCTACTACCATCAGATCTATAAGCCACAAACGCCATGCCAGTTATAGAATCTTTGTCAATTCTAATTTTTGAAACATCAACGCCATCAGCTTTAAATCTTTCTATAAGCATCTCGCCAAAATCATCATTGCCAACAACACCTATAAAACCTGTTTTCAATCCTAATCGAGCACAGGTATCAATAGTTATCGCAGGTGCGCCACTTGGAAAAGGACCAACATAATCTCCAGGTACAGTATGCATAACATCTTTCTCTTTTCTTACAAATTCTACAAGTAGTTCACCAAGTGATATTACATCAAAAGACATGTATATCACCTAAGAGCTCTATTTTCATAAATCTAATAAATCTATATTACTTCTTATTACTTAAATAATCGCTACATTTTATACTATTTTAGATACCTCTTAAACAGAGAAACAGTATCTATAAGATTTAACTGTATCAAATACTCCTTTATGCTACTCTCTATAGCTTCTATACATTTACTAAAGATATCTATTCCCAATTCACTACCTATAGAATAAATAGTGTTTCTAACATTATTATTAGCCCATATATATCTAGAAGCCAGTCCAATTTTATATTCTTCAATTTTTTCTAAATTACTAAAATATTTGCCAAGCTTATCACTAGAAATTATGCTACTATCTATCCTCTCTTTAAATAGTTTTAAAAGATGCTCTTTTTCACTACTTACAATAAGCTCCTTAACAGTTTTATACTGTATATGAGCAAACATAGGACCAATATTAGCACCTCCAATGCCGTTCTTTGGTAAATCGCTAGGATTCTCTAAATAGTCTGCTGAATGAATTTTTAAGTAAGCACCATATTCTTTCAATACATCGACGAACCTCGAAGCTAAAGAAATATCTAGTCTATTACCTGGTTTAACCCTTGTGCCAACATCCGCTACAGCAAAGACTATCTTAGACGTATCTATATTTTTAGATTTAAGCATGTTTATAACCAATGACACAAATTTTTTAAAAAGATCCACATCATTTAAACTCCATCTATCACTACCTATCTCATATTCAATTATTTTGCTGTCTTTATATCTAGCTACATCCTCAGAATAATCAATTAATTCGACAGCTCTTCTAGCAGCTACATCAATATCTGCAAAACCTGTAGAGCTTTCTTTATCTATTGAGGTATCTATATGTAAAATATGAAACCCTGCCTCAATAAAACTTTCAATAGATTTTTTAACAGATTCTAAAGCACCATAATAATCAAAACCCCTAGAAATATGTTCATCCTTTAGCCATGGCCCACCATGATCAAGCTCAAAAAGAATTATACCATTTAAATCCATAGACCTGGAAACTTGGTTGACAAATTCAATAAATTTCTTAGGGGTCCATCCAGTATAGCCACCATCTACATCAACTTGATTTAAAGAAGATGCAAATATTATTGGTGCATCAACACTTTTCGCAGCTCTTAAAGCAGCTATTACGGTCTCTTTTGAGATTGGTGAAATGCATAGAAATGTAACACTTCTTCCAACTTTTTTATAAGCTATATCAAGAAACAGCCTAGTTAATGCAGTTAATTCAGAGTTTATTATTTTATCATCAATAGTAGTAGCCATAAACAAAACACCTATAGTTAGCTCTCTATAGATTAGCATTACCTCTATATATATATTTAGATAATGTTTAATGGTTAATAGGATTCAACTTTATAAATGCTTAACAATTTAAAATATTTGGTGTATAGATCATGCCATGTAGTAGATGTGGGGAAAAGACTTTAAGTGATATTATTGAGATACCAAATTCTATAGATGTTGTTAGTAAAAATATTGTTGAGATAAAAGGTGTCGCTGAGTCTATAGTTGATAGAAGATGTAACTGTTTTTATTTTACAGGTTGTGGTTCGTCTTACTATTCAGCTATGCTAATGTCTTTTCCTCTTCAAGTTGAAGGTATAGAGGTATATGCTATACCGTCATCAGAAATCATAATGTATTATAGCAGTAGGTTATCTAGAAATTGTTGCTTGGTATCTGTTTCAAGATCAGGTGAAACAAGTGAAACAATTGAGGCTATGAGGATAGGTAAAGAGAAAGGTACATATAACGTAATTATAACTATTAATGAAAAAGGTGCAGGTAGAGAATATGCAGATAAATATCTCTGCATAGATATTGGTGTTGAAAGAGGTATAGTAATGACAAAAAGCTTCTATTCAATGACACTAACAGGACTTGTACTCACATCAAGCATTATCGACATAATTTTAGGAAACAAACACAATATGGTTTTATATCTAGATAGACTTAAGGAACATGCTATTAAGATGATTAAGGAAAAGGAAAATATTTCTAATTTAGGAAGTAGTTATGTTAAAAAGAATATTAATCGATTCATATTTCTAGGCTCCGGCCCCTCATATCCAATAGCATTAGAAGGCTCTTTGAAACTAAAAGAATCATCTTATATAGCAACAGAGGCTATGTATGCTCTTGAGTTTAGACATGGACCTATAGCAACAGTCGGTGAAAATCAGCTTATAATAGTTATAAACCAAGAAGGGAGAAGCTATAGCTATGTATATAGGCTTTATAATGAGCTTAGAGCCATGAATAGCTATATATTGAGGTTAAGCAATAGAGATGTAGATGAAAATACTATACTGTTATCTAAAACGGGATTTGAAGAGCTTGATGCACTTTCAGCTATATTACCACTACAGCTAATGGCATATAGTTATGCAACAGCTTTAGGATTAGATATCGACAGTCCTAGAAACCTAGTTAGAGTTGTTAAACATTATTAAACAAAAACAGTAATATTCTCAGCTTCTTCAATACGATTCACAACTTTTTCAACAATATTTCTATCTATAGCTACATTCAATTTTTTTAAAGCTATTATAATGGGACCTAATATAGCTTTGTATCCAATGATAGGCTCCTTTAAAATTGCTTTTGGCAACATCATTTTAATTCTTTCGCAAAACACATCTTTAACTATTCTAGAGTTAAATACACTTCCAACGCCACCTACAATAACGCCTTCATTTAACATATCAAGTTTTTGAGCAACATTATAAACAGCTAATGCTAGCTCTTCACCAGCTTTAACCATTATTTCTTTAGATATTTTATCACCTTTTTCAGCCTCCTCATCAACAATTGACGCAATAGCAGCTATCTTTCCAATATCAAAAGGCTTCATTCTATAGATAAATGTTACAACCTCTAAAAGGTCTTTAACACCATAGAACTGTTTTATTCTTTCAACAAGTGTAGTATATGGCCCTCTACCATCATATGCTTTTGAAGCAGCATTTAATGCTTGTAGGGCTATCCATGAAGCACTACCCTCATCACCTATTATCCATCCCCATCCACTGGATCTAGCCCTTCTACCCTTTTTATCCATACCAAAAGCAATAGCGCCAGTACCAGCAATTACAGCAACACCTGGTTCACCCCATGTAACAGCATAGAATGCAGTTACAGCATCATGTTCAATGATAATTTTATTTAATGGGTAGCCCAAGCCCTTTATATAACTCCATGCAATTTCAAAATCTTTACTAGTATCTAAACCAGCCCAACTAAAAACAATAAAGTCAACATCATTAAAATCTATATTAGAAATTTTAAGGCATTTATCTATAGCTTTATTTATATTTCTTTTAATAACATCCTCATCTAATGTGATATCGGCAGGGCCGCTAGAGACACTACATAAAACATTTAAGTCATCATCAAACATCATTGCAATAGTTTTTGTCTTTCCTGTATCAAGAGCTATAAACTTCATAATAATTACCACAATTTACTAAATCAAAGAATTATAAAAACTTAACTAAATTAATAACAATTCAATATAATACTGGATAGATCAGAAACAGATGGATTGTCTATTGGAATTCTTGTCCTTTAAAGAGAGGAGACCAGGTTATTATATAGATCATAATATATTAGAAAGTATAATATATAATATAGTGATACTTCGATTAAATACTTCGATTAAAGTTTAAATATATGAATTATGTAATGTTTAATGGCGATATCTATGAAAATCCAAGATATTGTTAGGATTGTAGTCTATACAGCCATTACATTTATAGCGACAGTTCTACTTGTTATTGAAACACCTGCAACAGGAGGGTATTTTAATCTTGGAGAAGCATCGATTTATGTAATAGCATTTATGTCTTCACCAATTGTAGCAGCAGTTTCATCAGGTTTAGGCCCTGCATTAGCAGATCTAGTTCTTGGTTATTGGTATTTTGCACCTGCTACATTTATTATAAAGTTTTGTGAAGGCTTTGTAGTATCTAAACTTGCTATGCATATTCGTAATAGGGGTTCAACATTGATAAGAATAGCAACAGCTTTTACTGGGATAATGCTTTCTTTAATAGTTGTCATATTTTTATCGTTTGGGGGAGGCGCTATAGAGGCTGAATTTAGTTGGGCTCCTACTACACTGCTTGGTATAACTTTACCTATTCCATCGTTTAGAGTAGTTCTACCTGCATATATATGGTTAATTATAGCATTTGCTATAGCATCTCTATCAATAGCAGTTTTAGCTAGAATAAGACTAGATGTATTTCCGATGGCTATAGGTGGTGGAATAATGGTATTAGGCTACTTTTTCTATGAATACTTCATATCAAATCCGCTAATCCTTGGAAGAGAGGCTATAGCAGCACTATTTGAAGTGCCTGTTAATATAGGGCAATTTACGGTGGGTATACTTATTGCCTATCCTGTGGTGCAATTCATTGAAAAAGCAAGAGGTTTTAGAGGTTAATGATCTATCGGTATCAGCTTACAATAGACCTATATTGAAAAATATAACTTTTACCCTTAACCTAGGTGAAGCACTTCTCATTACAGGTAGATCGGGATGTGGCAAAACAACTCTGTTAAGAGCTTTAACAGGTATAGCTAAAGAACTTTACAATCTTAATGTAGTTGGAAAGATAAAGATATATGGAGAGAAAATACATAGTAGTATTGAAGCATCTAAATACATACACTATGTTGTTCAAGAACCATGGTTTTCCATTTCAGCACCTTATCCAATATCAGAGCTGTTTATATATAGTTGTAAAAATCAGCAATACATAGAATACTTAGCTAAGACTTTTAGCATATATCACAAGCTTTGGGAATCATCTACAAATCTTAGTGCAGGTGAAGCTGAGAGGATAGCACTTATAGAGGCATTTGCATCAGATAAAAAGATTGTTTTAATAGATGAAGCAACATCTTATCTTGATAAAAAATCGAAAGAGCTTATAGCAGATACTGTTAAAAAATTAAAGGAATATGGTTTAAGCTTGATAATAGTAGATCATAATGTTGAGTTATGGTCTAGGATTGCAGATAATATCCTCTATATTGAAGATGGATATGCAAAAATATTTGATGATGTATATGAAACTCCTATATATCACCAGCTTCTAAGCTTAAGAAAGAAATATAGAGAGTTGAAAATAAATAAAAATAGTGAAGATAAAGATACAATCCTTGAAGTATATGATTTATGGTATAAGTATCCAGATAGCAATGACTACATTATAAAGAGCTTTAATATTAATGCAGCCTCTGGTGAAGTAATTTGGATAAAAGGGTCTTCAGGGTCAGGTAAAACAACGTTATTGAAACTATTAGCAGGTGTATTAAAGCCGTCAAGAGGTTATATTAAAAGACCTAAAAACATACAGCTCATTCCTGAAAACCCTCTACACTACATATCTAATCCAACAGTCATTGAAGAGCTTAGAAATAGAATTGAGATAGCTAAACTTGTAAATCTAGAGGGTTCTTTGTATACACCAATTGCATTTTTAAGTAGTGGGGAGAGAAGAAGACTAGCTATAGCCTCTGCATTTATGAGACAATCAAAGCTATTATTAGTAGATGAACCTACAGTAGGTTTAGATCCATGGAACGCTTTAAACATATTAAATATAATTCATAGGTTGGTTAAGAACGGGTCAACTATAGTTATTGCGAGTCATAGTGATGAGATAGGTGCTATAGCTACAAACTCTTATGAGGTCTAATTCTATGAGCATACTATCTAGATCTATAATGCTTTTATCAAGATCGTTATTTCTTTATGGATTAACAGAATCGAGGATGGGTTCAACAATGATATTAGTATTATTTGCAACAATATCAATATTGATCATCATCAATAGCCCTTTTCTATCAATAATACCCATCGCATTAATTACAATATATTATATACTCTATTCAATGATTAAACAATTATTATATGGTGCCCTAGTTTCAGCTATACCTTCTCTGTGGATGTCTTTATCAAACGTATTAGCACTTTATATTATGGCAAAGCCTATTGATATATTTAATGTTTTAACGATATTTATAAAGGCTGAAGTAGGAGCACTAGCAATACTCTTTGTAATGCATAATATCAACATATTTGAATTGACATATATAAGTCAATTAATATCAAAAAAACTTACCTTTGCAACAATACTACTTATGAGGATTTTACCACATTTTCTTAAGGAAGCATATGAAATGATATATATACATAAGTTAAAGAATGAGAAGATGTGGAAAACATTAGCAATGCTATTTATACGTAGTGATGAAATTATAGCATTCTTTACTGAAGGTCTCTATCTAAAGAGAAACAATATAAACCCAAAGCTGCTATACAAAAAATATACATTGTTGATGCAGCTGATACTCACTATTGTTAATATAGCAAGCTTTGTATTTATTAAACAATTTGGTATTGGATAATTAAAGCTGATAGAGTTGTAACATTTTTAAATTCTGAATAAACAGCATGTATATCGGTGAAATCTATGGAGAAATTAGGTATAGGTATATTGGGAGCTGGTTTTGTTGCAAGATTTCATTTAAGAGCGTTTTCAAGTATTAGAAATGGTGATGTAGTGGCTATATATTCTAGAACAGTTGAGAAGGCAAAGGAGCTTGCATTATATGCTGAACAGCTTGGTCTGGGAAAACCCAAAGTTTATAACGATATATGGGATTTACTAAGAGACCCTGGTGTTAATGCTGTATGGATTCTAACGCCAAATGATACCCATGCTATGTACGCTAAATATGTAGCTGAAGAAGCTAGACAGGGAAAGGGTAATTTAATAGGTGTTGTTATTGAGAAACCTCTTGCTAGAAATGTTATGGAGGCTAAGGAGATGTTAAATGCTGTTGAGAAGTCAGGGCTTTTACATGGATATTTAGAGAACCAAGTCTTTATGCCTTCGGTAATGAGAGGTAAGGAGGTTGTGTGGAATATAGGTGCAAAGTATTCCAGTAGACCATATTTAGCAAGAGCTGCAGAGGAACACTCTGGTCCTCATAATGCATGGTTTTGGAGACCATCTATATCGGGTGGAGGTGTACTTTTAGATATGATGTGCCATAGCTTAGAAGCAGCAAGGTATGTTCTCTACGATCCTAGAAAAGGTAAGGATAGTTTAAAACCTAAATATGTATATGGAGAGACTGCTATATTGAAATGGCTTAGAAGTGAATATGTTGAGGATCTTAAAAAGAGATTTGGAATTGATTTTTCAAAAGAGCCTGCAGAGGATTATGCACTAGCCATAGTAACATATGAGGATGATGAAGGAAATACTGTATTGACAGAGACTAGAACCTCGTGGTCTTTTGTGGGGGCGGGATTAAGGCTATCATTTGAGGTTCTAGGACCTGAATACAGCTTATATATAAACACCTTACAACCAGAGCTTTTCACATTCATTAGTAGAAATATAAAGATACCACCATCGGAGGAGTTTATAGAGAAACAAAATGCTGAACAGGGATTAATGCCAATAATACCAGATGAGGCTATAACCTATGGATACCAAGCAGAAGATAAGCATATGGTAGAATCATTCCTAGCAGGAAGAATGCCTCTTGAGAATTGGTATGACGGATACTTTGTTGTTCAATTAATGATGCATACATATCTATCTGCAGAAAAGGGAAGTAAAATAAGATTCGATCCAGCACAAGTTGAAAACTATATACCATTATATGCAAGAATTAAAAAATGAATTATAAATCATATTTCAGGTAAAGCTATTTTTATCTCTTTTCCTGTTGTAGAAGAAGTATATATTGCGTCTATTATTGAATGTAGTATAACGCTTTGTTGACCTGTTACCGGAGGCTCTATATCTTCAATAATGCTATATATAAATGCTTTAACCATTTCAAAAGCCATATTAACAGATTTTAGAATAGGCTTTGAATCATATAGAAAGCTTTCTGATCTACTATGAAATGATACATCCCTCATAGCCTCATCCCCCTTTGCCTCAATACCACCTCTATCACCAAGAACCTTCATATAACCGACTTCACCAACATGAGATACATTTGCTGCCCATGCAACCTCAAAAACCATCGTTAATCCACCTTCAAACTTTACAAAACCAACAGCAAAGTCTTCTAAATCAAATTTTGATGGGTCCCAAGAACCCCAATTAAATTTAATTTCATCAGCTATATTACCAAATTTGGTATAGGTAGCACCTGTGACAGTTAATGGCTTTTTGAAACCTGTTGCAGCAAGAATATTGTCAATTATATAGCATCCTATATCAAGAAGAGCACCTTTTCCACCAGATAATGTTTTGTCAATGAATGTTGGTGATCCAGGTATACCTCTTCTTCTAATAAGATATCCATAAGCATAATATGGCTCTCCAAGAAAACCTTTTCTATAGACTTCAATAGCATATTGTAAAGCAGGTGAGAATCTACTCCAATAGCCAACCATAAGCTTTCTATTTGTTTTCTTAGCCGCTTTGACAACCTCTACAACCTCATTAAGGTTAGAACCAAGGGGTTTATCAACAAGAACATGTATACCATTTTTCAACATATCTATAGCGATACTTGCATGTAAACCAGTAGGTGTAACTATACTTGCAGCATCAATATCTTCTTTATTAATCATATCCATGTAGTCTACATAGCATTTAACATTGTATTTAGAAGCAACTTCCTCGCATCTAGATTTATTTATATCAGCAACAGCAACAAGTTTGACGTTAGAGACATTGAGTAGCGGAATTAGATGTCTGTTTAATCCGTGACCTCCAACACCAACAACAGCATATTTAACTAATATTGATTTATCCATGATATCCACCCTACTTTAAACATTTAAGCTGCTCTTTAACGCATTCAAACAACTTGTTTGGTAAATCAATTTTAATTTCTCTACCACTTAATGAAGAATCATATATACTAGCAAGAATAGCAACATCAATTACACCTTGCTCAGCTGTTGCTATAGGGCAGAGAAGCGATCTATCGTTGTCTTCGATGGCCCTTAAAAATACTTTCCAAGCCTCTTTATAGCTATTTACTTGAGGTATTAATGGTGGAGAAGCTATAAAGAACTCTTTCTCAATAGAGGTTATATAGCTTAAACTATTAGTATCTATATGTATTCCACCTTTGTCACCAAGAACAACATATTCAACTTTGTTCTCCTTTATATATGAGGCCCAACTAACTTCTACATACATATCGATATTATCCTCAAATATTATATATGCAGAGCCAAAATCTTCAACTTCAGATGTCATACCTGGCTGAGGTGGTTGTGGATAATTCATACCAAACTCATCTAATTTGTTTCCAAATGCTCTATATGTAAATCCCTTGACAGTTGATGGTTTTGGATACCCAGAGAGATAAAGAAGCATATCTACAGCATGTGAAGCAATATCAAATACAGCACCACCTTTTGCAAGACTTTTCTTTATAAATGTAGGAGCTGGGGGTATACCACGTTGTCTAAGTATGAAACTTCTTACATGATATATTTTTCCAATAACACCTCTATGAATGAGTTTAGCCGCTGTAGATGTTTTATAATCAAATCGGCCATTATGTCCTACAACAGCAAATCTATTCTTTTTATACATTGCATCAACAATTTTTAAAGCTTCTTCAATATTTGTAGCCATAGGCTTCTCGATATATACATGTGCATCATTTTCTAAAGCATCTATAGCTATTGGAGCATGAAAACTATTTGGTGTAGCTATTAATACAACGTCAGGGTTTTCATTTCTTAGCATTTCTCTATAATCAGTATAACCTTTACATCCTGTTTTTTCAACAAACATTTTTGTTCTAGATTCATCAATATCTACACAGCTATCTATTTGAAATCCGAGTTCCTTTATAGCTGGTAAATGGGCATATGAAACTATGCCTCCTAGACCTATAAAACTTATTTTAAGCTTTTTAGACATGGTCAAAAACCTATAACAATGAAGACCTAGATCAAATAAAAACATATGTTCAATAAATTTAATATACAAAACCTAAACCATTTTTATCGATTTAGCTATAGTTTATGTTTAATATTTTTATATCGAATTCGATACAATATATATTGGTGTGGCTGATAATGCATCAAAAAAATTATATCTATATAGTACCTGAACCTAGATCCATTGAATTTACAGGTAAATGGTTTGAATTCAATGGGTTTACCAACTTTCCAGAATTTCTGGCAAGGGAATTCAGCATCCCTGTAGGTGATTGGAATATAGTTAAGATTGAGGGTGAAGGTGAAGCTGGTATAGCAATAGAAAAGAATGTTGTTAAAATATGGGGCAACGAAAAAATAGCTTATGCCACCCTAATTCAGTTGTTTCTACAGAATAAAAACTATTTACCTCATGTTAAAATTGTTGAATCATTTAAATTTAGTTTTAGAGGATTTCATTTAGATGTTGCTCGAGGTGGGGTTCCTACTGCAGATACATTGAAGAAACTTTTAAGATGGCTCTTTATATTGAAATACAACTATCTCGCTATATATCTAGAGGATTTATTCCCATGGAAAGAATACAAAGACATAGGTTCTATTAGAGGTAGATATAGTGAAGAAGAACTTAGAGAAGTTATAGAATATGGAGCAAAACTTGGAATCGAGGTATTACCATCTCTTGAACTTTGTGGTCATATGGAAAACATACTTATTCTTCCACCATTTCATAAGTTTAGTGAATGGCATAATCCAAGAGAAGGCGTTTTAAATGTTAGTGATAATGAAGCTAGAGAATTTGTATATAGATTACTTGGAGATGTAGTTGAATTCTTTCCAAGCAGATATATACATATTGGTGGCGATGAAACATGGGCTCTCGGCAGAGGTAAGAGCCTTGACAAATTTTTAACATTCAAGGGCCCTGAACTCTATGAAATGCATCACTATAATATGATTAAAATTGTCAAATCTAGAAATAAAATTCCTATGTTATGGGGTGATATGATAGCAGCAGCTTATTTAAGAGAAAGTGAGAAAGAGCAATGGAGAAAACTCTTGGATAGCAATATATGGAAAGAGGCCATAATTGTCAATTGGGATTATTCACCAAATTCAAAAGAATACTTTAAGGAGAGAATAAAACTATTTAAAGAAAGAGGTATTAAGCAGATTGTTGCTCCTGCGCTATGGAACTGGAATAGATATTATCCAGACTTTCCAACTGCTCTTGAAAACCTTAAAAATTTCTTAGAAGCTGCTAGGGAGGAAGGTATTGATGGTTTTCTAATAACTGCATGGGGCGATGATGGTTCAGAATGTCTCTATTCATTTCTAGATCCATTAATATTAGCTGCTATGGAATACGCTGAAGGCAGTGGAAATTGGGAGGATAAATGGGTTGCTTTAACAGGTGAAGAATATAGTGTATTGAGAGCTAGGAAACTATTTGGTGAAATTGATACAGTTATAAATAAATGGAGCATTAGATGGGGAATATGGCTTCCTAAACATATACTATTAAAAACAGAAATAATGAAACTAATAGAAAAATATATATCTAGTGAAGAAATTGAGAATTTAAAGAATGACATTGAAAAAACATTAGAAAATATCAAGGATATAAAACTTCCAAAGGATCTTAACTTTATTTACAAGTTCTTTGAAGCAGTATTAAAATCTCTTAATAAAAATATAAAAGTATCTGATTATATAACACTTGCTAAGGAATATTCAGATTTATGGCTTAAAGAAAGAAAGATAGAAGGGCTTGAAAATATAGTCGGTAGATTCTGGAGAGCTGCAGGTATATGTGATCTTTTATCTAAAACCTAAATAGATATAGCAACAAGTTTTATGTTATATGAATAGTAAGTTGGCTGTATTTTATCTCACTACTTTGTATCCTAATACATATTTATTGAGATTCTCAAATACTGAGATAAATATATTAAAAGTTTATAGAGTTATTTAATATTGAAAAAGATAAGAAGCATTATAGATATCTATCAATTCTCAACATTATTTTATTTATTAAATATAATACAATTAAACTTTAGCTAAAGGATCTGAATAAACATTGGTTTCCAATTAAGAACATTTTTAAACCTTTGTTTTACTATATAAATAACCTAAGCAATATGTAATAAATATTTATTAGTGTATGGTGCTTATTGTGATGTTTAGTAAATATAGATATGATGTATTAAAGAGACTAGGTAAGTATATTATAGTAAGAGGCATAGCTATCTTAATAACTACTATTATAGCCATATACATTGTGATTCTTGTTGCTAATATGGGTGGATTTATTGATGAAATAATAAAAACTGAAATTCAATTTAATGTTTATGAATCTATTAGAAATAACCCTGCGTATAGAGGTTTCAATAAAAGTGTTCTCGATGAAATTGCACAGAAAATGATTGAGTTAGAGATAAAAAGATTTGGACTTGATAAACCATTTATATACAGAAGCTTTAACTACCTTATAGATGCACTTACACTAAATCTTGGAAGAGCGTATAGATTAGCGAGTGCTAGTGGATCTAAACAAGTAAGGATTATAATACTTGAAAGACTTCCAGCATCAATACTTTTATTCACATCTATACAGCTCATGTTATTCTTTTCAAGTTTATTTAGTGGTCTATATCTTTCTAGAAAATATGGTAGTAAAATTGATAAGATTATTGTAAGTTTATCACCATTGTCTTCTATGCCTGGATGGTTTTACGGAATATTTTTAATAATGATTTTTGCATCATGGCTTGGGATATTACCTTATGGGGGAATAGTTGATGCGCCACCTCCAGAGCATCCATTATTCTATGCATTAAGTGTATTAAAACATATGGTGCTTCCTATGCTTTCATGGTTTATAGCATATTTTGCGATAAACACTTATTCTATGAGAACATTCTTTTTAATGTTCTCATCCGAAGATTATGTAGAGCTAGCAAAAGCTAAAGGCGTTCCAGCTAGAGAAATAGAAAAAAAGTATATACTTAGACCAACACTTCCACCAATAGTTACACAACTTGCATTATTGTTAATTTCATCATGGATGGGTGCTATAATAACTGAGAACATATTTAATTGGCCAGGCATAGGTAGTTTGATATGGGCAGCTATAGCAAATAACGATTCACCTGTTTTAATAGGTATAGTTACAATATATGCATATCTACTTGCAATTACAGTATTGTTGCTGGATATAATTTATGTATTGATTGATCCAAGAATTAAAATAGGAGGTGTAGGTACATGATAAGAATATTCAGCAAATTCTTTAGAGAATTATTGTTATATAAATCTGCTTTAATTGGAGTAATAATAATTGCATCTTTAATTGCATTATCACTATATGCTGTGATTACTATACCATATGAAGAAGCGGTAAAAAGGTGGAACTCAATAGAATATTGGGAAGACTTTCCTAAAAATGCTATGCCTAGCTGGATAAACTTCTTTACACATAAAAAACTTCCAGAAAATATAGTATTGGATAGCAGAGGACAGAAAGATTATGTAAATAAAACCATAATTTCTCTTTCTGGTGGGAAATATATTCAAAGAATTCTGTTTACATTTAACTATATATACGACGATTTTCCAAGTGAAATAATTCTTAGGATGTATTCAAATTCTACAAAGCAATTCACAACTCAGATAACATGGATAAAACCTGGTGAGATAGAGTATATATTGGGTAGAAGATTGTTAAGAGGATATGAATCATATTATATTTCAAGGGATGAGGATTTTCTTAAGAGGTTTAGTGCAAATCTGATATCAAAGATTGGTTCAAGACCTAGTTACGACCTTGATGTCACCATAGCTCTTTTCGCCAAGGAAGACCTCTCTATACTTAATAGAGATACAGTTGAAGTATCTAAGGGTGAATATAGAGTTATAGTGGATATACTTATGGGTGAAGAGGATATTAATAATGTACAGATAGACGCTAAGCTAACAGTATATGGTAAGGTGTATGGAATTGCTGGAACCGATCATAGAAGACGGGATCTAGCTTTAGCTCTTCTCTGGGGGGCACCAATAGCACTAGCTTTTGGGCTAATAGCATCAGTTACTATAACATTTATGCAGATGCTTATAGCGGCTATAAGTGCCTGGTATGGAAAAAGTCTTGATTTTATTGTTCAAAGAATGACCGAAATTCTCATGGTTTTACCATTTCTTCCAATGGTGTTAATGATATCATATTTCTATAAAATAACTATATGGATGCTATTACTAGTTGTTGTATTATTGAGTATTTTTGGATCTGGTGTAAAAAGCTACAGAGCAATGTTTTTACAGATAAAAGAGCTACCATATGTAGAGGCAGCTATGGCTTATGGTGCTAGTAGTTTTAGAATGATTTTTAGATATATGATACCTAAGATACTACCCACTATAATACCATCAATTGTCCTTTCAGTACCAGATTTTGTGTTTCTAGAAGCAGCATTAGCTTTACTTGGTGTGGGTGATCCACAGGCTGTTACATGGGGTAGAGTATTAGAAGATGCAGCTAGAGAAGCAGCTCTCTATAAGGGTTATTATTATTGGATTTTAGAGCCATCAATGTTATTGTTAGTTACAGCATTGGGGTTTGCAATGCTTGGTCTTGCACTTGATAAAATATTCAATCCAAGATTAAGGGAGATGTAAATTGGTAAAGCCTATACTTAGTGTTAAAGAACTCTATCTATATTATAGAGTTAGAGCAGGCCTTGTTAAAGCTGTTGATGGAGCCTCTCTTGATCTGTATAATGAGGAATCACTAGCTGTTATTGGTGAGTCTGGAAGTGGTAAAAGCTCTCTTGCAAAAGCCTTGTTAAGGCTATTACCTCGAAATGTATATAGATTTGATGGAAGTGTATATATAGATGGAGAAGATGTTATGAAGCTTAGTGATAAAGATTTTGATAGTAGAATTAGATGGAATAAGATCTCAATGGTGCCACAGGCATCTATGAATGCATTGAATCCAGTGATAAAGATAGGCGAACAACTAGCAGAACCTCTAATAATTCATAAAGGTATGAATAAAAATGAAGCACTAGATAAAGCTAGAGAAATGTTGAGATTTGTTGGAATACCGCAAGAGTTTATAGATAGGTATCCTTTTGAGTTATCAGGTGGCATGAGACAAAGAGTAGTTATAGCAATGGCTCTAATAACACAGCCATCTATAGTTATATTAGATGAACCGACATCAGCATTGGATGTTCTTACACAAGCCAATATAATGAATTTGTTAAAGAGAATAAAAAATGATAGGAAAGTAAGCTACATATTTATAACACATGACATTGCTTTATCAAGTGAACTTTCAGATAAGGTGGCTGTTATGTATGCAGGGCATATAGTAGAATATAGCTATGCTGATAAATTCTATAGGGAGCCTCAACATCCATACTCACAGCTATTACTTTCTAGTGTTCCTACTCTTAGGAGTGATAAGAATATTAGGTTTATTCCAGGTGAGCCTCCTAGTTTGTTGAATCCTCCACCTGGCTGTAGGTTTCATCCTAGATGTCCATATGCTATGGATATATGTAGAAAAGAAGAACCACCAA
>CAYUUS010000027.1:0-23402 GCA_964447975.1 uncultured Ignisphaera sp. | reverse complement strand
AACTACGAAACAGCCCCTTTCTTGAGCTTGTTAAAGTTCTTAACCCTTGTAAAGCTGGCTCGGCTCACTGTATGAATTGGATCTTCTTTCTAAGTTCATGATGCCTATACATAACTACTATATTTTGTATTTTTATTTATCCTTCTTATACTTTATAATCTTCCAATAACCTTTATGTGTACATCATCTAGATTAATCTTAGCCCTTGAAGAGGTTCTAAACCAAGATATCTTTATTGGAATTAATGCAATGAGTACTATTAACCCTTGAAGTATCCAATTTACAGGTTCTAGTAATGCTACAATGTCAAAGTATTTCATGTTTATTAAAAGATATAGTGGTGCCATAAAGATTGATATAAGCTCAACTTTTGCAAGAAGTAGTGCTATATATGGTACGTCTATGAATATAGATGAAACTATAGTTATCGTTGATACAAATGGTGCTATTAATGCTATAGGCTGTAGATATGTTATAGCAAATGCTATTAAAGTTTTCTTTCTAATTTTGTGTCTATGTCTAGTAATAATATCCTTAAAACATTCTAGTGTCCCTCTATACCATCTTATTCTTTGCTTAACATAGCTTGTAATAGTTGATGGAGCTCCCTCAAATATTATGCTATCTAAAAGAGCTATGTTTCTATTTGTAGAAACGGCTAATATTGCAAGATATGCATCTTCAGCTAAGACCTCAGGTAGTCCTCCAATTTCATCTAAAAATTTCTTAGAGAGTGCTAACCCTTCACCACTAACAAGAGGAATCTTTGTAAATTTTATAAGCCCTGGTAAACCAACATTATACCATAGAAGTGTATCAATATAGGAAAGCCTTCCAATTACATTACTACTTATTCTATAGACCTTAGTACCAACAATGCTATATCCATAATTTAATATTAGATATGAGACTTTATATAAATACAATTCATCTACTACCTTATCACCAGCATCAAATATAACAACTATATCTATATCTTCAATTAGATTGTTGACTATGTTATTAATAGAATGTGCTTTACCCTTTCTCTCTGAGGTGTTTACAACCAATTTAAAGTTTATGTTAGCATTTAATAGAATGTTTGAAAGCTCTAATACGTATCTATATGTCTCTTCATCATTTTTCTCTAATATTATCAGAACATGAATTTTTTCATGAGGATATCTCTGTTTAACTATACTAGTAAATGTTTCTTCAATAGAATTTTTGTCTTCTTTATAAAACGGTAAAATAACTAATATTGTTGGAGGGTCAGAGAGATCTTTGTTATTATTTTTAGAAGAGTTGATATTTATCCACACAACTTTTTTAAGATCCTTTAGAATACTATATAGAGAAGGTATCCCATAAAGAAATGAAAATATGATTATAGATGTAGAAATTCCCCAAATAAATTGAAACATTATTAACTACACCTCATAACACTCTTTTTATAGAACTAGCATAAAAATTTTAAATAGCTATATAGATATTAACTACATAGTTATATTCTATAGAACAGTTGAAGAGACATTTACCAACTTTTCCCTCACCTACTTACAGTAACCAACCCATAACCCAACCTCTAAAAACAAACATTAAAATATAGATATCAACATATAGACTCAACCCACTTAAAACACAAAACTTTTTAAAGATTAATATTTATGATTAGGATAGTAGTATAGCTTATAATTTGATATATTATTTCTTAATTTTAGGAACAAATTGAGTGAAATATGATGTCTACTCAAATCTTTAAACCAAAGATTATGGATACCAGGTGGAGAAATGAGTATGAAAACCAATTAATAAAAATGTGGGAAGAGGAGGGTCTATTTAAATTTAGCTACAACCCTCATAATCCTACACTTATAATCGATACACCACCCCCATATATTTCAGGAAAACCTCATGTTGGTCAAGTCGCACACTATGTTCAAATAGATATGATTGCACGAGCCTATAGAATGCTAGGCTATAATGTTCTAGTACCATTTTATGCTGATAGAAATGGTTTACCTGTGGAGATATTTGTAGAAAGGATGTATGGTATAAATCCACATGAAGTTGCAGAAACTATTGATGGAAGAGAAAAATTTCTTGAGCTTTGTAAAAAACATCTCGATGAAGTTGAAAAAGAATTTATCAATATATGGAGAAGACTTGGCTGTATATTTGAGTATTGGCATGAAGGTACAGATAGTGAAGAATATAGAAAAATTACACAGAGCACCTTTATAGAGATGTGGAAAAAAGGATATATATATGAGGCTGAAAGACCTGTTATATGGTGTCCCCGCTGTAAAACATCGTTAGCTGAAGCTGAAATTGAATACAAAAATGAGATGGCCGAGCTTTACTACATAAACTTTCAATTATCTGATGGTGGAAACCTTACAATAGCTACAACAAGACCAGAACTTCTCGGTGCTTGTTTAGCTATAGCATATAACCCTACTGATGATAGATATAAATATTTAAAGAATAAAAAAGCAATTGTGCCAATCTATAACTATATAATTGATATTGTAGAACATAAATCTGTTGATCCATCATTTGGCACAGGATTAATGATGATATGCAGCTATGGTGATCAATCTGATGTAAGAATAATCAGAGAGTTGGGTTTAAAGCCAAGATTAATAATAAAGGAGGATGGTTCTTTAAATGATGGTGTAAATATCCTAGTTGACCTTAAGGTAATAGAGGCAAGAAGATATATTGTTGAAATTTTAAAAAACAAAGGTTTTTTAGTAAAGATTGATAAGATTGATAGAAATGTACCTGTTTGTTGGCGTTGTGGAACACCTATAGAATTCATACATACACATGAGTTCTTTTTGAAACAACTAGACTATAAGGATGTACTTAAGGAAATAACTAAAAATGCCAAGTTTTTACCTGAAGAACATAAAAAAAAGTTACTGGATTGGATAGATTCTATAACTATGGACTGGCCTATATCTAAGACAAGATATTATGCAACTGAAATCCCTGTGTGGAGGTGTAAATCATGTGGCTCAATTTTAGTACCAAATGAAAAAAGATACTATAGACCATGGAAAGAGCTGCCACCATGGCATTCCTGCCCTATCTGTGGAGCATCAAGAAGCTACATAGTGGGAGAAACCAAGGTTTTCGATACATGGTTTGACTCCTCAATATCTATCATCTATGCTGCAGGTATATCAAAATATCCACATATATTTGAGCAATACATTAACAATAAGGCAAAGGCTTTAAGACCTCAAGGCTACGACATTATTAGAACTTGGCTATATTACACATTATTAAGGGTTTATCAATTACTTGGAAGATGTGCATTTGATTACATTAGAATAAGTGGTATGGGTTTAGATGAAAAAGGTGAAGCTATGCACAAAAGTAAAGGAAATGTGGTATATCCAGAACCATATATAGAGAAATATGGTGCTGATGCATTTAGATTTTGGTCTGCTGCTGCAACTAAGCTTGGAAGCGATTATAGATTCTCTGAACAACTTTTAAAAACAGGTGCATTATTTATAACAAAGCTTCTTAACATTGCACGCTTCATTTCAGCCATACCATATGTCGAAAAAGTTGATGATCTCTATCCACTTGATGTTGCAATTTTAAGCAGAATGAATAACGTTATAAATGTTGTTAAGAAAGGTTATGAAGATATGGATCTCTATATACCTATACATACGCTTTACCATTTTGTATGGGATGAGGTTGCTGATCATTATATTGAATTAGTTAAGCCGCGAATATATAACTTAGATGGGGTGTTTAATGAAAAAGAGCAGATTAGTGCATGGTTTACACTTCATATGTTATTAAAGAATATACTTTTACTTTTAGCACCTATACTTCCATTTATAACTGATTACATATGGAGAAAAATGTATAGTAAAAGATCAATTCATTTTGAGACATTACCTAAACCAATTAATATACCAAAGACTGAACTAGAAAACAATCTAGTAAAACTATATAGGTTAAATAGTTTAATATGGAAATATAAAAAGAGTATAAATGCTAAACTTACCCAGTCCTTAGAAATGGTGCTTTATATACCTAAGGAATTAGAGATATTTAGCAAAGATATTAAGTATCTTCATAAAGTTAAAGAAATAAGATTTGGAAAACCTGAAATGTCTAGCTATATTGAACTGGGTGATGATATCTATCTATCATCATTTTCATAATAGATGATTTTCATGAGGCTACAAGCATCAATTAGCATTGCTCTTAAAAATACTTATGAATTTACTAAGGTATTAAAGAGATTAATTCAATGTGGAATTAAAAATATTAAAGCCGATAGCATCAATAATTACATTCGCTTTGAACTAAAAAATATAAATATTGTATTTGAATGTTTAAATGAGTTCAAAGAGATTTTTCTAATAGTAGATTTAAAGGCATATATAAATATTTCTAATAGTAGATTAGATGATATGATAAAAACATTGAATCTAAGAAAAACACCTTTGCTATATCCCTATAGAATTATTGCTGTAATAAATTATAACAATTATCTACTAGCTATACAAAAAACATCAAATAGAAATGTTTATCTTATTAGGTGTATAGGAGGAAAGAATATCGATGTGGTTCTCCCTCCTTCATCTCTTTTATTTATTGGTTCTATAGATATAGTAAGAAATGAAATTAGTAAATGTATAAATATTTTAAATAGTGTATTAAATAATATTGAAAAGAATCCATAACAATTTGTAAAAAATATAGTTACATTGTAATATATTAAAACAATATCTATATAGAGGTTGAAACATAGGATTATTCTAAGCTTCTAATACCATAGAAACAATCCTTTTCTTAATTAAATTAGCTTAATAGCTACTAAATACATTTACGTTTATGGTTTAGAACTATGGTCACAGTAACTCCAAATTTGTTATATAAACATATCAATTCATCACCTATTGTTAAAAAGACTCATCAAATACTTGAAGACGATTATGAGGTTATCGAATTGCTAAAAATGAGCAATATTATGGCTGTCTCACGACTGAGATATAATGATCATGGCATTACACATGCTAGAATAGTTGCTGGTGTATCGCTAGAACTTATTGATATACTCTATAGTACAGGAGTGGATATGACATGTATAAGGGATGGTGTAGCTAAAAATGTTGATGAGGTAAAGATTATTGTGCTACTATCTTCGTATTTTCATGACATTGGAAATGCCATACATAGAGTAAACCATGAATTATTAGGAGTCTTAATTGCAAAGGATATTATAGATAGAATATTAAGCAAAATAGGTTTTAATAAAGAGAAGATAATAGACTTTCGTCAAGAGATACTTCACAATATATATGCATCTGATTATAATATTCAATGTCTCTCAGTAGAATGTGGTGTTGTAAAAGTTAGTGATGGTCTTGATATGGCTGAGGGAAGAGCACGCATGCCATATAAATTAGGGAAGCTAGATATGCATGCTGTCTCAGCTTTAAGTATAAAAAGAGTTGACGTTGAACAGAATCAGGATCGTGAAAGACCTATAAATATAATAGTGCATATGAGTGAAATTGCAGGTTTATTTCAATTAGAAGCTGTTTTACTACCTAAAATTAAGAGTAGCGGTCTTGATAATCTATTTAATGTCTATATAAATATCAATGAAAGATTAATAAAGTTTTATCCAAAGGATTAACAAACTTTTATAGATTTAATGTGTATAGCGATTCAAATCCAGCCATATCTAGTGCATCCTTTGTTGCTACCTCAATACTATTAATAAGATACTCAAATTTTTCATAGTCGTCTAAGGTAAGAGGTTTTTTACGTAGAATGCAAAGCGATGTAGATGAAACAACACAGGATCCTATACCTCTTTTTGATAATATTTCCAGTGTGGTTATTAAGTCTTTTCGTGAGAAAATCGGCTGTAATGTGTTAGGATGTGTATGGGCAATAAACATTATACTAGATATTATTGGAAATGTTATTGATTCTTGGAACCCTTCTAATAATATCAAATTACCGTTGTCTAGAACCATTATTAAATATTCTCTATTATAGAATAGATATTTACTTAATCTTTTAACTACATTTTTAGCAAGTCTTATTCCTAAGGTTCTATAAATTTCTGGAAGGATATATCCTTTTCTCTCATTGCATTTAAAACTTATCTCTACATCTTCATAATATTCACTATATCCACATCTAATAAAGACTTTTTCACCATATACTATAACTTTATTGATGTTAATATCGTCCTCAGCTAGTCCATCTATTCTAAGCATTATTTCCTGCATATCCATTTCATTAATATACAATTCAACTAAATCCTCTATATGGAAAAGAATTCTTATTCTCTTTACTACGTCTTTAATATAACTATCATCTATAATTTGATGATAATAGTCCTTTTTCATAGCTCTGTTAACCCAAGGTATACAGATATCTTATATCTTAATTTTTACTCCTATAAAAAACATATCTTGAATATTTCTCTCCTAATGCATGATTTTAAATAAGCTTAAAATTCTAAAGAGGTATCAAGCCATGTTTTTTAGGTGGTGGTCTGATTCTTATCTCTCTTTTAGTCATTAGAAACTCCAATGCTTTTACAAGAATGGACCTGGTTTCACTTGGTTCTATTATTGCATCTATGTAGCCTCTTGAAGCAGCATAATATGGTGTAGTGAGCTTCTCTCTATATTCATTTGCAAGTTTTTGAAGCATCTTTTCTTTCTCATATTCATCTTTAATTAGCTGAAGTTCTTTACGCCATATAACTTCAGCTGCTGCTTCAGGACCCATTACAGCGATCTCTGCTGTTGGCCATGAGACCACAAAATCTGCTCCTAGATGTCTAGAACCCATAGCTATATATGCACCTCCATATGCTTTTCTAACTATTACTGTTAATTTAGGAACTGTAGCTTCGGCATATGCATATAGTATTTTTGCACCATGTCTTATTATACCTCTGTATTCTTGGAAAGTACCTGGTACGAAACCAGGAACATCGACAAATGTTATTATTGGTATATTAAAAGCATTACAAAATCTTACAAATCTTGCAATTTTATCTGATGCATCTATATCTAGCGCACCCATATAGTAGAGAGGTTGATTTGCAACAACTCCCACCGTATATCCATTTAACCTTGCAAAACCTACTATAGCGTTCCTAGCAAAATCTTTCTGAACTTCAAAAAATGTTTCATAGTCTACAACATTTTCAATAATAGAGTGCATATCATAGGGTTTTGTGGGATCTTCAGGAACAACATTATTGAGTATTGGTATTCTTCGCTCTGGGTCATCTTTAGTTTCTATTCTTGGTGGAAGTTCCAAACTATTTAATGGTATGTAAGATAAAATCTTCTTAACAATATCTATTGCTTCTCTCTCATCTCTTGCTACAAAATGTGCCACACCACTTTTAGATGCATGGATATCTGGCCCTCCTAACTCCATTTCAGTAACCTCTTCCCCAATAGCAGCTTTCACAACCTTAGGACCTGTAATAAACATATATGAGATTTTGTTAACCATTATTATAAAATCCATTAATGCAGGCGAATATACAGCACCGCCAGCACAAGGCCCCATTACCACAGCTATTTGAGGTATGGCACCCGAGGCCATAACATTTAAATAAAATATATCGCCATAGCCTTTTAATGAATCTACACCTTCTTGAATTCTAGCTCCACCAGAATCATTAAGAAAGACAACAGGTACACCAACAGACATTGCATAGCTTAAAGCCTTTACAATTTTAGTTGCATGCATTTCACCTACAGATCCTCCCATAAACGTAAAATCTTGTGCTATAGCTACTATTGGTCTGTTATCAACCTTACCAAATGCGGTTACAACACCATCGCCATAAACCTTTTTTTCACTCATACCAAACTCTATAGCTCTATGGGTTACAAACATATCAATTTCTGTATAGGAGCCGCCGTCAAATAACAATTCAAGTCTCTCTCTCGCTGTAAGCTTACCTGCACTATGTTGACGATTTATAGCGTCAGTACCACCACCAAGCTTTGCCATATCAATTCTTTTCCTAAGCATCTCAATCTCTTTTCTTTCTATTTTTTCTCCAGACATAATATATTCATCTCATAAATTAACTTTAACACATTTAGTTATCTTAACATTGAGATAATAACCAGCATCTAGTATACCTTAGCTACATTCCTCAGCTAAATAAGAGTTGCGTTGCTCATTAACCCTACATTAAACTAGAACTAATTATATACAATTATAAATAGCAAATATAGAGGCAAAACTCTTATCTAGCCCTTAATTTATTACATATATCAAATAAAAGAATACTTGTTAACCTAGTTAATGGTGTGAAATGTGGCTGTAAATAGGATAATAGTTGAATTAAATAATAAAAAGTATGAAATAGAAATAGTTGATGATCGTGAAGACGGCTTTAGGGTAAGAATAGGCTCAAAAGAATATATAGTACATATAATTGAAAACCAAAAAGATGCTGCCACAAGAACCTTAGAAAACAATATTATTTTAGAACCTAGTAAAAGTATAGAACAGCAACAATATATGAAAGAACTACAGATACCTAAAGAAAACACCATTATATCTGAAATTCCTGGACGTATCGTGAAAATACTTGTTAATGAAGGTGATTCTATAAAGGAAGGAGATACCATTGCTATAATAGAATCTATGAAGATGGAGATAGAAATTAAAAGTCCAAGAAATGGAATTGTGAAAAAAATTTTAACTAAAAATGGCTCTTATATTGATGTGGGAGAGCCTATTATATTGCTCAGCTGATTTATACTATAATTACTAAACCTACTTTTTCTTCTTTTCCTTTTTAACCTCCTCCTTAGCTTCTTTCTTTTCCTCCTTCTTCTTTGACATACTACCACACCAAATTTATCAGTAGTTTGTAACTAACAATAAAATTCTTTGTTCTATTGACTAACAATACATATTTGATATCTAAAAAAATAATCTAGTTCATTTATACTAAACTACATATAAATAAAACAAAACAGCCATATTAATATTTTCTAATACATTTAGACATTCTCTACATATATACACTGTTGACAAACCTATAACCTCTACATTATTAGCGTCCATCAGTGACATTATAGATTTGATCTTTTCAACATCGTCTACAAATAGATCAACCATATACAACTTTTTATCTCTATGAATACATTCTCTTGGAATTAGCATATATTTATATCTTCTTTCACTATATGAATAATACCATAGAATCTTTGCTGCATCTTCGGTTATATTTCTATTCATTAACGGAAAACACATCTCCGTTCCAAGTTCCTGTGCTAATGAAGTTGCTATAGATATTCCCTCTTCAGATAAGCTAAATACAAAGTCTATATCTAAATCTAGTTTTCTCAACTTATCTTCGATAACTAGCACAAATAACTCTATAAATCCAGTATTTCTAATTAAGTTATAATAGTTATTACTATTACTTTTCGCTACATCGTTTAAAGTATTTTCAATGATTTTTAACTTAGATAATTTCTCTAAGATCTCATTTGCTACCTCATCACTTGGAACGCCAATGAAGTTTACATATTTCCATAGACTTTGAAAAGGAACATTTAATATTTCTTCTAAATCCCTTAAGCTATAGAAGAAGTTTAGAGCTCTAAGTATTTTTAGAATTCTTATTTTCTCGCTTTTTCTAGTGATTCTACTGCCAGACATTCAATATTTACCCAGTAAATTGTACATAATATAAACCATAAATAAAAATAAGTTTATTTATTTAAATTTTTATTGCATACCGACTTTTTATTTTAAATGTTCAAATAACCATTTAAGATCTGGAACTTTGTTTCTCTTTATATTTTCTTCATATATTGCATGTGCAATTAAAGGTAAGGCTATTGTAGCATCAACATATACTACTCTTTTTCTTGCCTTAGGTGAAACCTTACCCCAACTCACAGCTTCTTCTAACGTAGCTCCTGATAATCCTCCCCACTGTGGCGCATCCATTGTTATTTGAACTACATATTCTAATGGTTTATAATAATCTTTTAAACCTTCCTTCTCCCCCAATAATGTTTGTGCTACAGTAATAAGGTTTATATAGTCTTTTGGAACACCTCCACCAATATATATTGCTGCCATTTTTGGTGCTTTTCTACCTATTTCAATAAGCTGGTCAAAATCTTTGACCATATCTAATATTACTCCATGGCCAGATTCTCTTAAGGCCAATACCGCAGCAATACCGTAGCCACTATCAACTAAAGCTGGTGAAAATATAGGTACATTTACCCTATAAGCTGCTGATACAATACTGTCTATATTCTTTGAATTCAAGTATTTGCCAAATAGATATAGAAACTCTGCTGTAGAATACACAGTTCCTCTGGGAAGGGTATATATAAAGTTTTTAATTAAGTTTTCCATCTCTCTATATGCTACTTCACTAGCAAACACGTCATAAAATCTATCAATTTTATATTTCAGTAATTCACCATCATCAACATATGGGCTTCCCTTATAATAGTTAAAGCCCATAGCCTCATATATATCCTCTGAAATATTAGCACCCGTAGACACAAGAACATCTATGAATCTGTTTTCAATAAACCACTTAATAATTTTCCACATACCCGCTGTACTCATAGAGCCGGCAAGACCCATAAATATAACTACATCCGGATCTGTTATCATATTAACAATGATGTTATAGACTTCTCCTAGTGCACGTCCTTGGTAGGCTGTGTTAGACATTGCTTTTAGAAGTTCACTTAAATTTCTTTTTTGAACTTCTATTGTAAGTAGTTTCTCTATAAGATAAGGATTTATAGAGTTTTTATCTTCCATTTTTAGCACTAGAATTGCTCTTTTATAATATTTAGTTAAAAGTTTATATAAACATTTAATCTCTATGCTATTGGTGTCATACGTGCCCGATATAGTTTTCATGTTTGAGGTTCATCAACCTTATAGATTAAGAGAGGATATGATATTCCATATAATTAGAAACTCTTTTAAATCTCTAAATGGTAAGTTGCTATATAATGCTCTTTTTGATGAAGATTTAAATAAAGCCATATTTAATAGAGTTGCTTCAAAATGTTATATTCCATCAACAAAAATTCTAATTAATGTAAATAAAGAACTTAGAAAAAATAGTAAACTTTTTAAATTTTCTTTTAGCATAAGCGGAATTTTTATAGAGCAAGCATTAAAGTGGAATAAAAATGTAATAGATGTAATAGCTGAAGCTGTTTCTGAAGGTATTGTAGAACTCGTTGATCAAACGTATTATCATAGTCTCGCATCTCTCTTTCCAGAATACGATGAATTTATAGAGCAAATTACTATGCATAAAGATCTACTCCATAACGTATTTGGTATAGAGCCTATTGTAGCTGAAAATACTGAGTTTATATATAATAACAATATTGCATGTCTTCTTAGTAAGCTTGGCTATAGAGTTATTTTAACTGAAGGAGTTGATAAGGTTTTGAGTTGGAGAAGCCCAAACTATGTGTATAGAGCATGGGGTTGTGATATAAGGCTTCTACTTAGAAACTATAGACTTAGCGATGATATAGGTTTTAGATTCTCAGATAGGAAATGGGATCAATATCCACTCACAGCTAGTAAATATGCCTCATGGCTTTCTCAAACCCATGGTGATGTAATATTTATAGCTATAGACTATGAGACTTTCGGAGAACATCATAACATTGATACAGGAATACATGAGTTTCTAAAGTGGCTTCCAATAGAAATTTCAAAATATCAGCACATAGAAACAGAATTTCCATCTATAGCAGCATTTAAATATCCTGCTAGAGATGTCTATGATGTTCCACCTTGGAATACAATAAGCTGGGCAGATGAAAGAGACCTATCTGCTTGGCTAGGTAATGAAATTCAAAGAACAGTATTTGAATTCTATGTATTTTTAGAACCATATGTTAAAGCTGTTGGTGATGAATATCTAAAGATTTGGAGAATACTTGGATCTAGTGATCATCTATATTACCTCGCAATGAAAAGTGGTGCTGCAGGTGAAGTTCATTCATATTTTACTCCCTATAGAGATATATTTACAGCATTGAGAGTCTATACTGAGGCTTTAGCAACTCTTGCTACATCAATATCAAATAAAATAATTGAGAATCCCTACAAATATGCATATAAAATTACTTTACCTTCTATTTACTCATTTAAATTCTATTTAATGCCAGGAAAACCACTTAATATAAAAGCACATAGCCTTCCAGAACTTATAACAATAGTTAAAAAAATCCCAATAGAATCATTAATATTTCATCTTCGTAGAGGCGACCTTGCTAATTGGATAAAAACATTCTTTATGTTAGACGATGTCGCACAGCAACTAAATGAATTAGCAAAAAACATTGACGTTATTAAAGATTTTGAGAAACTGAGAGAAACTGTAGTCTCAATACTACACAAAAGTTAAATACATGGTAATAACAGTGATACAAAATATATAAATACATGCTATATAGCTAAACTGTTTTTATTTAACTAAAAACAATACTATTTAAATAGAAGTGATGTAAATGAGTGTAGCAATAATGCCAGATTCGATGGCATATATCTATGGTGATGATGTTTTCATTGATGTTTATATACATAACATACATAACTGTAATAACGTAACCATAGAACTCAAAGCTAGGATATTAAATAAACAAGGCATAGATGTCGATATTTATAGAGAAAGAAAAGATGTTAAAATCATTAACAATTCTATAGCATACACATCATTTGAATTCTCAATACCTAGCAATTCATATGGTGATTCAAAAATTATTATAACATCTAAAGCTGAGTTCTGTAATAATGTAACTGAAGATACATTACAAGTAAAAGTGTTTGAGAGTATCATAAAACCCGTAGAGACTATAATTGTATGGCATCACCATCAGCCACCAAATTATCTTCCAAATGGAAAATACTTTAGTGATTATCCATTTAGATGGGTTTGGTACAATCTTTTTGAACCATATACTACAGGAGGACCTTACTATGTTCATGCAAAGACATATAAACTGTTTCCAGATGTTAAAACTGTTGTACATTTATCGCCAAGCCTATTATATCAATGGAAAAATGCCATAGAAAATGGATATGTAACCGAAGATGGCACAACTATATCTAAAGATGATATAAAGATAGAGCTTTTAAAGGAGACCTTGAATATATATAGAGAACTTGCATCGATGAACAGTATAGAGATTCTTACATCAGTTTATGCTCATACTATTTTAGGTTATCTATTAAATAGATTTGGTATGGAGGATATAATTCGAGAAGAACTTGATTTAGGTATGAGATTAACTCAAGAAATTATGGGGGTTACCGCTAAAGGTGTTTGGACACCTGAAATGGCTTGGAATGACCAGCTTATAAAAATATATAGCGATAGTGGCATAGAATATACAATTCTATGTGGTAAAAGCCATTTTTCAAGAGCTATTGGAGATAAAGAGACTATTTATGAACCCTATGAAGCTGTATACAACGGTTCTAAGCTAAAAATTTTGTTTAGAGATCAAGAAATAAGCGATATAATAGGCTTTAATAATAATTTCCCTTCTGAATCTCAAGCAGTAAAAGGAGCTCAATATGTTGTATCAAAAATTCTTGAGAGAAAAGGAGTAGTTGTGATAGCTCTTGATGGAGAAAACTGGATGATATTTTCTAAATATCCTAGAAACACATATCCATTCTTTTATACAATGTATAGATACTTAAATGCTCTTCAAAAGAAAGGATTTGTAAAAACATCTACAGCAAGCGAAGTTCTTAAGAAATATAATCAATTCAGAAAACTTCTATATATACCAACCACCTCATGGCTAAACAGCTTCTATAAATGGGATAGTGAAATTCCAGATCAAAAAGTTCTATGGTATGAAGTTTCTAAAACATATGATATTATCAGACTTTATAAAATGATTATAAGAAATGATATTAATTTAAAAAATGCTTTATGGTCATTTTACCATGTACTTGATAGCGATTATTGGTGGACTGAGTTTTGGAATCCAAGAGCAATAAAAACATGGCTTACAGAGGTTTACACTTCGTTATCCAAAACAAAAATATTATACTGATTTATTTCAACTTTATATATTTACAATTTTCCAATCTCTCCACAACTCTATCATCATACTAAATAAAAATATAGTAAAATAGCATTATTATATTCTGTATGTTTTGGTTTAATTAACTATGTTTCTTATTTATACGAAGATCATATTCTCTATATGAGCATTAGAAGGGATTTCTTTATGAGACCATACCTTTGTATTTATAAGAACAACATTATCTCCAATTACTGTATCATCACCTATAACACTATTTATTATTTTAACATTTCTATTAATTCTAACATGTCTCCCTACTATACTGTCTATTATAGAGGTTTTGCTACCTATTCTACATCTATCCATAATAACGCTTCGATTAATTGATACTTCATTCTCTATAATCGTATAGTTGTCTATTACGGCATTTGATAAAGTAACCTCTTTTCCTATCTTTACATGTCTACCTATAAGAATTTCACCATCGGTTTTTATATCTCCGTTAAGAATTTTTGATAGTATTTCTTGATGTAACATGTTTGACTCTTTGCTCTTTCCTTGCACCTTAACGTTATAAACTAATGGTTTTGCTTCAAGTTCTTCTGGTGACATATATCTAAGTAGATAGAATACTGCTTCAAGATATCTCTCTGGTGTTCCAATATCAAACCAATATCCTTTTATTTCATAACCATATATATTTCCAAACATCTGAATAGCCAATGGAATTATATGCTGTCCAAAGTCCATCATATTTCTTTGTCTCATATAGCTAACTATATCACTGTTTAAAAAATCCCTAAAATTAGCAGAAAGTATATATATACCTGTATTTATGAGATTGCTTGGAGCTTCTTTTGGAGACTTAGGTTTTTCAACGAATCTCTTAATCCTTTTCTCAGAATCTATATCGGCTACACCAAAATGTGGCAACTCTTCCTCTTTTTCAAGACATTTTACAGCAACAGTCATGAAAGCATTGTTTTTTGTATGAAACATCCACATATCTAAGAGATTTAAATCAAATAACAAGTCGCCTTGAACAATTAATACAGGTTCTTTAATATCATAATAATCCATTATAATTCTAACAGAATCAGCACTACCTACACTTTCTTCATTAGGTTGATATCTTATTCTAACATTTGGCAAATCATACTTCAATCTAATTTTGAGGCCTTCACCAAAATAATCATATACCTCTTTATAATTTAGATACCCACTTACACCCATGTAGAATTCAGATATTCCTTGTCTAGCCAACTTAACGATTGTAAATTCTATAAGGGGTCTATTAAGAAATCTAACTAATGCTTTTGAAGTCTCAATTGTAAGAGGACGTAATCTGGTACCCAATCCTCCTAATGGAATTATAGTTTTAGTTAACACTAAACCACCATATAATTAAAAGATACTTTGGCTAATAAATATTCATTTCACGTTTTTGTAAATGTAATTGGGAAAATAATGATGTAATTAAATAAGGTGCTTATTTAAAACATTTAATTTATTGATATTTATCATTTACATTTCATTAATAGCTAAAATAGCTTTTCTATGCATTTTCTCTCTATTGAGTTGCGCAGTATCTGTGAAGCTTCTTCAGGAGTACTGTCATATGTAAAGTTGCCTCCTCCTGTTTCCATGCCTGCTGCATATTTTAATTTCCCTACTGTTCTATAGATACCATATATCTCTATATGCATGTGATAAAATGGATATTTTCCTTTAATTGGTGCTTGGTGTAATACCATTATATATGGCATTGGTTTTTCAAATATATTTTTAATTCCACATAACACTTTTTTTAATATCTTAGCCATGTCTTCAATCAATTCTGGAGATATCTGAGATAGCGTTTGAATATGTTGTAGTGGATATATATGTACCTCAAAAGGCCAATGTGCATAAAATGGTATAAAAGCTATCCAATATTTTGTTGTTGTAATAATTCTATCTCTATATTTTTTCTCTACATCAATTATATCACAAAACAAACATCGTTTTTTGCTAGAATAGTATTTATTTGAATTCACTAACTCTCTTAATACTTTAGTTGGTATGAATGGCAATACATATATTTGTGAATGTGGATGTGTTAATGAAACACCTATTTCTTTACCTTTATTTCTAAAGAAAAGAAAGTAGATTGTTTTAGGGTCTTTTACCTCTTCTTCATATTTCTCCTTTACTTTTTCTAAAACCTTATAGATTTCAGATACATTTAAATCGCTTATATCATCAATTTCATGCTTTGGTGTTTCTATAACGACATAGCATTTGCCATATGATGATGCTGTGGAATAAAATTCATATTTTCTAGGTAGAAGAGGCTCTTCACTTAGCATGGGATATCTGTTCTTTAATATCAATACATCCCATCCAAATCCTGTCTCAGGTGAGCCAGGGCAAAATGGACAAAAGTCGTGTGGTTGCCATGGTCTTAACTCTCTAACATTGGATACCATTACCCATTCTCCTAATGTAGGATCCCATCTAAGTTCCTGGACTTTTTCATGGCTCATACTACATACCTTTTTAGTGTGTTGTTACACCACTATCTATTTTAACAATATATCCACTACTTGCACAACAATTCAATGCCCTATTAAGTGCTTTTCTTCCTGTTTCAAAGTCTTTTACTAGTCCAATGACTGCTCCTCCTAATCCTGCTCCTGATAGCTTTGCACCATATGCTCCTGCGTTAGTTACTTCATCTACTATTCTATCTAGCTCAGGTAAACTTACATCATATAGTTCACTTAGAAGCTTATGTTGATACAACATTATATTTCCTAGAAGCTTTAAATCCCAGTCATTGCTACTTAAAATATCTTCAACCTTCTTTATATCAATCTCTATCACATTGTTTATATCACTAGAATTTATTTTTAATCCTTTCATAATCTTTATAGCTAACATAGTTGATCTATGCATTCTTAATGTAAATAAAATTCTATTTAGAGAAACTCTATCTATGTTTCTAAGATAGGGTTTTAATTCTTCCTCTGATATCTCATCCCATTTTGGTTCCCAAAATCTGTAACCCAATTTACTCTTAATAGAGGTTGGCAATTCCATTGACATTAGTTGTTTAAGCCCCTCATCAATTTCTCTCTGTCTATTAGGATGTATATCAGCTGTTGAGTGTCTTATCCCAGAATCAACTACTATAAATAAACCTTTATCAAAACCCAGCTCCTCAACATCATAAGGAGGTCTTGTATTAATCAATATTACTCCTCCAAATGCTGAAGCATACTGGTCTAGCCTTCCACATGGTATTCCCATTATTTGATTCTCAGCTTCATATGCTAGCTCCGCTATCTCCTTTTTAGAAAGCTTGAGATTGAATTCCATGTCTAATGCTTTAATAAAAGCAACTGTAAGAGCTGCACTACTACCTAGACCTGAAGCTATAGGTACATCGCTATCAATATAAATATTAAAACTTGATATATCATATCCATGCTTTTTTAGAGCGATAATAGCTGCCCTTAAATAGTTGCCAAACCATTTACCTGCAACGAGCCCAATATTATCTATGTTAAATTCATCTTTAAGATTCATATTTTCAGAATAAACCTTACACATTTCACTACTACTCTTTCTAATAGCTATATATGTCCTAAGATTTATACCAATAGCTACAACAGGTAATCCTTTATAATCTTGATGCGTATTTAAAAAATCTAGTCGCCCTGGTGCAGAAACTACGTTATTGGGCTCTACACCATACAGCTCCTTAAATCTTCTAATTACTTTAACAACTTTCTCCATATATCTAACCCTTTAGCTTTAAATAATCATTACTATATAGAGTTATATTGTGATAAAATTTTTAACATTTTATGCTAATAAATAATACAATCTCAATGCTTTTCCTTAATATAGTTTATCAAAGAGAGTACTATATAAACAGCTTCCTCAGTGCGTATACTTTCTACTCCTTGTCTAGGCACAAAATTCACTATATAGTGACAATATTCGTTTATATTAAAGCTTTCACTTAAAGCAATTTCATCTATATCAAGCCTAGGTCCTCCAAATAAAACCAGTATTTTATCTACTCTCATAAAAATCTGTTTCAGCTCACTTTCTATCCTATAAATCATTGTCCCTTTTTTAGATGCTCCTATAATGATATAACCATCGTTTATAGCGTACTGTAGCAATTCTTTAAGAGAATCAAAACTTTTAACAACATATCCCCAGTATATCTCAATATTGCTTTTATCAATTGGTTTTACAATATAATAATTCCTAGTTTCCCCTGTAATTCTTACAGTAATCCTTTTGTTTATAGGCTGTATTAGTCCATAAATAACACCTTTTTTCTTTAAACCTATATCAACAACGCTTTTTACATCATTGCTATATTCTATAATCCCTTCACGAATATCTACATTAAAAACATTGGGATTTACATGGTGAGGTGTTTTAAGTGGTGGTAGAACCCCTACATATCTAAGTATGGGATCCCTACTAATAATTTTTTTCTTTAAATATGGAGGTATCTCTTGATGATTTAAAATCTTGGTAATGATCTCAGCATTTTCGTTACTATTATCTATATAAATCAGAATCTCCTCTACACGAAAAATAGACGCTGCCCGCCCAATATACCCAATTTTTCGTGTTTTCTCTCTTAGACCTGGTGCTTCAGATATAAATGAAGATGGAATTGCAATTGATATAAATGGTTTATTACGTAAAGGATATAATTCACTAACCTGCTCCACATCTATAACCTTAAATAGAATATTAAAATTGTGGGTAATAAAAACACTATTTTAATCTATTCTTCAAATCTGAAAATACATACATTATTATTTAGATGATCATTTTGACAATAAAGCTTCTATTATCATCTGACAAAACTCTGGTAAGTCATCAGGGACTCTAGCAGTTATTATATTACCATCTCTCACGGCTGGCTCATCTACAAAAATGCCACCAGCATTTATTAAATCATCTTTTACTGCTCTATAACTAGTTACTCTTCTTCCTTTTACAAGACCTGCTGAAATTAGAACTTGCGGCCCATGACATATAGCAGCAATTATTTTTCCTGCCTCATATGCTTTTTTTACAAACTCTAGAACATCTTTATTTATTCTTAAGGAATCAGGTGAAAATCCACCGGGTATTATTAAAGCATCTATATCATCAGGTTTAACTTCATTAAGGTTTTTAATCACATATCTCTCACCTTCTCCAAATACCTCTAATGGTATTGGCGTACCATATCTTCCAGTAACAGGTTTTCCAGGAACTGCAGGACGTGGATGGAGACCTGTTTTAACAGGTATAATCATTATCTCAGCTCCCTCTTCACTAAGTCTTACAAACGGGTATAGAAGTTCTATATCCTCAAACTCATTTGCTACTATTATAGCAACTTTTTTGCCCTTTAGTTTTGTACCAGGACCTGTTCTTCTGACAAGTCCCATATACAGACACCAGGATTATATTTTGTAGAAAACTATTTTAATTTTCATGACCATCTTATCTCTAACACGCTAAACTTCTTTTAGAAATAATATCTTTATATAATTCTTAATAGAGTCGTAAAGAACAGCAATAGCTAAGCTCTATCCCAAAAAGTGGGAAAGGATTATAGTAAAAAGTATTAAGTTTATTAAAATACATATATGTAGAAGTATATTGAAAAGAGAGCCCATGATGTTACTGGCAGGATCTGATATATGATGACATTTCCATGGACTGACGCTATAAATAAAGCTTTTTAAACATTTTTTGGCATGTCTATATCATAGTATAGATAGATTATCGTTCCCTTTTACAACTATTTTCTTTCTCGAAATTGATGTATTCATCAGTTGGTTGATCTATCATCATCTTTAAAATCATGAGATCACCTCCTTCATCATTAAATATATTTTTAATATAACCATCTTCAAGAGAGCTTTATTCGCCCTTTCCGCTCTTATATTATTATACTAAGATTAGAGCTGATTTATGTATATATGCTTCAAGACTAATATTTTATCTAAGCATTAATGTGTATATAATGAGTATTAGAACTAAGGATTTTAAATATATAAGCTAAATTTAGTGAATTCTACAACATATTCATAACTTTAGATCTTTAAAAGAATAGCTAAATACTCTAAATCTTCAAAGCTACTTTATTTTATTATTTAGAAGTCCCGCCGGGGGGACTTGAACCCCCGACCACCCGGTATCTAAGCCCACCCCACTACAGCCGGGCGCTCTGCCGCTGAGCTACGGCGGGACTATTGTAGAAAAAGACTATCCAGTTTTATAAACTTTTCTTGGATATCACCGTAAAATAACCGTAAAAAAGCAATCTATTTAGAGAAAGATTATAGTAAAAAGTTTATTGAAGTTTAAACTATGTATTAGGCAATGAGTGCCTGTGTCGATGCTGAGGCCATACTTCCATCAACATATTTTGATGAAACTGCTATAACGACTTTGGATCCTATACCTATGTTGTTACCCTTTAATCGAATTGTTAATATAGATTCATAACCAGGAGATAGAGCTAACCCACTTATCGTTAGTGTTGAGCCTGTATCGTTTACATTTCCAATTTTCGGGGCTATCAACTCTAGGTTTAGGGTTGATGGCGATAATATAGTTATATTTAGAGCTGTGATATCCTTTGTCCCAAGGTTTCTTATAGATAATGTTAGTATAGCTTCACTACTATTTACTGAGAATATATTTTGAACTACTATAGCTATTTTCTGTTGTTGTTGCATTGAAGTTAGATAACTTGGTATAAATGTATATAGAGCCATTCCTATAGCTACTGTTATTGCTATACCTAGTACCAATGCTAAAAGTTCACTCATTGCTTTAGCTATAACTTTTCTTCCATTCCTTTTATTATAATATATTTTCATTTTGCCCCGTAATAAATATGGCTTATAAAGTGTATATCATTGAATTATATTTATAGCTATTACCCCAATAGCTAATGCTATACTATCTCTAGGTTCAAATATTGGCAGCCCTCTTTTAATAACTGATGAGATAAGTTTAAAGCATACTAGTGATGTAAAGATTAAAGCTGTGATAGATGGAGCATTAGCTGTTGTGCCTAGAAGATATGTACTTAATGTTGTTATTAATGGTGAGACCGTTTTCCAAATCCATACCATAATAAATACATTTGCTATTGAAAATATTTCAAAAAATGTTGATAGTCTTCTGATATTACTCTCCATAGTTTTAACTCTATATATGCTTTCATATAATGTTTGAAGAATTTCGTCATTTCCTCCTCCACATTCATGTATTATTCCAAGAAGAAATATTGTATATCGAAATAGAAATGATGATGGCTGAATAGTAGATACTATTTCTGTTAATGATGCTCCTTGTTTCACTTTGTTTAGCACAAATTCTAACCTTCTCTGTGTTACCTTATCCAATATATTGCTTTGTGCAATATGTTCTAGTGATTTTGTAATGCTATATCCAATTCTTCTAAGCTCTATAACATTTTTCAGAACCTCTAATGAATCTCTATCAAGGACTTCCATCTCTCTTGATATTTTATAGATCTTGTAACTAGCTAATATTCCTCCAATCCATGAAAATATTAATGAGTATCCTTCTATAAATATATATAATACAATAGAAAGAGTAATATATAAAGCTATTGGTATTGCAACATATCTTATTGGTATTAAATCTAAGGTTTTTGGTCTAATTGAATAAGCAATTGATATGAGGAAAGGAGTAGCTAGAACAGCAATTACTATTGATAACTGCATATTAAGAACTATTGATGTTGAGACCATAATTAAAGGAAGTATTACATATATCATTAAAGCTATTTGGCTTATTGTTATAGCTATTCGTTCAATATATAACCTTATACCAAATTCATTTCTTAGAATTTCTTCATCTATTCTAGATTTAAGCCATGTAGAGACATCACCTCCTTCTCTTACTTTAGATGCATAGCCTAAGAGAATTCTTTTAAGTTTTTCATTAGGTGTAATTTTAGCTCTATAAAGAATTGCATCTATATGTGAAACAAAGTATATCTTTGAATCCCTATCAACTACAATCATTTCTTTTGCTATAGATGGTAAAATAGGTGTCTTTTTTAGCTTTTCAATTAGAAAACCTATGTTAGTTCCTATACCCTCTATAACTGACAACATTATAAGAAACCATTTTAATTCAATGTCAATTGACCTTCTATGATTATAGACCCCTATAATAGGCTTTAAAATAAGAACTATGAGAAAAACAAGTGACACTAAAGATAATAGAACTATATAACGATGACCCATTACACTACCTATTACTATTGATAAAAATGAAAATAGAATTAATATGGGTACTAACCATAAATTTCTTCTTATCCAAACAACATTAATATTACTTAAACTCCTTAAGCTGAATCTTCTATATATCTCTATCAATTCCCTAGCTGCATTGAAGCTCCACATTATAAAAATAGGAACCATAACAACACTTAAAACATATGATATGTATATAATAAGTTTAAGAGGTTCTGTGAATAGCTCATTTAAAGAATTAATTTTAACTCTATCTATATTCAATACCATAGCTAAAGTTTCAATAAATAAAACAGTTAATGTTATTATAAATCCAAGAATATAATTGCCATAGATCTTTACATCTATACCATGATTCTTATTTATAGATTTATTATGTATATAATTATTAGACATACTATTCCCTAAATAAATAACAATATATATAGCGTCTCTAACAAATATATCATCCACAACTATGAATCTTTTCTAATTCTCAAAAAGGTTTGTTTATATCTGCTGTTTTTAGTGTTTTTGTATTGTTTGATGTTATAGATTTTTATGAATCTTGGAGTTGTTGTGGTTTGTGATAGATAAGGGATGAGAATATATAGAGCTTTCCTTAAACACCTAAATATTCTCTAAAACAACTCTAAACACCACAAAATAGATATAGATCTAAAAACAATAGAGAAGAAGAAGCATGACGACAACCACAAAACAATAAAACCATATAAGAACTAAGCCCTTAAATTTCCCTAGCAAAATCCTATTACGATAACAAAGAACAATTGTAGTAGTATGGTGGAGTCTTCATTAAATTCTGTACTTGTTATAAAGTATTCGACTAATATTAATGGCTTTAGTCATTGTATGGCTAATTTCCATCGTATGTGATGTTAAATCAATTTGTTGGCAAGGAAAAGAATGAGAACCCATGACAATTTTATATTGTTTGGCGCCGCGGCCGGGATTTGAACCCGGGTCACGGGCTCGACAGGCCCGCATAATAGCCGGGCTATACTACCGCGGCGCT
>CAYUUS010000026.1:0-23502 GCA_964447975.1 uncultured Ignisphaera sp. | reverse complement strand
AGGCTTTCGGGTTGTAAAGAGGTTGAGAATCAATGGTGCGGGGGGTGGGATTTGAACCCACGCAGGCCTATGCCATCGGGTCCTGAGCCCGACCCCTTTGACCTGGCTCGGGCACCCCCGCACAGACCAACTGCTATTATGTTACCAATGTTATTATGTTATTGATTGTTTATTTGGAGGCTCTATGTTTTTAGAATTTACTTATCTAGAGGGTCCCATGATGCTATAACTGCTATATAGTTTTTATCTATGTTTTTCCATATGAAGTCCCCTAGATCTGGATCTATTGATAGTATTTCATATAGGTTTTGCTTAATATCAACTATTTTAATATTTGCCATTATCTTTTCGCTTAATATAGCTATTTTATCTATGGCTTCTTCTCTACTTGGGTATATACCTAGAATTGTTTTCATAGATTCACGTATAACTGTTCCTAGTGGGCTTTTTCTATATTGGTACCACATAGCTACACACTCACTTCGTTGATGTGGTTCATATCTTAACTATACCTCTAGATTTAAGCTATATCTAGGTAATTAAAATGTTGTTAGAGGCTATAATATTTATCGGACTTGATGAGATAAGCAATAGTGCGTTAGAGAATCTTAGAGAGGCATCTGAGATTCTTTTAAAGGAGTATGGAGTTAAACTTGTTATAGTTCCAGTTAATACATGGCTAGACCCATTGAATTCATCGATAAAATCACTGCCAACAATAGTGATAAATGGTTTTAAAGCTTTTTCAGGATATGCTCCCACAGTTGATGATATAAAAGAATTTGTTTTAAAGACAATTAAGTTAAAGAATAGAAGAAAAGACTTCCAGCTACCTGCTGGAATACTAAAAGAAGACATTTTAACAGCATCAGCAATTGCACTATAAACACCATTATTTTGCATCTGAAAGCTTTTAGACTCTTCAAAATAAGAAAAATGAAATAAAACATTGAAAGAGAGATAAAGATGTATCTATTTTAATAATATTATGAATAGGAATCTATAGGTTTTGCAACTGAAATCCCTCTGCTCTTAAGAACTGGAGAGGTTAAATGATATAGCAACTTATGCTTCTATATATTTTATTCTCTGTAAACCAACTAGTTATTTGATGCTCTATGGAGATTAGCCAACAAAAACTCTCTAAGTTGGGATTTACAGAGGATACTTTTACAGAAACAGTAACATTTCTGTTTATCAATGATGATAAAAAATATGTAATGGCTTTAGGTATAAAGCGTAGAAATAGCTATTTATATGCAAGGATATTTAGAGGGTCAAAGATATACAGCGCTATTGTAGATAACAAAAATCTAAAGCTACTATGTAGAGTATGTATATCTAGAGATCCATTAACATTCTACTATTCGATCTTCAGAAAAGACATTCTATTGAAATGCTACAACGAGTTAAGATGCATTAAAAGGTTTTGCGATGCATACATAGACGCTATTTTAGATGATTTAAAAATTAAAGATGATGTTGCTGAAATACTTCTTAAACCAATATATATAAAAATTCTAAAGAGATATCCAAAGGGATTCAATAGAGCTTCAGCAGCAATAATAGAAGCGTTAATCTACTATACAAAGATGCCATTTGTAAATGAAGATGAAAAGAAAAGAGCATTATTAAAAATCGAGATGTGTAGAGAAACAGTCTATAGATCTAGTGAAAATCCTATGTACAGAAAAATAATAGATGAAATAATCAAGAAAATCCCGCTTATCAATACAAAACAGTAGATTGTACTATAACGACTTATATAAAGATATCGTTATGTAACTGATCCCACTTTAAAAAGACAAGGATTACCTTTAATGCTATTCACATTTCTGCGTCTATCTACATCTATAAAATAAACTCTTAGCTTGTTAATTTAAAAGAACTCTGGTGTTTATAAGCGGAGAAACGTAGTATAGAAAGCTTGATTGAAATGAGTAGCAGACTGTGTATATTTTGTAGAGGTGCTAGATATCTATGTGGAAGAGCTTACTGTCCCATAGTTGCTAAAATGTATGTGGATATACATGTTGTCAACATAGTTAAAACAAATTATTTATTCGGTTCATCACCACCCTCTATATTTATTGGAAGACTGGGATATCCATATGTATATGCAGGCCCCTTAGCACCTCCAATAAGTGGAGATACTAAGATATATGATTACCCAGAGCTTTGGAGAGAAATGAAGTTAGAGGATCTGCTTAGCCTAAGACTAAGCCTTGTTTTAGGTAGAAAAGCTGTAGATATATATAATATAGACGATAAATTTATTGAATCTTTACAGCTTATAGCAATAGGTTTAAAGCCTATAGATATTGAAATGCGATTTTCAAAGACTCCAAAAGGATATATTATAAATGACTATGAGCCACCAGTAGGGCCTAGAGCACCTATAGAGAATGTGAGGGTCGTAGGATCTTCACCAACACATAGAGTTGTAGAGAGGCTTTATAGCGATTTTGATGTAAGAGCTTTAGATGCTGTGATAGAGATGTATAGAGCTGGTGTAGAGGTTTCCCATATCCAGAAAATTTTAAGTGTTGGTGCAATAGGTAGAAAGAGATTTAGAAAACTTGTGCCAACTAGATGGGCTATAACAGCTGTTGATGACATGGTTTCAAAATTTTTAATCGAGAATAATATAAGGTTTTACGAGGAGCTTGGAGAGATATATGTGTTTAATAGAAATATCCATAAAAACCTATTTATATCTATATTGATTCCAGGAAGATGGTGTTTTGAATGGATGGAGGCATGGTTTCCAAGATCAACATGGAATCTATATGGAGATTCTATTAATATAGAAGGAGACTATGAAATTGTTAGACCTAGAGACGAATATGCATCTATAGGCGGATGCTACTATGCATCAAGATTAGCAACAGCAGAGTTTCTAGATAGGATAAAAAGACAAGCTATAGCTATAGTTCTTAGAGAGATATACCCAGGTTTTAATATACCTATAGGCGTATGGTTTGTTAGAGAACAGCTGAGAGAAATGTATAGACAGAAACCATTAAAGGTAAACACATTAGAGGAGGCGCTAAATATCATAGATAAATATAGTATTGTTGGTTCTAGTGAATGGGTAAAGAAGTCAAAGCTATTATCAATGTTATTAAAAAATAAAAGATTAGATATGTTTATAAAGTAGTTTCACTTTCTATTCCTTCTTTCTTGCAGCTCTCTCTAAAAACTTTCTAGTTTCTTCAGCTTCCTCCTTAGCAATCTCACGGCAGCAGAACCACCAATCAAAACACTCATACTTCTTTAACCTCTCTGCAGCTTCTTGAATTGTTGGAGGTGGTGGTACTATAACCTTTTCACCAACTAGCTCATTGTTTGGCCAATTAGCTGGAAGAGCAACACGATTGTTATCACTAATCTGAAGAACTTTCAAAAGCCTTAAAATCTCATCTATATTCCTACCAGCTTCTGCTGGATAATATAGCATTGCTCTTACTATTCCATTTGGATCAACTATATATACAACTCTAACAGTATGTGTCCCTTCAACAGGGAACATATTGAGTTTTCTAGCAACATCACCTGTTGGATCTGCTATCACTGGAAATGGTATCTCTACACCCAGTTTCTCTTTTATCCATTCAATCCATTTTATATGGGCATAAACACTATCAACACTTAAACCAATTAACTCAGCATTTAATTTTCTAAAATCTTCATATCTATTTGCAAAAGCAACAAACTCTGTTGTACATACAGGTGTAAAATCTGCTGGATGACTAAATAGTATAAACCATTTCCCTTTATAATCATCTGGTAGCTTCTTCACACCATGTGTAGTTGTTACAACCATTTCTGGAAATTTGGATCTTATTTGAAGCTGTAGTTGTTCACTCATTTTAAACACCGTTTTATTTATATAATTGGTTTGATTTATAAACTTTTCTATTATGAATTACTAATATTAGAAAAGCAACTTTTTATATATATACAGATAGATTTTTATTTATATCCATATAATTATTCAAATACTGTGTACTGTTTAATTCTAGATGACAATATAGAATATTTATATGATTCATATCATCGACTAGATAGAATTCTTTATGTTATTATCATATAGATTAACTTTATAATTTTCTTACCTTAATGTAATTTTAGTGATTTTAATGGTGAGAGTGGCTGGTATAGATCCTGGAACCAAAAGCTTTGATATTGTTTGTATAGATGGCGATAGAGTTGTATATGAGAAGAGTCTAGATACTGTTGAGGTGGCTAGAAATCCAGATATTTTAATAGACTCTATAGATTCCATTGATGTAGATTATATCGTGGCTCCTTCAGGCTATGGTGTTCCTGTTACAAGAGGTGGCGAGGTTTTAGATCCTAGAAGATTTGCTACTGAGATTCTTCTACTTAGTAGCGAAGATGATATTAAAAAAGGTGTTGAGGCTGGTGAGATAGGTATATGGGTATATGAAGCTCTTGCAAAAACTGTTGAACATCTAGTTAATAGATATGGTAATAGAGTTTTATTTATACCCTCAATTATACAACTTCCAACAGTTCCATTCTACAGAAAGATAAATAGAATTGATATGGGTACAGTCGACAAGCTTGCAGCAACTTTTCTAGCCATATATAAAGAGGCTAGTAATAAAGGCATTGACTATAGCGATGTAAACATCATTGTTGTAGAGCTAGGGTTTGGATACAATGCTGCAATAGCTGTTAGAAAAGGTAAGATAGTTGATGGTGTTGGTGGAACTGTTGCATCTATAGGAACTTTAACTAGTGGTGCAATAGACTTAGAAGTGGCTTCTCATAGCGAGAAGTGGTATAGATGGGATGTATTCTACGGAGGTATATTCCATATCGCTAAGAAATATGATCTAAGCATTTTTGCTGAAGCCTATAAGAAATCTGAAGAGCCTATGGCTTCGTTATTTATAGGATTTATAGAAGGTGTTGCAAAGGATATAGCTAGAATGTCTATATCTGTACCAAATGTTGAAAAAATATTGCTAACTGGTAGACATAGCAATATTCCTCTTGTTATAAATATGTTAAAAGAATTGATACCGAATATAGAGATAGAGAGGAGTAGTGTTTTAAAGGGTGCATCTATAAGCAAGGAAGCTGGCCAGGGATATGCAGCTATAGGTGAGGGTATTGTTGGAGAAAGATTTACAGAGTTGGTTAAGCATATAGAGATTGAAAAAGCTTGTGGAACAGTTGCTGATTATATATATCATCCAAGAGCAGAAGAGTTTAAGAAAAGAATATTGAAAACATATAGAGATGTTGTTAAATCTCCTAAACTATGTACATAGCTATATACCAAACCCAACTAAATTTTTAATAGTGTTAAATAGTTGCTGTGTATCTGATACTACATAGACATTTCTTTCTTTTTTTACAACATCTATATTATTTAAATCTATTTCCCTTGGCAAAAGCCTTATCTTTTCCCAACACTTAACAGCTTTATATGGACAGCTATATAGACATTTCTCACAGCCTATACATCTCGATAAATCTATTCTTAAAACACCATCAACTCTTTTTATAGCTTTAACAGGACATATATCCTCAGCTAAACATTTTCCACAATCCATCTTTAAACAAACTTCTCTATCAATATAACATGGGGTCTCAGTTTCGATAAACCCCTCGCTATTTGGGATATCAGTTGGTAGAATAACTGTTGAAACACCACTTTTTATAGCCTGTGAATATAGAGCTGATGCAATATTGTCTGCAATGCCATGGGCCATCTTCGCTATAGTGTTTGCTGTTGCAGGTGCAATAACCAGAAGCCTATATCTCTTCATATTCATTCTACCAATGTAGTACATGCCATAGTCTCCAACCAGAATCTCTTCATAGTATTTACCAGATGCTACAGTGTTTATCTTTGGCAAAACACCGAATATTCTAGCAACCTCGAACCCCCATCTAGTAATAAATACTGTTATCTTTAAATCTAGCAATGCCTTAACTCTTTGCATAACATCTACAGAGCTTCTTAGATAGGCTCCTCCACCTGTTATACACCAAGCTATTGCAATGTTCATAAACTTCTCCATAGATAGTATGAATACTAAAAACCAATTTTAGTTTTATAGACTATCTAAATATAGGTTTTGGGAGAAATAATGGGTAGAGTGCTTATCGTTACTGGTAAAGCTGCAGAAGATATTATTAGAAAAGCTGTTGCTTATAGCAAGACGAGACACTGCATCAATATAGTCGTTACACCTATCCCTATAGCAGCATTTCTAACAACTGAATATATTGCAAATTACCTTAGGAATTTAGGTATCAAGGCTAGTGACTATGACTATATTCTTTTACCAGGTCTGTCTAGAGGATCTGGAAAGATTGTTGAGGAGACTATCGGTATTAAAGCTGTTAAAGGTACTATAAATGCCTATGACCTTATAGACCTTTTAAAAATTGATGATCTAAGCATTTTATCATCTGATGAACCTGCTGATTCTGTTCTACACAATGTTTTAGAAAATAGTGTAAGAAGCATCTTAATAGATATAGAGAAATCTTTAGATAATTCAAATAGTGTTTCAGTTGGAGGTGTAAAGGTCCCTATAAATCCACCACCAATTAGAGTTGCTGCAGAGGTTGCTGAAGCCCATACTCTTTCAATTGATAAACTTGTTAAAGAGGTTTCAAGACTTGTTGAAAGCGGAGCTGATATTATTAGCATAGGTTTTGAGGCATATAACCCCCATCCAGATATTGTAAAAAATGTTGTTTGGCTTCTTAAAAAAGAATTCGATGTAGCTATAGCTATAGACACTTCTATTCCAAGTGAAATAGATGTAGCTATAGAGTCTGGAGCTGATATGGTTATAAATGTTGATCTTACTAATATAGAGAAGATAAGTAAAGTTGATAGATCTGTAGCCATTGTTACAACACCTAGAGAACCTGTATCAGGTGATGTGCCAAACGATGTAGATGAAAGAGTTCTTCTTTTAAAGAAATCTATAGATGCTGTTAAGGCTAGGGGTTTTGAGAAGGTTTTTGCTGATGCTATTCTAGATATACCGATTAAGACCTTTAGATCTATGCTTGCATTCCATAAATTTAAATCTCTATATCCTGAGATACCAATGTTTATGGGAATAGGAAACGTTACTGAGCTTATCGATGCTGATAGTGTTGGTGTAAATGCTATTCTAACAATGTTTGCACAAGAAATTGGTGTGAGTGTTTTGCTAACAGTTGAAAAAAGTGTTAAGGCAAAGGGATCAACATTAGAATGCAAAGTAGCTAGCCAGATGGCATCTATAGCAAAGATAAAGAACTCACCACCGAAGGATATAGGTTTATCGCTTTTGATCTTAAAGGATAAGAGATTATATGAAGACATATATAAAGATGGTGTTGATGAGGTTATATATGCTTTTGATGAAGATAAACCCTACACCCTTGATCCAATGGGTATATTTAAGATTGGTATAGATCGTGAAAACGACTATATAGAGGCATTGTATATAGGTAGAAAGGGAAAGATTCTAATTAAAGGGAGATCCGCAAAGGCAATAAGATATGAGATAGCTTCTAAGGAGCTAGTGTCACAAATATCACATGCTCTATATCTTGGCCAGGAACTTGCAAAAGCTGAGATAGCTTTAAAGCTAGGGAAAAACTATCTACAGGATGTTCCTCTATTTAAAAAACCGCAGTTCATCAAATTTTGAGGGTTGGGTATGGAGAGCATTGTTGTAGAGTCCTCTGCTAGACTACATCTAGGCTTCTACAACTTTCTAGTAGATAGTATTGTATATGGTGGACTAGGAGTCGCTATAGAATATCCAAAAATCTCTATTAAGGTCAGTAAATCCAATGGGCTTAACATTGTGAATAAAAGTGGTATAGATGTAGAAGATGCTATTAGAAATACTTTAAATAAGCTGAATATAGATAATATCAAGATAGAGATTTTAGAGGCTATACCAAGGCATGTTGGCCTAGGTTCTACAACACAAACAATGCTTGCAACAGGATATGCTATATCAAAGCTCTTTAACCTTGGATATAGTGTTGAAGAGCTTGCTGTTTTACTTGGTAGAGGTAGAGATTCGGGTATAGGTATAGCTACATTTAAATATGGTGGATTTATAGTAGACTCTGGTAGGGTATTATCTGAAAAAGGTTTTGTAACACCTCCTAGAGATGTTATAGATATTCCGCAGATCATATTTAGATCTAAACTGCCTAGAAATTGGTATTTTCTAGTCTTTATACCAAGAGGTATTAAAGGGTTTGATGAAAAGAGCGAGAGAGTTGCTATGGATATACCTAGAGAGATTCCAAAGGATATGCAATTCGAGTTATATAAGCTATTAATACTTCATATAATTCCAGCTGTAGTTAGAAGAGATATAGATGTTTTTGGAAAAGCATTAACAAAGCTCCAGTTTATTGTAGGAGAATATTTCTCTAAATATCAAGGAGGTGTATTCTGCTGTAGAGAATCAGAATATATAGTGAATTCTATGCTTAGAAATGGTGTATATGGTGCAGGTCAGAGTAGCTGGGGTCCAACAGTATATGGTATTGTAAAAGGGTACTCTAAAGCAAGAAGAATATTAGCTAAAACATTAGCTGAGATATTGTCTAAGGGATTAGATGTTGCATATTATATTGTTAGGGCAAGAAATAAAGGTGTGTCGCTAAAATCCGTAGATTAGCTAAGAATTCCAAAGTATAGATCTATCATATCCCACATTAAAGACTTTCTATACAATTTTTAATTATAGGAATCAAAATTAGAGTTTCTTTGTTTTTATAGCTTCTCTAAGCTCATCTATAGTGTAGCTTAGATATGCATAGAGATTATATGGATGTATACTTTCAAAGCTTACAACCTTTACAACAATTTTCGAGTCCCCGCTAAGTTTATCTCCATATACATTATATACTCTATACACCGCTTCTCTAGCAACATCCTCAATAAATCTAGGGGTTTCAAAAGCTTTCTTAACAAGTCTATATTCATCTCTTCTCTTTAGCAAATTTAACGAGGGTGCTGAAAAAGAGCTGAGTGCTGCTTTAATTAGGTCATTGATATCAATAATGTTTTCTTTCGTTATTATAGCTATTGAAAGTTTTGATCTTTGGCTATGCGATGGTGTATTTGGAGGATAAGAGCCTTCAAAATACGCATAGACTTGTTGTGCACATGGACATACAGTCATACCTTCTAAACCAATACATATTAGAAATCTTTTCAATCCATCTCTATATATCTCACTCTTCATAGCAATTTCAACGGGGATATAGTCCTCTAAACCAATAAAGTCATCGATATATCTATATAGATAAAGTGTTTTTAAAGATGCTGAAGCTTTTAAAGCATATTCATGTCTTCTTAACAACATTTCTGATAGATATTCTAAAGCATCTTCAATTTTTTTAAAACCACTATATCTAGCCCCGCTAAAAGACTCTATAATAGCTTCAACACTTCTAGATACATGGATCCCCCGTTGCTTCTTAGGTAGATTTATACATGCATCAATTTTTGAATCAAGGCATACATTCCCATCATCGCTATCAAGACATAGTCTTCTATATAAACCCTTAACACAAACCTTGCTGATTTCAACAGGAATACCAGGTGCATTTTTCTGTACATCAGGTAGTTCCATATCAAATTACCTTTTCTCTATTAGCACAGTTTACATCTCTACTATAAAATTTATATACTTTAGCACTATAAACACACCTTATTTAAGGTATTGAATTATATAGATATGATATATAAGCCATAGTAAAGCATTAAAACTACAGAGCAGTTGAGTTTTACTGGTTATGGACATGGCTTACGATAAAGCATTAAAATATTTCTCACCTAAGGTTAGCGATAGAGAGAGAGCTGCTTTCGAAGCTGGTATAGCAATTGGTATGGCGATACATCAGTTTATAGGCATCCCAATAAAATTTAAAGATGAGGTTAAACTTCTTGAGAAGGTTATCAAATATGCTATAGAGTCTCAGCCATTTAAGAAATGTGCAGAGGTTAAGATAGATATCGACATTCCTAGTGATAAAGATCCATATAGCTATACAACTCTAAAGACAAGAAACTTAGATATATCTATTGTTGTAGAATATGGAAAAGCTATTGTAAAAGCAAGACTGAAATACATACCTGAACTAGACTATAACCTAGCTTACATAGAGGATATAGAGGAGAGGACTTAGTGTTTCAGAAGCTAATATATACCATGTTATTTTCATGTATTATAAGCATTTTGTTTTTCTAGAACCATCTCTAGATATGATTTAGGTATGAGTTCTTTGGGTAAGTCGAAAGTATCTAGAATTCTCATAATGTTTTCTCTAAATCTCTCTATAGAGTTTACATCTTCTATTTCAATTTCTATGAATTTTCCAAGACCTTTAACATCATCTAGAAATATCTTAGCTGATCCATATCTATATATCTTTCTCATTTTATATACAGCTATATATTTCTCAAAACCTAGTTCTCTAAATATATCTATAGCTTTATATCCATTATCTATAGCTAGTGTTATCTCTTTTCTAATTTTTAGATCTTTTGATTGTCTAGGGCCTTTATATGTAAGTTCACAGTGTTTTGTGTTAGATAATATGCTTCTATATATCCTTACCCTTAATGCTATATCTCTAGCGGCCATATCTATGCATGGTTTTAGATCTATGTATATATCCTCCTCTTCAATAAAGTCTATAAGAACTGCACCTAGTTTTGATAGTTTCTCCTCAATTCTATTAAAATCATCTACTCTAATCTTAGCTTCATATTCTATATCCAATATCTACACCAATATCTTTTAAATACTTAAAGCTTTTATTTTCTTCTATAGCTATTTGCATTTGAATAAGGTTAAGATATATGGCTATACCTAAAAATAGTTTTATATTAATAGACTATATAATTAGAGTTAAAGATACAAATGAATTAGTCGATACAACTATAGAAGATGTTGCAAAAAAAGAAAATAAATACGATGTAGAGAAGCTATATGAACCTCTACTAGTTATTGTTGGTGAAAACAGAGTTATAAAAGGTCTTGAAGAACATATAGAGAATTTTGGTGAAGTAGATAAAGAGCTTTTAGTAGAGATACCTCCTGAGAAAGCATATGGATCTAGAGACCCATCAAAAGTTAAGATAATTAATATCAGAGAACTTATAAAGAGTAACATTGTCCCGGAAATTGGCAAAACAGTTGATATTGGTGGTCAAATCGGTATAGTTAAGGCTATTACAGGTGGTAGAGTACTTATAGATTTTAACCATCCATTAGCAGGAAAAACATTGACATGTAGCTATAAAATAGTTAAGATAGTTGAAGATGATGTAGAGAAGATAAAGCTTTTAATACATAGAAGATATAGAAAGGTTCCAATAGAGAGATTTAATATATCTATAGATTTGAATGAAAACAAAGTTGTTGTTGAATTGCCAAGAGAAATATACTTTGATAGAGATATACAGCTTGTAAAAGCACTTGTAGCTGAAGAGATATATAGATATATCGGGAAATATAATACCGTGGTATATATAGAGAGATATAGCAGGGTACCAGAGGCAAGCAAGTCTGAATCTGCTGAGGAGAAGGTAGAAGTGGCTACGGCTCAGCAAAGTCAATAGAAATAAAATGAAATTTATTCCAATTTGGTTAAGATGTAAGAATTTTAAAAATATAAATGTTTATTGGGTCTTACTACATTGTTTTTGCAAACTTATGGTTTGGTTATGGTATGGGAGAACACTATCTATAATTCCAAGTGTTTTACTTAAAGCTTTAAAAGTATTATTTAACATATATATTTTAAGAGTGTATTACGTCTAAGAGTTTTTGTGGTGTTACTCTTTTGTCTCTTCAGATACTCGGCTCAATATATACAATAGCAAAGCCTAATCTAATTATTGTAAAGATAGAGAATCCTGGGAAAATCCCAAGAATTGGAGACGATGTTATCAATGAAAACAACGAGTATATAGGAAGAGTTGTGGATATTATTGGACCTGTTGAATCGCCTTTTGCTGTTTTAAGACCTGTTAAACAGTCTATTCTATCCAATTTAAAGCCTTCCACTATTCTATTCTATAAATCTAAAAAGATTACAAAGAAAGGAAAGATGTATAGGTGATAGCTATGAGCTGTAACGAGCTCATAGTTGATCAAGAGAGGGGGGAGATTGTATGTGCTGAAACTGGAGAGATTATTGATGAGGATAGAGTTTCTTTAGGCCCTGACTGGAGGGCGTATACATCTGATGAATGGAATAGAAGAGCACATACAAATGTTATAACACATACAGTTCATGACTCAGGTTTATCTACAGAAATAGATCTATCTGTTCGTAGATATAGAGAGATTGTTAAGAATAGAAAGCTTGCTCTACTTCAAAAAAGGATACGTGTAGGTAGAGAGGAGCGCAAAATAGTTGAAGCACTTACAAATCTAAACCATATGTGTTCATATCTAAATATACCAGACCAAGTTAGAGAAACAGCTGCGATAATATTAAGGAAGGTGTTTGCAGCTCTACAACCTAAAATGAATAAACTACAAATATTAGCTGCAGCATCAATTGTACTTGCTGCTAGAAAACATGAAATACCAATTAGAATTAGAGAGCTTATCACAAAATTCAATATAGATGAGGAAGAATATTGGAAACTAGTATCAGAGATACATTTTAAAACAGATTTAAATGAATTCAAAGCATATGTAGATCCACGAAAATTCCTACCACAAATAATTTCAAATCTAGGTCTAAGCCAACAGGTTTATATGTTTGCAGCTAAGCTAATTGATGTTCTTAAGAGAAACGGCTTGACAGAGGGGAAAGACCCAGCTGGTATAGCAGCTGCTTCAGTATACATAGCCTCTATAGTTCTCGATGAGAAAAAGACACAAAAACAAGTAGCACAGGCTGCAAATGTTACAGAGGTAACTATAAGGAATAGATATAGAGATATATTAGATAAAGTAACCATAACGGTATACATATAATCTATAATAGATTTCACTCTGGATACTTATTTGTAATTCAATGGCTTCGCTATTTTTAGCCAGAGAGAAGCTGTAAAAACCATTGTATTAGATGATTTGGTTTATTTACAAAAATTAGATGCATACAGTCTTATTAGCCTCCACACAGTATATTTATTGACTACACTTTTTATACTCTATACAGGTTAAAAGCTATGGAGAACTCCACCACTAACCTCACCGATGAGGAAAATCTTGTGTATAGTGTTATAAAGCAGGAAACTAAAACATCTGGAGGAATATTACAGGCAAAGCTGAGAGAGAAAGATGAGCTTAAACATATGCATCACAGAAGATTGGCCGCGATAATAAATAGACTTGTTAAAGCTAATTTAATTAAGAGAATTGCTGTAGATAATAACGGTCGCTCTACATATCTTCTACAAACAGTTGAACCTCAGAAACAATCTAGTAGATTGATACAGATATCAAATCTTGATATCCTTTCTATTCCATGCTATGGATGTAAAAACCTATATGCATGTGGTGAGGGTAGGGTTCATAACCCATCAAGATGTTCATATCTAACAAGATTTTTAATGGAGAAGATAAATACATCGGAATAGATATTATTATTGATATATGTTAATCGCTTCATCTTTTCATACATTCAATTAAATCATTTATAGATGCATTAGTTGTAACTCCATCGCTATAGATATAGCTTCTACTAGCCCTAAATCCTTTTTGTTGAAGACATTCAACTACATCGTATGTAGATGGCACGTTTATCTTAAAAACCTTTGCAAGATATGCTAACCTGGTTGTTAATGAGTTTGCCCTAGACACTCTATGTATGTTTTCTAGCAGCACCCTAGAGCTTTTCTGAAGCCAGTACATCTCATTGGCTATCCCAATTAACTTTTCAATGTGCTTCTCATCACCTATATCACATATCCATATAGGGTATATAGGATCCAGTCTACCTCCACACACCGGACACCTTACAGATCTATGTATATTGCTCTCCATATAATCCATATAGCTATAGCTACAATTTGTACAGCACCATGCAACCCCTAAACAGTTTTCAAGTATCTTATCAGCTTTTAGACCTCCTTTAGAAACCTTTACATAGACTCTTACATAGTGGTTCATAGCATAGGATATTACAGGCTCGATGTATCTATCATATATAGCAGCAGCTCTTACTATAAATGACAGTAAAACTCTCAATGCTATATCTTTTGACTGTGCTGCTTTAACCCCTACAACACCATATCTTCTAAAAAGCTTTGACTTATATCTACCCTCAAGAACAGCTAGATCTGTTGCTGTCAATGCAACTATACCATCTCTTTTAACACCATTTAATGCAGCATATACAAATGGTGCAGGGCTTCCAAATGGATCTATATCTATATAGCTTGGAGCTATACCTTCCCTCTTTACCAACTGATATATAAACTCATTGGCATCGGCATGTCTTATAAAAACGTTTTTATTTATATTGTTCAACTCTATATTGTGTCTCATAATCTCAACAGCATTTAGAGAAATGTCACCCATATATAAAGCAATGAAGTCTCTAGAGGGATCTGCCTCTAATGCTATTCTTATACTCCTAACACCTGTAGCTGCTAATGGATCTAATACAACTATATCTCTTCTCTCCCCCAACATCATTTTTAAAAATACTACACATATATCTCTATTTTCAATCATTTTAGGGTTATAGAATACAGGAGCCCATGAAGGTTCATATGAACCATTCTCTCTTCTGTATAGCTGTGGATCTGGTATACATATTTTTGCAAGACCTTCAACAGCTAATATATAGCCATTTGGACAGATCATATTTATCCAATTAACAGCATTTCAGCTCTATATAAATTTCTTAACTATCTCTCTATATATATAGCCTCTATTAGCCTCTGTAATGCTAATCAACTCAAATCCTTTTCTTTTAAGAACATCAGCGATTTCAACATCATTTAGATTTCTATGGATAACAACAATGCTTTTTACAGCGTCTTTCAATGCTCTTATAATTTCTAGACGCAGCCTATTTATTGAAAGCTCCATAGGTCCTATCTCATCTATTCCTAAAACAGATTTTTCATCCAGGGCTTTTGAAAGAGCAGAGACCCCTATCCTCTCAGCTTCACTCTCTATAACAATATACCTACCTATTCTTTTACCATGTATCTCATAACCCATTTGCCTAGCTTTCAAAAGGTCTAATGCAAGCCATCCATATTCCCTGCTATGCAAATCAATTATCTTAAACCCTATCCTTTTACCAGATTCTCTAACCTCGGGACAGTAGAAGCCATATATTCTGTATCCTAATGTGCTTAGCTCTTGAATAACCTTCATAAATACAGTGCTTTTACCAACGCCAGGTCTTCCTGTTAAGGCAATAAACACTACATCTATCTCCTCAACGACTTTATAAGCTCTTTCACAAAGTCCTCTATATTTGATAAAACCTTAACCTCTCCAACATCTTCAGCAATGCTTATACCTTCTCTGCTACGGTTGCTATCTATAACTGATATAGCTATTCCATTAAATGTTTTTGCAAAGAATTGGTTATCCCTACACTTTAGCTCTATTGAAGCCTCATTATACTTGCTATTTATATATGTTATGAATATCTTTGTGTCTTCAGATTGTAGAAGTATGTCGGTAGGTATTGCATTAAAAACCTCTGCATTTATCCCAAAGTTAGAGAATTTTAAAGCCAATTTATATCTCTTATCATCAGATTCAGCCTCTCTAAGTCTTTCTAAAGCCATAGCCCTACTTTCTGATCTCACTATTCTATCTCTAAATATGTCAATACCTCTTACAACATCTTCAAACATCTCCCCAAACAGCTCTATAAATCTATAGGCCTTTTCAGCAGACATATCCATTTCGCCTTCTTCATATTTTTGAAGAGCTTTAGATGATACCCCAATAGTATTTGCTAGTTCGTGTAGGCTATAACCCATCTTAACTCTAAGTCTCTGTAGCTTTTTCCCATTTATCTTTACATAATACATTCCACTATATTCATATATATATATTTTCTTACCTCTTGAAACTTTATCTAAGGTGTCTCTAGATATTACACCAACTCTATCTCTGATATATAGAACATCATCTAAGATCTCCTCATTATTAAATCTATCTGCAATGAATAATGCATTTACATTTAAAGCCTTGCTTAGCCTCTTTAACTCTTGAAATATTCTATCTTTACTAGAGATCCTTTTCTCAACCTTTAGAAAAATCTTGTCATGTTGATGCATAGCTATGTAGTCTACACTTCTCTTTTCTTTTATAGGGAAAGACACCTTATATAGAATCTTTATACCGGAGCTTAATAAGGAATGCAGCATAGATTCTTTTTCATTTATATTATTCTCGCCAAGACCCTCTATATCCTCTCTACCCCCATCTACACAATACATATGTTATACCCATTCCATAATATATACATGTTACAAAGCCAAAAAATTTATTACAAAAATGTAAAATGTTATCTATTTTACTTCTCTATCTTTTTCTACGATATATTGCATATACCATGGCATGGTCTCTATCAAAAGGCTCTAAATGAACTACATCAACTATTTCAAAACCTCTTGCCTGAAGAACATCTATTTCACGTTTATATACCTCGCTAGGCTCTGCTGTAACATCTATGCTTCTAGCTTTTATTGCTAGCAAGAGCCATCCACCATCTCTAAGATACATATCAGCATTGTCTGCCACAATAGATGCTTGCTCTGGTTGTGCAACATCTGCATATAGACCGTCTACCTCCTCAACAATAAATCTATATCTTCTTGGCATTCTTGCATCCTCTAGAATAGGCACTATGTTTCTTCTATCATCTGCAACAACTATAAGTTCTCTCATAACCCTTGGAGCAAACTCTACAGCATATATCCTACCCATTAACCCAACTATATCAGATATATGGCTAACAGTTGTACCTGAGCCTGCTCCTAGATACAGGATTCTCTGAGCCTCTTTTACAGGAAGCTCTTTTAAACCTTTAACGAGTGCCGCTGCTAGTTTACTTCTATATGCATTCCACTCTCTATACTCATCCTCACCAACTCTAAATAGATATTCGCCATATACTCTCTTACCAGGTGTTAGATTCTTTGTGGCAAGCCTTGTACTTCCATCCTCTAGCTCAACGACATATACCCTTCTATATCTGTCATGCTCATATAGCTTAACAACAGATGTGAGTGACACTATATACACCATAGTAAGCTATACACTAGATGGAATATAAATATCTATAGCATCATAATGTTTAAAGCTATTCCTTTTCTCTTCTACCTCTTCTACCTTCTCTACGAGGAGGCCTAGCCTCTTTAACCTCTTTCTTTGGAGGCTTTGGATAAAGCTGCCTAACCTCCTCAACTCTCTCCATAAGCTTAGCTTTAAGTTCTTCACCAACATATCTACCTGTAAAGAAGTCTATTCTAGCAGCTATTGCAAGCTTTGTTGCCAATGCCCTCGATATCTTTCCTCTTTGCCATCTCGGAGCTTTTCTAATTTCTGAAAACTGGAATATAACACCATGTTTAGGCGGTCTACCACCTGTTCTTAGAGCTCTAAACAGGGCTTTCTCAGCACCCAATACCTGTATAGTGCTTGCAGGAAGCTTTGCAAGCTCTTCAAGACTACCAGCAAGGCTTAGCAGTCTTGCACCTAGTAGAGATCCAACTAATGCTGTTACATTTGGTGCAACCTCTTTCATAACATGTGATATATAGTTTGTAAGCTTTTCTCTAAGCTCATATAGCTCAAGCCATATATTTGCAACTGTCTGTATTATAGACATATCCATTTCAGATAAATCTGCACCTATACTCTTTTTAGCTGATTCATATATCCTTTTAGCCCTACCCTCAGAAAGACCTATTCTAGATAGCGTGTCTATATCCATAGACTCTCTAAAACCTATATTTGCAACGATTTTAACGTATTCCTCATGCTCTTTAGAGAGGTCGTCTAGCTCTGGGAAGTGGACACTATACCACTCTCTAAGTCTAGTGGCAAGTAGATTTAGAGTTTTATCTATATCATCTATAGCTCTAATAGCTTGAACAGCTAAAAGGTCTCTTTTCTGAGCATATCTCCTAAGCTTTCTTCTAGTAAACTCTAGAGATATGGTATGTACATACTCTAGAAACTCTTGCTCATTGCTAAAAAGCCCAAGCTTTATAGCTATAGATGGCAACTCTCTACGCAATCTATATACAGGCTCACTAGCTATAGCAACATCTGTAGAGAAACCTTTTTGAGCAACCTCTCTAGCTATATCTGGGTCCTCAAAAACCAATACAGCTTTCCCAAGATCCATCTTCGTTTTTAAAGCATCTATAAGCTGCATTAGCGAGTTGCTTACCCTTCCCTCTGCAAGCGGCAAAAGCTCCTCTACAACTCTACCTATATCCTTTGGATACAAAACCTTCTCAACAATATCCCCAGCTTCATTAAGTGCAAATATCCCTAGAGTTGTATCAGCCACAAATATTCTGCTACTCATCACATCACACCTACAAATAGAGAATAAAATCTGGAGAATATAAACTATGCTACTATCTTGGCATCTGGTATTAATATATAAATTTAAAAATCTCCACAATCTATAGACTAAGTAAAGGTGTATGTAAAATGCCATCCCACGGATCTCTAACAAAAGCTGGAAAGGTTAGAAGCCAAACCCCAAAGATATCACCAAGACCTAAGAGAAACCTAGTTCCACGTATAAGAAACAGACGTGAGTACTGGATTGCGCAGAGAAAGGTTCAGGGGCTTCCAGTACCCACAGTTATACCGCCATCGTCTATACCGAGAAAGTCTAAGGCATAGCACCAATATCTCGATCTATCCGATATAGCTTTTCTATTTGCCAGCATCATAGATTCTGCTAATGAAAGATATAAATCTGTATAGTCTAAAGAATTTTAAGAGGTTGCATCTTAATGAAGGCTGCGTTTAGCGTACCTAGCAAATTTGACTATAGGGCTCTAGGCCTTAGAGTTGGTCTTGAGATTCATCAACAGCTAAATACAAAGTCTAAGCTTTTCTGCAACTGCTCTACATCTATTGTTAGTGAAGACACTATTAAAGCTTCTCCATCGTATAAAAGATTTCTTAGAGCTACAAGAAGCGAGCTTGGAGAGGTTGATGCTGCTGCAGCTTTTGAGTTTCAGAGGAAAAGGCTATTTGAATATATATTGCCTGTAGAGGCTTCGTGTCTTGTTGAACTTGATGAGGAGCCTCCACATCCACTTAATAGAGAGGCTCTAGCAATAGCTATAGCTATTGCACGTGCAATGAACTCTATGATTGTTGATGAGATTCATGTGATGAGGAAGATTGTTATCGATGGGTCTAACACCACAGGGTTTCAACGCACAGCTATTGTTGCTCTCGGTGGCTTTATTTCTGATGAGGATGGCTCTATAGGTATACAGACTATAGCTATTGAGGAGGATGCTGCTAGAAAGATTTCTGAGAGTGGTGGTGTTGTTTCATATAGCCTTGATAGACTTGGTATACCACTTATAGAAATTTCAACAGCACCCGATATAAAGACGCCTATACAGGCTAAACGTGTTGCTGAGAAGATTGGCCTTATGCTTAGATTTACTGGAAAGGTTAAGAGGGGTATTGGGACTATTAGACAAGATTTAAACCTATCTATAGAGGGCTCACCTAAAATTGAGGTTAAGGGTGTTCAAAGGCTTGAGCTTATCCCAAAGGTTATTGAGGAGGAGGTTAGGAGGTTAGTAGGGCTGAAAATGATTCGAGAAGAGCTTGTTGGAAGAGGGGTCTCTATAGATGAGATAGATGTTCAGAAACCTGTTGATGTTACAGATATTGTTTCCAAGAGTAGAAGTAGAATTGTATCAGAGGCTATAAAGAGTGGTGGAAGGGCATATGCATTAAAGCTACCAAAATTCTCTGGTCTTCTAGGCGTTGAGCTACAGAGCAATAGGCGCTTCGGTACAGAGCTAGCTGACTATGCTAGGCAGTGGGCTGGTGTAAAGGGGATTATACATAGCGATGAGCTACCTGCATATGGTATAGATGAGGATATGGTTAAAGAGATATCTAGTTTTCTAGATATAGATAAGGTAGATGCTTTTGTAATAGTTGTTGATACATCTGATAGAGCTTTAAAAGCGCTTGATGTTATTAAGAGGAGATGTATAGATGCTGTTATGGGTATTCCTAAAGAGACTCGTGGAGCTAATGAAGATGGGACAACACGTTATCTAAGGCCACAGCCAGGTGCAGCTAGAATGTATCCAGAGACAGATGTCCCCCCGATAAAAATCGATGGGTCTATCCTTAGAGAGTCTGAGGCATTTATACCACCATCCGTTGACGAGAAGATAAACACTTTTGTGAAGCTTTATGGGCTTAGCCATGAACTTGCATATCAGCTTATACATAGCGATTACCTCAACATATATGAAGAGGTTGTTAATAGCTATGGTGTTGATCCAAAGCTTATGGCATCTATATTTACATCTCTAGCTGGTGAGCTTAGGAGGGAAGGCATAGATCTTATGATGCTTGATGATATGCATATCCATATGATTGCAAAAGCTGTAAAGGAGCTTAATCTAGATAAAGACTCTGTAAGAATAGCTATAGCTACCCTCTATCAAAACCCATCTATAGACTATAAAACATATATATCTATGTTGTCGAGCCATAGAGTTGGCGAAGATGAGATTCGTAGAGTTGTTAAGGCTAAGATTGAAGAAAATATTGATGAGGTTTTGAAGAGGGGTGACAAGGCTTTTCAATATATAATGGGCAAGGTTATGTCCGAGCTTAGGGGGCGTGTTGATGGAAAGACCGTGGCTTCTATTGTTAGAGAAGAGCTTTCAAAAATAGCTAGGTAGACTATATAGCTGGTTTATCTCTATGGCTGTTGATTTTGGTGAGTGGCTTAAGAGGAGGGAAGAGGCATATAAAAGATTTGTTGAGGATATAGAGATAGGGTATGTCGATAGAGATATAGTTGATTTTGTAAAGCTTGTGTTTTCAAAGAAAAGAATATTTACATCGAGTTCGTGCAGCGGTAGAATAGTTGTTGTTGATTCTCTATATCCATGGCTTAGAGAAGAGGCATATATATTGTTTAAAAAGCATAGCCCTATAAAACCATCCGAGATTAGCGGAATTGTTGAGAAGAGGCCTCTCTATAGATATTGGCTTGTTGTGAGCGGGCCTATTATACACTTCAACCTGCTTTCCTTAGAAGATGTCCAAAGGATTCTAAACGTTCTTAGGGTATGTGGCTTTAAGCATAGCGGTGTCATATCTATATCTAGCTCTGGTATAGTTGTTGAAGCTGTAAGTGGTGTTTGGACACCTTTTCTAATAAGAGATGGAGACCATATAGCTGTAAATGACCTTAGCCACATAGTTAAAGTTGCTAATGATATTCTTGTAGAGGGTAAGAATAGATTAGATAGACTTTTTAAAGCTTTTAAAGAACTTGAGATATAGCATTGTTTAATATGTCGAGAGGTGAATACTGTGAGTAGTGTTTGGGAGAGGTTAAAGCCTTTAACACCTGGTCAAGAGGATATGGTTAAAGCTTTGATGGATAGAAATATAGAGGTTGTTGGGTTCTTCGGACCTACAGGTACAGGTAAATCTCTATTCAGCTTAGTATATGGCATCAACAGTGTAGCCTCTGGTGAGTATAGCAGGTTTATAGTTGTTAGACCTGTTGTTGATGTTGTTACAGGTGAGGAGATAACTATAGCGAGGTCTTTAGAGGCTTTTACAAACACTATGAAGAGCTATCTACAAGATATTGTTGCACCATTTATAGAGTGGAGTAGGGTTGAGTCTTTGATGAATGAAAATAGAGTTGTTTTTGCAGATCCTCACTATCTACGTGGAAGAACATTTGATAACTCCATAATATTTTTAGATGATATACAGACTATGAAGCCTGAAAGCATTATAGAGGCTATTGTTAGAGTTGGTAGAAATAGCAGGTTTATAGTTGCTGGAGACCCTATTTTCCAAGCACTTAAAGAGGTTGGACACGACCCTGCAGCTCTTATTAGAGAGGTTTTGCTAAGCGAGGAAAAGTCTAGAGTTGTAGATCTAGGTATAAAGGATATTGTTAGAGAAGGTGCTAAGAGGGGCCTTAGATTTTTGGTAGAGTATAAGCTTAGATCTAGAAAGATATCAGATGAAGAGAAAAAGATATACGATGCTGTAAAGATCAAGGCACCTGATGCAGATGTTGTAACAGTTCTAGATATATCTTCGATTAAAAAGAGCTTTGAGATATCAGCTGAACATGTACCAGATGCTTTAATTGTTGTTAAGCAGGGTCATATGGGTAGACTTGTTGGTAAAGGTGGTGAAAGGATAAACTCTGTTGAAAAAGAGCTTAACGTTAAGCTTCGTGGGGTTGAGCTTAATCTAGACTTTAAGGAGATTGTAAGAGCTCTGCATCCAACTTCATGGATATGGAAACATGTTGTAGAAGCTGATTTTGCAGGGCCAAATCTACAGATAAAGGTTTATGAAGATGCTATAGGTGCTGCTGTTGGTCAGAAGGGAGGCTATGTAAAGTTTCTAGATGCTGTTCTTAGAAAGCTTTTTGGTGTTGGTGTACGTGTAATAGCTGTTGAAAAGCCTAGAGAGCGTAGAAAAGAGAAAAAGTCTTAGTAAAGCTTATTTCTTTTCCCTAAGGCTTTTAGCTATTAGCTTTACCAACTCGCTTTTTCTACCGCTATACTCTATGGATATAAGCCCTGCATATCTAAACCAGTGCTTTGGATGCTTCTTGCCTTCTATATATTGACATTTTAGATTTAGAGCTCTGCATATATCTAAGACTTTGTCTATCGATGGCCTATCTACACATAGATTCCTCGACACCTTTCTCCCAAAGCCTCTAGATATTGAACAGTCGAAGTAGTGTAGCCAAACCCTATATACTTTACTCATAACCCTCTCTACTTAGAGCTTTCTTCAATTAAAACAGCATTGACTATACCATCTTGAGAAGGTCTTGAAACAACCTTTGCCTTGCCTACCTCAGTCTGTATAATAGATCCCTTAACTATTATACCTCTTCTAGCATATTCCCTATTTGCAGGTGTTTCAACAACAGCTGTTATCCTTGCCTTGACATACTTCCCTGTTTTTGGATTCAACACATTTGCATATGAGGCATATCTAAGCCTAACCTTTATATTTCCACCAAATACACGATCAACATATCTAATATCTCTTGAATATAGCCTTGTCTCAATAGGGTAGCCACCAACTTCATATTTTCTAGGCTTTCTAAATCTATGCCTCCTACCACCAGATATCTTCTTCAAATCACTGCCCTGATACAAACCCATTGCAATCACATAGTAGGTTAAACTGTGGAGAAATTTATAAGCGTTAAATATATTTGGTGGGGCCGTTCCCTTGGTAGCGGGGG
>CAYUUS010000025.1:0-26443 GCA_964447975.1 uncultured Ignisphaera sp. | reverse complement strand
ATAGAATCAGAGCCTATAAACCTAATCCATAAACATCAACTACGAAACAGCCCAACCCTAAAGAAAAGGCTTTTAGTTTATAAATAGCTAGATTTAATATTGTCATGTAGCTAAAAATAACTAGGATATACAAATAGTTTAGAAAGATCTATGATAAAGCCATATTAACTCTATCTTCTAGCTCCTTTGTTAAAGGCTCAACGAAAGATAGTATCTGGTTTGAATATCTTACCTTACCTCTAATAACCCTAATCATTCTAACATTTTCACTTTCATCAAATGGTAATGCTCTAATATCAGCAAGCTTTGGATGTGCATAGAATATATTGTTAAATGAATGAGAATATATCTTTTCTTCAAGCTCCCATTTCATTGCCATTGATCTATATGCTTCATCAACAACTCTTCTAATTCTTCTTCTATATATCTCGATATTTAGAGTCTCATTTCTTCTAAATCTCGTTAATACAGCACCTAAAAAAGGTGGTTTCTCATTTGGTGGAATACCCCTGATATCTCTAATTAGATAATATAGTGCTGTAAGTGCAAAGCTTGTTCTTGTAACAGGTGTTATAAGAGCATCCGCTATCTTTATAAGAGGTCCTATAAGTCCATACATCTGAGGTGGAAGATCAAGAAATATATAGTCAAAATCTTTTAGCCTTTCATTCATTTCCTTTTTAAGTTCCTGAATCCTCTCTGCAGGTACAATCATAAACTTTGCCAATCCTATATACTCAGGCTTTGATGGTACTATAGCTAGGTTTTCAGTAATGCTATATATAAGAGGCTCACCTGAACCTACAATCCACTCTAACGAGAAAACCTTCCCCTGATTTTTAGCATAGGAAGAAATTTTATCGAAATCTATAGAAGAGATAAAAACTTCAGATATGTTGGACTGGGGATCAGCATCTATTATTATAACCTTTTTCTTGAAGCGCTCAGCAAGTGTAGCAGCCAATACACTTGCTAATGTAGTTTTCCCTACACCACCTTTATAATTAGCAACAGCAATAGATATAGGCACAACACATCACTTTTCCACAGTATAAAATCCCTAGATAGATAATAAATCTTTATAAAAAGAACATCTCTTTATTAATAAAGATAGACAAAGAAAACCCTATTAAGAGCTTTAAAACAGGAAAAACATTTACATCAATATCCAACAATATGCTGTAACTTAGCAAAAATTATAAAAATAAAAAATTATTGTTAGATACAGAACTGAAAACTAGTTTTGCAAATCATAAATTATAGAATTCCATTAACAGTTATCTAGCTGCTTCATTATTGAAATGCTACACCAAATCTATTTAGAAACGCTATATCCTTTAGCTCTTTTCTTGCCTTTGCTACTGGTTGCTCATCTGGATAACCCACAGCAAGCATTGCTACAGGTATATAATTGCTTGGAAGATTCAGTATCTGCTGAACATCATCTATATTTCTAAGGGTTTGCAGCCATACTGTTCCTAGTCCAAGGGCATGAGCTGCAAACATTATATACATAGTAGCACATGTACAGTCAACTTGGTAAGACTCTGGCGATATGTCTTTGTTACATGCTACTACTATTCCTAGGGGTGCGTTTTCTAATGGATATGCCCATCTATGTATCTTAGCAAGCTTCTCTTTAACCTCTTTATCTGTAACAACTATAAATATCCATGGCTGTCTATTACCAGCACTGGGAGCATATCTAGCAACATCAAGAATCTTCCTAATCAGATTCATATCTATAGCTAATGGTTTAAACCTTCTAATGCTTCTTCTAGTTAATATAAAATTTATATATTCATCACTTTTCACAGACTCCATAAACCCTGCACCATAAATATAAAAGTGATGGTAAAGTATAAAAATGTATTTGCCCAGAGCTCAACCACATCAACTCGATCACCTGCTAAACCAAAATCTCTACCTAGTGTAATAAGCAATTCGCAGGTACTAGGCAACTCAGTGAACAATAGCAATAGTTATTCTAAACTTTTTCTTTAACCTCTTAGATACTTTGCTGTTCATAAGCATATGACTTAATAAATATAGTGTTAAGGAGATACCTTATAAAAAACCTTGTCTTTCTGCTAGGGAAAGTTAATATAGTTCTCTTGGCTCTACTGCCTCCTCTAGTTGCCTATTCATAAACATTTCTATTGCTTTACTCAATGGAATAAGCTCGTTACCAACCCTATGCACTGGGACATAATATAGCTTGATTCCATGCTCTTTCAACATATAGAATGTTCCATAGCCCACCTCCAGTAATATAACAGCATTTATACCTCGTGATGCTAGAAGCTCTACTATCGCCCTACCTCCTCCTCGACCATGTCCTATATTAGGGTTTTCCACAACCTCAAGAATCTTGTAGCTATTGCTAGAGATTTGTATAAAAGCGAAAAGAGGTGCTCTTCCAAAGTGAGGACTCAGATAGTACTCGTTGTGAATACTTACAACTGGTGCTCCAACAACTAGCGCTTGGTTACCGAGATCACTACCGAGCATTCTACTATTACCTACCTGTCTTCAGCTCCTCAAGCCTCTTATCAATCTCTTTTAACACAACCTCTGTAAGGTACTTCTTTAATTCCTCAAGATATCTTATCTCATCTTCTCTACTTAGCCATGGTGAAGGCATTGGTAAGTAGGCTTGTTTCCATAGCCACCAGCACCAGCCTCTGCCCCAGCCTCTAAGCACCCAGCCAGGTCTTTCCCAGGGAGGTAGGTTGCTCCATGGACCATGCCCTGGATAGGGTTTGTGCCATTGCCAACCCATATTTTCTCACCACCTTTGAAATATGTTTCAAAACCTTTATAAAGTTTTTGGTATTGCTGTACATAGTATAATAAAATATATTTCACTATTAAACTGGCTTCTGAGAGCCCTGCTTCAGAGACACTACCATAATTGGCTTACGCTCAACAAATGCTTTCGCCAACTTAAACCGTGCTTGTTCTAGTATGCGCCAGAAAGTGGCTTTGGAGAGCCTCATTCTTGCTGCAGCTTCCTCTGTGGTTAAACCCTCGTAATGCACCAATGCAAAAGCCTCTATCTCATAATCGTAGAGCTCCACATAGCCCTCTACTGAAAGCCCTGATGCAGGCTTTACAGGTAGATAAAAAATATTCTCAATATCCATGCTACTCTCAACCTGAAACCTAACTCCACAATGTCTCCAACGATAGCACCAACGCCTAGGCACAGACAATCACCTAGTTAAATTCATACTCTCACCAGTATATATCTCTCGATTGGGTATAAAATACTAGAGAAAGACTCTGGACTTGGTATGGAGGAGAAGCTACTAGACTCCTCTACATAGAGAAGTTGTTAAAAGTGTTCTTGAGAGTAGCAATGGCTATGGAGTTCAGCAAGAGCGGCATAGGCATGTCTCTTAATAGCTTATGTTTTACATCAACAACCAATATTATCTTATATAGCTCTATATCAATATTAGTAAGGTCTTTTTAGTTAATATAAATGTGTAGTAAATCAGCTATGTACTAGGTATGTAGGTTATATACATTAGGTTTTTAATTCAACCTACTACAGATTTTTGTAGAGGTATGAGCAACGGCGTTGGTTATGAAGCTAAAAAATTTGTTTAGTGTAGATGAAGGTAATAGAATCGTTGTTGAGATAGATAATGTTGAAAGAGCTGTTTTAAACAATGTGTATGGCGTTGATGTATGTTCATCTAGATATAGGATTGTGAGGCTACTAGAACTTTTCAATAGTTTAAGAGCGTCGATAGCACTATATAAATCATCTATTAAAAGATTTGAAAATGGTTGTCTCACTATTTTAAGTGAAGATGATGTTGGTTGGAATATGGTTAAGGCATTCTGTAGAGAGAAGGGTTTTGATGATGAGGAGAGCTGTGTGCATCATCTAATAGATATATTAACAGAGTTTCTTCATATTATTGCAGTATTTCAGCAGATAGAGATGCCGAGGGGCTAGCTCATTGAGTATATATACAGTTGTTATACAGACGTTGATGGCTTCACCATCTGGTGCTTTGAGCCCAGGACCACTAACCTTTGCAACAATAGCTCTTGGTGTTAATGGTGGTTGGAGAAAAGGTGTATATGTAGCTTTGGGACATATGTCTTTTGAATTACCATATGTTGTATTAATAGCGTTTGCGATGAACACTATTAGAGATATTCTATCGAGTTTAATAGGAGATATAATTACAGTTGCTGGTGTTGGTGTTTTAATGTTCTTTGCATTATCGCTTATCAGAGAATCTTTATCAAATCCCAAAGTAGGTGCTAGGGATATAGGTGTTAGGGGAACAGGCAATGCATTTGCCATTGGATTTCTATTTACTTCTCTAAATATATTCTTTCTATTGTGGTGGTTAAGTATAGGGTTTAGCTTAATACTGCTAGCTCTTGAGATAGGCTTTATTGGAGTTATGATAATGTTTTTTAGTCATATCTGGATTGATTTTCTATGGCTATCAATGATAGCTGAAGCTGGGAAAAGAGGTATAGCGATAACTGGGAAAAAAGGATATAGAGCAATGCTAATGGTGTTTGGAATACTATTGCTTTTTCTAGGAGTAAATATATTGTTGAAAAGATTCACATCTATATCATTACTATAAACTTTTTAAATTAAGCAAAGCAACAATATATAACACGATATATCATATAGGTGACAAGTTTTTGTGGAGCTAGGCACAGCCTCTGTTACACCATGGGAAGCAGAAGCCTTTGTTGACTATGATAGACTTGTAAAGATATTTGGGGCAAAGCCTTTAACTGAAAATGAAATTGATATGCTAAAAAGCCTTGCAAACGAGCTACATATATTGATAAGTAGAAGGGTTTTCTATTCCCATAGAGATTTCGATAGATTTTTAGAGTCGTATAGATCTGGCAAGAGATGTGCACTATACACCGGTAGAGGACCTTCTGGAAATACACATCTTGGCCATATACTTCCATGGATATTCACTAAGTGGCTTCAAGATAAACTTGGTTTAGAGCTGTTCTTTCAGATGACAGACGATGAAAAGTTTTGGCATAGTGAGGAAAAAGAGTTTGAGGTGTTTAATAACCTTGCCTATGAAAATATACTTGATTTAGCTGCTCTTGGTTTAGACTATAGAAAGACCCATGTAATAATAGATTCAGAGGATATAGGTTTTCTATATCCAATAGCTATAAAAATTGCAAAGAAAATTACATTCTCTATACAGAGAGCTACATTTGGATTTACAGACTCTACAAATGTTGGCATGATATTCTACCCAGTACTACAAATAGCTGTAGCATTCCTACCATCTGAGCTATATAGAGAACCTGTTGAAGTACTTATACCTGCTGGTATTGACCAGGATCCATATTGGAGAATCGCAAGAGATATCGCTACATCGCTAGGATACCCAAAGCCTTCTCAAATCCATAGCAAACTCCTTCCAGGGCTTGGCATTGGAGGTAAAATGTCTTCATCAAAACCAGAAACAGCTATATACACCACAGATCCACCTGAAACTGCATATAGCAAAGTATTAAGGGCTTATACAGGTGGACAAGCAACAGCAGAGCTTCAACGGAAACTTGGTGGCAATCCAGATATATGCCCCATCTATAAAATGTATGAGATGATGTTTGAGGAAGACGATAAAAAATTGCTTGAGAGATACTATGCATGTAAAGGAGGTAGGCTATTGTGCGGTGAATGTAAGGCTGAACTAGGTGAAAGAGTATCAAGGTTTTTGAAGGAGCATCAAAATAAAAGAAATAAAGCTATAGACTATATTGAAAGATATCTTATTAAAGATAAGTTTGAGCCTCCAATGATAAGAAAAAATAGATATGTTTCAGCAAAATAAATTATTTCATTAGAATTCAAAACAGGTTTTTATTCCATATTTAAAATATCTATTCTATTATTCTATTCAGCATCTTTATAGCTACTACTATTGATATTAAAACAAAAATAGATATTATAGCTATATCAGCTAGAATCTCATATGAGTTATAAGTAAGTAGCTTTCGAAGTATATCTACAACATATGTTAAGGGATTTACAATAGCAAGATGTTTTATACCTTCAGGCATCACTTCTATAGGATATAGAGCATTGCTTGCAAAGAATAAAGGCATGGTTATAGCCCCTATTATCCCCATAAACCTTTCACGTGTTTTCATGGTTATAGCCAATATCATAGATAGTGCTGTAAAGCCTATACAGCCATATATAAGAAGTATATAGCCTAACAATAGATTTAGAGGATTATAGATTATTTTAGCACCAACAGCCACAGCTGATATGAGAACTATTATATATTGTGTTGAAGCTCTTACACCACCTGCAATTGCTCTTCCAATAACTATAGAGCTTCTAGGTATTGGCGATGTAAGCAGCTTCTTCAACACACCTAGATCTCTTTCAAATACCAGGGAAATTCCATAGGCTAATGCAATAAATGTTGATGACTGTAATATCACACCTGGTGTGATAAAAGATATATAGTCTTCAACACTTGAAAATGCTCTGGCTTTAGCCATTATAACACCAAATACTGTTATCCAAAGAATTGGCTGAACAGCTCTAGTAATGATTTCAAGAGGGTCATGTCTAAGTCTCCTAAGCTCCATTTCAGCCATAGCTAGAATAGATACAGCGATATTCTTGAGTTCTATATACATCTCAGCTAACCCTTCTAATAATTTTTCTCATAGCAACCACATCCCTATATCTACCATGTTCTTCCTCCTCAGCAAGCTTTCTACCTGTAAGCTTTATAAAGACGTCGTCAAGTGTTGCCTCATGTATCTTTACCTCATAAACTTTACAGCTGTTTTGATATAGCTCCTCTAAGATTTTTGGTAAAACATGTGGTATGTTTGGTGTTGAAAATTCTACTATATCTCCATTAACACCCAATATAGTGACGTCCCTTAGCTTACCAATTATATCTAAAGCTTTTGCACCATCTATAGATAGTCTCAATGATATTTTCCCACTTTCAACGCTTTGTTTAAGTTCATCTGGTCTACCCCTAGCCACTATTTTACCTCGATTCATAAGAGCTATAAAATCTGCATATCTATCTGCTTCATCCATATAGTGAGTAGCAAAGAATATAGTCATATTGTATTCCCTTCGATATTCAGTTATCTTCTCCCATACAAGCTTTCTAGCCGCTGGATCTAAGCCTATTGTAGGTTCATCGAGAATTAAAAGCCTTGGTTTATGCATCAAAGCTATCGCTATCTCAAGTCTTCTAATCATACCACCTGAATATGTTCTAACCATTCTATTAGAGGCCTCTTTTAAATCCATAAAATCTAGAAGCTCCTCAATAACCTTTTTTCTACTGCTAGATGGTATACCATAGATCTTAGAATATATTAACATATTTTCATATCCTGTTAAATCGCTCCACAGAGACATTTCTTGAGGAACATAGCCTATAAATGATCTAACTTTAGATCCATAGATAGATACATCATATCCAAAAACTTTTACGTAGCCTTTTGTCTGCTTAATCTGTGTAGTTATAATTCTAATCAGCGTGGTTTTACCTGCACCATTAGGACCTAGAAGAGCGAAAATACTACCTTCATCAACATTTAGATCAACACCGTTTAAAGCTATAACATTCCTTGAATAGATTTTAACTAAGCCCTTAACCTCTATAGCCAATGCCATATCTATTGCCTTACATCATATAGATGCTAAACAGCTATTAGTTTGCCTTATAAGGTTTACTGAGACTTTGTTTTATAGTGGTGATAATGCTCTATAATATGCATAGTTTCTTGCCTTCTCATAACACGATCTTAATAACTCTCTCAATCTATTTTCTCTAAATCTACTATCTATCCATTTAATAGCATTGGCTCTTAAATCAATTTGGGGATTTCTATAGACTATATCCTTAGCCCAGAAACTTCTAAGGTTTCTTAAGACAGATATATCGTTTGTATCTGTGAATTCTGTTAAAATAGATATATCATTTATAGCTTCACCCATACTCCATAAATCATTTATTGAAACCACAACGCCGCTGCCATTAATAGGATCATGCCTTAAATCTAAAACTGTTTCAGGGAGTCCTCCAATAGAGGCAACAACCACAGGTGTTCCTAGTGACTGTGCTTCTATAGATACTAATCCAAATGGTTCATATCTCGATGGAACTACAAATACATTTGATGCATATATCACTGTTTTCAATATCTCTTGATCAACAGAATCTAATATAATTAATGCTCTACCCCATCTACTGCTAACAATACTAGATAAAAATCTTTCATATTCTATATCGCCTATAGGTATACCCATTATCACTACACATAAATCTCTATCTATATAATCCAATGCATTGACAATTATATCGAATCCTTTACTCCATGTAACTCTACCAGCTGCCGATACAAGGAGTCTACAGCTATGAATCTCACCTATTTTTCTTTTCTTTAAGTTTCTAAGAAACTCGTTTATCAGTATTTTTCTAACTTCTGAACGGCTTTTAGTTTTAAATACCCTCTCCACCTTTGCCTCAACATCTTTAACACTCCAGTCAGTTACATTGTGTATAACAAAAGTTTTTTCCTCCATCCATCTACCAAAGCGATTAAGGATCTCATTCATATAGCTCCAGCTATTAGATACCAGTATATCTGACTCTATTGATGCAAACCAATCGATGTTTCCATATACACTGTCCCAAAGGCTTCTCGTAATTACAGTTTCATGTCTATGAAATCTCCATATTCTGTGAAGAGCATCGGGTAGACCGCACCATTCACTTGAGGCGTAATGCCATGGAAATGATCTCCATGATAGTAGATGAATTGAGTATACAAATGGTATTGCATATCCCTTTAACTCAAAGAATATCTTCAATGCTACTCCAGCTAATGCTGATGACCAATCATTTGCATGGATTAGATGAGGAACATTGTTAAATCTATCAATCCAATGTATAAGAGCCCTGGAATATAGACATGCTTTTTCCTCTGCATAGGCATATATATGCCAATCATCAAGAAATCTACTTGTACCAGGATCTAGACCCTTAAACAAAACAATTTTAACACCATCGATATATATCTCTTCAGCTCCTATACAATACCAATATCTATTACCATCAACACCAACTCTATATCCACAAACATGGAATTCTTCTATAGGTTTAAAACCCTTTACATCTCTAGACATATGTCTGCCATGGGAAGGCATAAACACTGTGACTCTATATCCATCTTTAGAAAGCGCTTTTGCATACATTGCAACAGCTCTTCCCAAACCCCCTAAAGAGGCAATACCATCATATTCAAAAGTTAATAGCCATACATCTTCAATTTTTGTAGGTGCTATAATCAATATCAACACCTTAGCACGCTAAATATATAGAGATATAAATCTATAAAAGTTATATTATTGTCAACGAATATTTTTGTTGAAGAGTCAATATTTATAAATATTTTAAGAAATACATCCTATTTGATAGATATGTATATAAAAGGCTCTGCTGAGCTTCCTCTCCACGAGGGCCATGTGCCTCCAATCCTTTTACAATACATGAAGAGACTTGGAAAGGCAATAGCTCTATACATAATTGATGCTTTTGGACCTGAAAAACTTGTGGAAAAATTGTCTGATCCTCTATGGTTTCAAGCGTTTAACAATGTGATTGGTATGGATTGGGATAGCAGCGGCTCTACAACAGTTGTTCTATATGTTCTTAAAGATTTTGCTAACATATATACATTTAACGATATAGGTATAGCTGTTCTTGGAGGTAAAGGTGAAGACTCTAGAAATGTTGTAGATGAGTTGAATATATTAAGTAAGAATAGTGATGTTGATGCTGATGTATTTAGATATATTAGCTTGTTATCTGCTAAAATAGATGGTATTGCATTACAAGATGGTTACTCTCTATATATCCACAGCCTTATATTGTCACATAACAGTCTATGGACTGTTGTTCAACAAGGTATGAATACCAATACAAAGATGGCTCGCCGATATCATATACATAACAATCTTACAGTTGAGAAAGATCCTCATAGTGGTATCGCATGTAATTCTATTAACAGGGCTATAAACCTCATCGATTACACATCTAAAGGTGTTAGAAAGGTGATAATAGATACAATTAGTTCAACTTCTCCAAATATATTGATAAAAAATATAGCTGACATAAATCGCATGCTTAAAGGGAATAAATCTCTTGAGCAATGGTTTAGAAAATCTAGTGGTAGAGACGGGTTAATCTATAGGGATATAAACCATGGGGAAAACCCTTTGCTTTATAGACCTATTGTTAATATGAATAGAATAGAGCAAACGCTTCATAAACTAGCTGAAATTAAACCATCTAATTTTGAAGAGCTTCTCATCTTAAGAGGTGTAGGAGCTGAAACAATAAGAGCTCTAACACTCATTGCTGATATAATATATGGGGAGAAGCCCTCTTCCAAAGACCCTGTTACACATCCATTTGATCCATTTATATACTCTTATGCACATGGGGGTAAAGATGGTGTGCCATATCCTATAAAGCTTAATGTTATGAAAGAGACTATAGAGTTTCTTGAAGAGGCTATAGAAGAGGCAAAAATAGATGCTAAGATTAAAAGAAAAGCACTTGAAAGACTATATAAAATGTTTAATGAGAAAGCGAAACAATAGAACATTGGGTTATATAGCTATTGAATTCAATATCTTTTACTATACTCTCAAAAATTAATGTAGTAAAAATAACTAAAATAGGGTTAGCTTTATGTTTACAAATCTCGTTAATAAGAATAGAGCTATATTGGTTTCACCATATATAAACTTCAATATTTTACTTGGTTTAAATATAATTAATGAGTTAGTAGGTTCTATAGCCGAGAAAGGGATAGTGATATGTTCTTATAAAGTTTCGCCTGAATTAGTTAAAGAGATTATCGATGAATATAAAAACGTTGAGTTTCTAAATAGTTTTACATGTTTAAATAACTCTAATGTTTATGTCATAATATTAAGCAATATTGAAGCAGATAATTTATTGAGATGTTTTGTTAATGCTAATAAGCTTTTCGCATTTGTAGAAAGGGTTCGGCTTCTTAATAAGCTTAGAAATGCTGGGTGGAGTATTTATAGAGTTAAAAGAGTTGACCAGGCTACATATAGCTTGTTAAATATATATGAAGATGAAGTGATATTGATAAACATTAAAGGTAATTCTGTATACCAATCACAGATTCCAGAAGATGTTATGTTGATATATAGAGAGGTTGTAAACCATGTTAGAGAGTTTGGTTCTATAAAGGCATCAGATCTACTTAGATATATGGTTAAGGTGCTGGGCTATGATAAAGAGTTTGTATTGAATGGTATTAGAAGATCTATTGCTATAGGTATCTTAGGATATCAATCTGGCTATTTATATCCAAAGATCTCGATAAATATATAGCTTTATAATTGGATAGTGTTATTAATAGTTTAGGTGGTTATCTTGGGTGGGATTTTCGGAGCTATTTCACGTGGAAAAGATAATGTTGTTGATATTGTGGTTCGAGGTGTTAAAGGTCTTGAGTATAGAGGTTTTGATGGAAGTGGTATAGCTATATCTGTTGATAAAACTGTTAAGGTATTTAAAGATGCTACAAGAATTGATGTTTTAGTAGAGAGGTATGGGTTAAACAAACTCTATAGCTGGGTTGCATTAGGCCATACTAGATATGCTACCCATGGCAAACCTCATATAGAGAATACCCAGCCCCATAGCGATTGCAAAAACATTATAGCGGTTGTTGGTGATGGTTCTATTGCAAACTATGAGAAGCTAAGAGATGAGGTTATTTACAAAGGACATAGAGTTGTTTCGCGATGCGATTTTGAGATTGTTGCTCATTTATTTGAAGAGGAATTTGAAGATATACCTAATTTTTTAAAAGCTTTGGTAAACACTATTAAAAAACTCTATGGATTCTATAGTCTCGCTATATTAAATAGTTTGTGCAGCTGTATTGCTGTCTATACATCACTCCAACCCATTTTTATTGGTGTCTCAGATAAGCTGTTTGCTGTTTCATCGAGTAGAGGTATGCTTTATTCTATTGCAGATAAATACATTGAGTTAGGTAAAGATGATGTAGCTTTAATTACAGAAAATGGTGTTGAGGTTTATAGTGTTTCAGAATTAAGTAGAATAGATAAGCCATTTAAAAACCTAGATATAGATGTAAAGTATATTGATAAAGATGGATATCCACATCACATGATTAGAGAAATTTATGAGATACCATATTCAATTCTAAGAACATTGTCATCAATACAAGAAAAATATCTCTCGTTTGCTGCAAGACTTATTTCTGATGCTAAAGACATATTTATTATAGGCAATGGCACAAGCCTTCATGCAGGTTTGATAGCCTCATATTATCTCTCTGAACTTGCTGGAGTAAACTCAATTGTTGTAAGCGCTGCTGAGTTTCCACTTTATTATGTTGACAATGTTTCTCCAGGAACAGTTGTAGTAGCTATTTCACAGTCAGGTGAAACAGGGGATGTTATACAGTCTGTATTTGAAGCCAAAATTAGAGGGTCAACTATTATGGGTATAACAAACTATATAGGTTCCAAGCTTGCTAATCTATCTAACCTCTACCTACCTGTTGCAGCAGGTCCTGAAGTGGCTATCCCAGCTACAAAAACATTTACATCAACACTTACACTTCTTTATCTAGTATCATTATATACTGCAAAACATATTGGCAAAATTCATGAATCTGAATATAGGGATGGGGTTAAAAAGCTATGGATTTTAGGAGAAATGCTGCTAAGCTATATGCATAAAATAGATGCTGAAGCTTCAAAAGCTGTTGAATATATAGCACAATGTAGAAGTGGTTATATAACATCAAGAGGTATAACATATCCAATAGCATTAGAAGGAGCTTTAAAGTTTAAAGAGACGGCATACATCCATGCTGAAGGTGTGGAAACAGGCGAGTTTAGACATGGTCCACAATCTCTACTAGAAGAAGGTATATTCACAATATTTATAGTTCCTTTTGAGAGACCCGCGATAGCCTCAACCTACAACCTTATCCAACTTGCAATTGATAGAGGTGCAAAGACAGTTGCTATAGGCTTTGAAACAGACCAACATCTAGACAGCTTAACACAGGTAGCTAAGATACGTATACCTAGTGTTGAAAGATACCTAGTACCAATTATCACAACTATACCATTGCAATTTATGGCATATAGACTAGGTGTGTTGCTAGGAAGACCTATTGATACACCAAGATATTTAACAAAGACCGTTGCCCATTAAAGAAATAGAGGCTACAATTTTAAAATTTACATAATAAAGATATTTTTAGGGAGCTTCAGTGATATTATCACCTGAAACACTTTTAAACATTTTCAACCTTAGTGTAGACGATATTGATTGTAGCGGCTTAAAGCTACATCTAGATAAAGTCTTCACCTTTAAGGGTAGAGGTGGACTATATAGAAACACTAAAAATCTACCTGAAGTAGACGAGATTAAGCCGAATGAAAAAAACCTCTATATACTTAAACCTGGAGCTTATAAAATACGATACAAGGAAGTTGTAAAGGTCCCGGAAAATACAATTGCATTAGCAATACCAAGGTCAACACTATTAAGAGCAGGTGCAACAATATATACTGCTGTATGGGATCCTGGATACAATGGAAGAGGCGAAGGTCTAATGGTGGTTTTTAATCTAAATGGAATAGAAATTGAGGTAAATGCTCAAATAGCTCAGCTTATATTTATATACATGGATAAAACAACTAGATATACCTATAGAGGAAGTTACCAAAACGAAAACATAGTTTATATTAATAAAGAAAACCCGAGCCCTTAAGTCTAAATGCTTTATACTATACCGCAATTTCAGAATAATAGACAAAAGCATGTCGAGAAGACTCTGTATGGATCATCTTTATGATACAAAAAGCAAAACTTAAAATGCTTCGCTAAGAATAATAGTGTTTAAACATCTAGATCAGGTGGATGTGTTGGCCTTTCGCATAGCTCTTCAACTATATTCTTTAAGAGAGGATCTTCAAAAAAGATTTAACGATGTACTTAGAGAGATAGCTGATATAGGTTTTGAAGGTGTTGAATTTGCTGGGTTTTATGGAAGAGATCCAGATGAATTAAGAGAGACCTTATATAAGGTTGGACTTGATGTTGCAGGCGCCCATATCCCTATACAAGCTTTTAGTGAGTTGGAAATAGATAAAACAATATCATTTAATGCTACTCTTGGGAATAGATATCTCATTATACCAGCCCTTCCCGAAGAAATGAGAAGAACAAAAAACGATTGGATAAAATTCTCAGATTTCTTAAATAACCTAGCTAAAAAGCTTAGTCCACACAAAATGAAGATAGGTTATCACAACCATGCCATAGAATTTACTAAGGTTGAAGGTGAATGTCCATGGGACATAATATTTAGCAGAACATCTACAGATGTTATAATGCAGCTAGATATAGGCAATGCTCTTTCAGCGCAAATCGATAACAATGATATTATAGATGTTGTTAAGAGGTACAGAGGAAGAGCTGTAACGATACATGCTAAAGAATATTCAAAGAAGAAAGCTATAGAGTTGAGGGATATCCATAAAGGTTTTGAGGTAGTTATTGGAGAAGGTGATGTACAGTGGGTAGATATATTAAAGGTTTTGAAGGATTATGGCGGAACCGAGTGGATTATAATTGAACAGGAGACATACCCATATAAACCACCAATAGAATCTATAAAGAGATCATTTAACAATTTAAGAGACCTACTTTCAATGCTATAAACACATGTTTATATTATATAATAGAAAATATCTTATTTTTAGATAAAGGTTTACGAACTATATAGACTATATAGATATTTTTTAAATATTTGATATCTTTCTCTATATTTCTCTACATACTTCTCTTCAGGTATTATAAACATCTTCGCAATTGCATAATCTATAAAATCTCTGATTTGCTTAGCTGATGAATATCTTAAAGATGTAGCTGCTAAGAGAGCGTTACCTAAATGGGACACATCTACAATATCTGTCCATATCGTTTTTCTATTAAAAAGATTTGCAAGCATTGTTCTAACAAATGGTATTCCTGAGAGCTTCCCACCAACTCTAACATCATCTATAGATATATTATTGTCTTCAAGTGCTTCCCATATAACCTTCAAAAGCATTGCTATTCCCTCGATACATGAAGCAACTATATCTAAAGTCTTTACATCTGGTTTTAATCCGATAATACTCCCCCCTATATCTGTCTTAAGAAACGGTATTCTCTCAGAATATATGAGTGGTAAAAATAGTGGTTTTCTATCCTCATTAAATCTATAGTTATATAATTCGTTAAGAAGCCTTTGTTTATCAACCTCTAAACCAGATGTCAATATATCTATAAGTGTGTTTAGTGCTATACCTGCATTATTTATAGCTCCTCCACTAAGCCACTTTTCTCTATAGAAATAATAGGTTTGAAACCTCATCATATTAATATTATCGATAATAGGCTCCTCTATAACTGTTCTAATCATTGCACTTGTACCAAGATTGGCAACAGCTATATTGCTTCTACCACCAGTTAATCCATATATCATCGAAGCACCATCAAATAATCCTATAACCAATGGTATTCTATCATATATATTCAGCTCAGCTGTAACATCCAATGGTATATACTCTACATAGTCTGCTTCAACAACCTCTGGTAACATCTTCTCATCCACCCCAGCAATACTCAAAGCATAATCATCCCACCTAAGAGAATATATATTAAACATTTGATAGGTTCCAGAAGCTGAAGACATATCTGTAATGGCTCTATGTAGAAAATGGTTTGTAATTATAGACTTTAGATCTAGATATAGATCAGCCTCCTGTACAATTTCTTTTCTATGCTTTCTTAACCATAGAATCTTTGGAAGAGCATAGATATGTGTCGGCGGACATCCTGTTCTTCTATAAAGCTCTACACCAAGCTCTTTAATCTCTTTAACAACTTCAACCGCTCTTTCATCTGCCCATGTATATATATTTGTTAAAAGGCCTTTTGATCTATTCATTAATGCAAGCCCGAAAAGATAAGTCGCCAATGCAACTGCTTCTGGAGCTCCATGGGATTTAACTATATGTTTTATACCCTTATCAACAGTAGATATTATATATTGTGGTATGTGTTCAGCAGAACCTACTTCATTTTTAATGAACATCTGATCAACATTTATACTCTCTATAAATCTCATCTGATAATCTTCTATAGATATATCTACAAGAGATAGCTTTATATTTGTGGTACCAATATCTATTGACAACACCCTCATTCTTTATCCCCATTAGGGGAAAGCATCCTTATAACATTTTCTACAAGTGTTTCAAATCTAGTGAAGCATCTATCATAGATTAAACATAGATTTTTAGAGGGTTCAACAACCCTAGCTTTAGATCTAGCAATGGAATCTAGCAATATTTTTGATATGCTATCTCCATAGCCAAGAGCTTTCATAGCTACTACAACCCCTCCTAGAGATGAGGCATTTCTTGCTATATTATCATCATATATAGCTATAGATTTGCATAAGGATTGGCTTACAATTTTAACTAAGCTTTCTATAGAACATCCACCACCTGCACAGTGAGCTACGGTAAAAGATAGTCCGTTCTCTTCCAAAGCCTTGGCCATAGCCTTTAACACAAATGCTATTCCTTCTAATGATGCTCTCACAACATGTTTCTTTTCATGAGACAGCCCCAGCCCTACAACAATATATGAGAGATATGGCGATCTATATGGAAATCTCTCACCAGCTACAAAAGGCAGCACAACAACATTGTTGCTACATAGCTCAACACCTTCTACAATACTGTTTATTAAAGACCACTCAATGTTATCTAGAAACACCTTTCTAAACCACTCTAAAGCTGTCATACCATTATTTGAAGCGGCTCCAACAACCCTATATCCATCTGCTGCATAATAGCAAAAGAACCTCATTCTCTTATCTCTATCGAGAATCACATTTCTTGAAAGAATTCTTAAAACAGCTGTAGAGCCTAGGTTGAGTATAGCTTCATCGCCATATATAGAATATCCAATGTTTTGAAGAGCACCATCAAAAGATCCTAAAACCAATGCAACCTTATCTCTTAGCCCGATCTCTGGAAAAGACATATATTCTAAGACTTTAGCCCCTTCAACAACCTCTGGTAGCATCTTCTCATCCACCCCAGCAATACTCAAAGCATAATCATCCCACCTAAGAGAATATATATTGAGAAGACCACTTCCAGATGCAACACCATAATCCACTGTAAAGAATTTTTGTGATGTAAATCTATAGATTAGATAGTCCTTTAGAAAAGAAATGTATTTAACATCTAAACCACTTGTTTTTTGAAGCCATAAGATCTTCGCAATTGGATAAATGAATAGCGGTGGACATCCTGTTCTTCTATAAAGCTCTACACCATGTTCTTCCAATAAACTCTGCACTCTACCTGCTCTACTATCAAGATGTGTTAATATATTTGAAATAGGATTAAATCCGGCATCAAGCATTCCTAAACCATGGAGATAAGTACTAAAGACTATAGCCTCTATACTAGATTCAAACCCTTTTACAATACTTTTAACACCCTTTAAAACAAGTTGATAAATTTCATTAGGGCTATGTTCAGCTGCACCTTGTTGAGGAATATGTAGAGGTATTTCATCTCTAAAGCTCTTCACTATCTCTCCATTAGGATTTGAGAGAATGATTTTGATACTTGAGGTACCTATATCTATAGATATAAACATTTCAAATCACTATATCTAGAGACTTGCTACAGTGCTAGTCATAGTTGCTACATAATTAAATATTTAACTTGAATCATTACCGATATATTTTTATTAAAGTTTTTAGTTAAGACTATGCATATATTCTTTTTGGTGAAACATATGAGGTATAGAGTTGAAGGTATATTAACAGCATTATTAACGCCTTTGACAAAAAATAATGATTTATGTACAGAATGTATTAAGGCTATGATAGAATTTCAAATAAGTAAAGGGGTAAATGCACTATTCTTAACAGGAACCTATGGCGAAGGCGTTATATTGTCTAATGCTGTTAAAGAGAAGGTTTATAGATACGCTATAGAGTTTTCAAATAATAGACTTTCTCTTCTTCCACATGTTGGTGGCGCCGACATCGAATCCATAACAAATCTAGCCAAAGCCGCAAAAGATCTTGGCTATAGAGTTGTTAGCGTTGTTGGCCCTATATATCATAAGCCTACTAAAAGAGGTTTGGTAGAGTTCTTTAGCTATATAGCTTCCAAAGCCGATGTAGATATAGTTATATATAATAATAAAGGTAGACAAGGCTACAATATATCGCCAGATGACTTTGAATATATATCTAGGGAGGTATCTGCAGTTGTGGGTATAAAGGATACAAGCTACGATATAGAGCAAATGATTGAATATGTTAAGAGGTTTGGGTCAAGCTACTTTATAGGTGGTGCAGGTGATAACTTTCTCTATGTTACATTTGCTATAGGTATGTATGCACATATATGTGGTATATCGAATGTTTTTCCAGAGATAGCTGTAGAGCTTTATAAGGCTGTGAAAAGTGGTGATCATAGCAAAGCAGTTGAGCTACAGTATAAGATTGTTAGAGTTAGGAGGATATTGGCAAAATTTGGTTTAGAGACCCAAGAGCTTTTAAGAGAGGTATTGAGATTCAGAGGTATAGATCCTGGGTATCCACCTATCCAGATGCGTGAAGGACTTAACAGCAAACAGGTTGAAGAGCTTAGAAAATCTCTTGAATCTGTTGTTGGAGAATATTTTGTTGTGTGATTTTGATGGATATAAAGATAGCTATTGTGAATTCAAAGTCTTTTGGAATATATACAGATGCAATTGAAAAGTTAAAGAGATTAGGAGATGTTGTAAAAATTGATGTTCCCAGAGATATAGATGGAAGGAAACTTGCTGAGATGCTTAAGGGGGTACATTTCATTGTTGCAAGCGTTACTCCGTTCTATAGCAGAGAATTTTTTGAAAATAACAATGATGTTGTTATGATTGTTAGACATGGTATAGGCTATGACAATATAGATGTAAAGGCTGCTGAAGAGCATGGTGTTATAGTTGCTCGTGTTCCTGGATGGAGGGAGAGAGAGGCTGTAGCTGAACTTACAATAGCATTGATGCTTGCTGCACTTAGAAGAGTTGTTGAGGCTGCAAATAGTGTAAGGAGCGGTAGATGGCATGAAAGAGCAAAATATGTAGGTAAAGAGCTTTCAAGTCTTACAGTAGGTGTTATAGGCTTTGGCAACATTGGTTCTAGAGTAGCTGCTATCCTTGCAAAAGGATTCAACTCTAGAGTTTTTGTATATGATCCATATGTATCTAGAGCATATGTAGAGAGAATTGGATGTATATATGTAGAAAAACTAGAGGATTTGCTAAGAGAAAGCGATATAATAACACTACATACAATATTAACTGAAGAGACAAGGCATATAATTAATAGAAAAGCATTTGAAGAAATGAAGAATGGTGTTATAATAGTTAACACAGCTAGAGGAGAGCTCATAGATACATCAGCACTTATTGAATATATAGAGAAGGGGAAGGTGGCTGCAGCAGCTCTTGATGTTGTTGAAGGTGAGCCTATAGATGAGAAGCACCCACTTCAGAAATATCCAAATGTTATAATAACACCTCATATAGGGGCATATACATACGAAGCTCTTAAAGGTATGGATGAAGCCGTTGTTGAAGCCATTGAATGCTATTTAAACAATAAATCTATAGATGGAGTTGTTGTTATGCCTAGAAAAAGAAGAATATTGAAAACACAAAGCTAGTCTTTTTATCCCTTGCTCATCATCTCCTCTACAAAGCTTTTTATTCTTTTAACACCTTCAACAATAGCTTCTTCATTAAGAGCAAAGCTTATCCTAATAAACTCTGAACCTGCTTTCTCAGGAAATACAGACCCTGGTAGTACAGCTACATGTTTTTTCTCAATAAGCTTCTCTGCAAATTCTTCTGATGATATATTTAGAGATTTCAGTATTTTACCTATATATGGAAAGAGATAGAATGCCCCTCTACTTGACCATACCTCAACACCTTTAACCTCTCTAAGCTTTTCTACAGCTATGTTTCTTCTTCTCTCAAACATTTTTATCATATCTTCTACAGGTTTCCATGAACCTTTCAAAGCAGCTATACCTGCTTTTTGAACAAATGATGTAGCGCAAGACCATATATTTACAGCTAGCCTAGTTATTTTAGATGCTATCTCACTTCTAACTACAAGATATCCAAGTCTCCACCCAGTCATTGAGAACGTCTTTGAGAAGCCGTTTATGTAAAGCACATGGTCTCTCCAATCAGAGAAGCTTATAAACGACTTTAGCTTTGCCCCATCATAGAGAAAGTTGTCGTAGATTTCATCAGCTAAAACAAGAAGTTTATGATCAACAGCTATTCTATATATCTCACCAATCTCCTTAGCTGTAAACACGGCTCCTGTAGGGTTATGCGGATTGTTTACAACAATCATTTTTGTTTTAGATGTTATTGCATTCTCTATGGCATTTACATCTATTTCAAAACCTCTATCCTCTCCAAGCCATTTTAATGGAACATATATAGGCTTAGCACCAAGAAATCTAACAATCTCTGGATATGCTGGAAAAGAGGGTTCTGGAACTATAACCTCATCACCAGGTTCGATATATCCAGCAATAGCTAGAAATATAGCTGGTTTTGCACCAGGTGTAACTATAACCTCATCCCCTTTAACATCTGCGCCATATCTATCATTTAGATACTCAGCTATAGCTGTTCTTAACTCTGGTATCCCTTGAGTTTCAGTATATCCTGTAAAGCCATTGTCGAGAGCCTTCTTGGCTTCCTCAACAATGTGTTTAAACGTTGGTACATCTGGCTGTCCAACACCAAAGTTAATCACCTTGAAACCTGCCTTAGACAACTCCCTAGCCTTTGCTATATATCTAAAACCTGCTTCACCACGAAGAGATGCGATAATGTTTCTAAACATTTTTAGAGATGGTGGATTTAGCGACATGATATATACCTATAGAAAGCTCTATAGCAGGTCAAAAATAAAAGAGTTTCTGCTCTACTATAGCTATTCTAGGGAGCGATTTATGGCTTTAAATATTGGGATAATAGGTTTTGGAAGAATGGGTAGAGCCATATCAATAGGTCTTATAAACAGTGGTGTAAATCCAGCTAATATTATGGTATATGACAAGAGTTCTGAAGCTCTTCAAAACGCTAGAGAACTAGGCTTAAAGACAATGTCAAGCAATATTGAAACTGTTTTAAATAGCGATATCACTATAATAGCTGTAAAACCAAGTGATGTAGCGAAGGTTTTGAGTGAAATCTCTTCTAATAGCGTTGATAGGGTTATAGTGTCTATAGCTGCTCTAGTTCCTTATAAAACAATTAAGAGCTATCTACCTAAATCCTATGTATATAGAGCTATGCCAAATATTGCTGTAGAGGTTAATAGAGGCTTTATAGCACTCACCCCACATGGCGAGAAAGACTCTGATGTCGAGAAGCTGTTTAGATTTTTAGGAGATGTTGTGTGGGTTGATGAAGATACACTCGATATTCTCACACTTATATCTGCATCAACACCTGCTTTAATAGCTGAAATAGCTGATGTATTTATATTAGCAGCTCTTAAAGCAGGTATACCATATTTTATTGCTAAGAAAGCCGCCTCATCTATATTTAAAGGTGTTGGAGAACTATTAGAGCATAGATCTGTAAGTGATATAAGGGATAGTGTTATAACACCTAGAGGTGTAACTATAAGACTTATAGAAAAGCTTTATACATTTGATGCAAAGTCGAAGCTTCTACAGGTTTTATCTAGCTCTATAGATGACTATCTATCTATGTTAAGTGAAGCTAGAGATAAATATAAATAACCCTTTACATCTAGAAATATAGTTCTAGGCATAGAATTGCGGTGTGAAAATGCCTATTATGTATAGATGCTCAAGCTGTGGAAAGCTTCTATATTACTATGTAACAGGATTCAATGATGATTCAACAGGTATGAGATCTATAAATGATATCGTAAATCTCTATATGGGTATATGCCCCTACTGTGGAAAATCTTTATCGATTTCAAAAGATAGGCTATATTCTGGTAAAATGCTAGATATAAAGGTTGTTGAACAAGTTATAGAAAGAAAAAGGGATTTGAAGAAGCTAAGAATCTAATAAAGCATCTATAGCTTCACTTCTATAAAATATAATTGAAATAAAACAACATTTTAAACTTAGATATTGAATTATATACTTTGTAAGGATGATGAATGGGACCCTCTGTGATTGATGAAGAAGGTTAGAGATTCTGACACTATAATAAATACTAAAAATATATCAAGGTTTCAATATTATATTATATTTATTGATAATCTCTATAAATTTAATATCAAGATTAAAATGAAAGCACTATAATAACATATCAATTTATTTGCTATTATATTGTTGTGACATAGATAACAATGCTTATGTAGCTGATAACCTCTTTATTATATTTCCTATACCTATATAGGCTAATATCCAAGCTATTAATGGCAATAGAGTAGCAGCTACACTGATGAATATTCCTATAAATGGTATAGCTGCTAACAATCCAGCGATAATTGTTATTATAAGGATTATAGCTACTATTAATAACAATGTTTCACCAAAAATGCTGTTTAATTTAAAGAAAAGTATTATCATCCCAATAACACCAATAAGCCATAGCAACCCCCCTATCATAGTTATTGCTAAACCTCCAAATAATGGTGATAAAAATCTAAGGAGATTCATAGGAGTTGAAAAGACCCCTCTACCTATTGAAGGAAGCAAAATAATTGCTAGTATAACCATAACAACTATACCAATTACGATAAGTATTAACCCACCTATATAACCTATTTTCATAAGTGTTGAAGGGGTTGAGAATTCATCTCTCCATTTCTTTAATTTGCTTGAGCCTGGAATAAACTTTAGATAGATTCCATATATTGTAAATATGAGAGATGCTAAACCAAATATACCTGTAGTAATAATAACTATAGCTATAAGACCTCTAAAAGGCATTGTCTGTATTGTTGGCGCTGTAGTGGCTGTTAGATACATATAGATTAATGGAAAGATTGTTGCTACTAATATAACTGTTAGTATTAGTGATAGAATTTGTGCTATCATCATAGCCATAGAACCTTTTTTAAGGTCTTTGAGAGCATTTAAAACAACATCTTTATCTGTTTCATTAATATTCATTGTATATCCCTCTAGAAAGAGAGAGTTTTTTAGATATATAAATCTTTAGCATTGCTTTAATTTAGAGATAAATGTTATAGTATTCCATATTAGCTTAATCTATTTATTTGCATTGTTGAGGGTTCTAGGAATGGCATGGTTAAATCTCTATCAATTCTTTATCATTTATAAATCTACGGTACCATTTCTCAAATAGCTTAGGTGTTACTATATGAAGTTCTACAGGTGCATCTGTACTTCTATACACCTCTACCATCATATCATACTTTCTATCGATATTCTTCGTAATAACCAGGATATCGATATCACTTGCACCAGTAAACCTTTGAGTAACAACAGACCCAAATACATATACACGGACTTCCGGATCAAACTTCTTGACAATTTCTTTAACTAGTTTAGCAACTTCTCTAAAGTTACGTAAATAACTCAATACTTTTTGCTCATACTGTCTCGACAAGAGGTTTAAACACCTCTAAAACAAATTTTAAGAGATCTTTCACCTCTTTCTCCTCATATGTTATTGGTAGATATCGAGATGCTATGTATGCTTCTTCAAGTCTAGCAATATAATGGAGATTCGGGACATTATTCACAAGCTCTAGTACTTTAGGCTCTAAAACCCCTAGCTCCCTAATAAGTCTTCTAAGAGAATGTGTTCTAGGATAGCTACCTGTCAAAATCAATAGTCTATACTTCAACAAAAGCTGACAATACTGTTCTAAATTAAATACAACAAGATCGTATTCACCTTCCTCAACAAGTCTTTCAGCATTTCTTAAAAAAGCCTCGGCACGTCTCCTCAAAACCTCGACTTCTTCAAATGACATAAAACTACCTCAAAAAATACATAGCAATCAAAAGCCTATAAATTATGTATCACTTAGCTAAGCGCCTGTCGTTCAAATTACTCTTGAACTCGTTAATGCTTCTCTTACCTTCTACAGTATGCGTCATAGCATTAAGAATTTTAATTGAGTATCTAAGCAGAGTTATATACTTTAAACATGTTCTTAGAAAAGATTGATTCCTATTGCAAGCATAGGCACAATAGCTATAATGTGTTGTTCTTTAAAATGTCAAGGTTTTGTAATAAATATTTTAAATTATTGTCATATTTATTTAGGGATTATATATACTCTTCTCTTATTATTGTCCCTGAATCTTTATTATATTCAACAATCTTTATACTTCTTCTTTCATTTAATGTTTCGTAGAATGTTCTTATAATTAGATATATAGCTGTGGCTCCAGGATCCTGTTTTCCAATGCTTCTTTCACCTAGATAGCTAGCTCTACCTTTTTTGGCTTTCATATTAATTGTTTTTTCTAGATATCTCTTTGCTGTTTGGGTCAATAAATCAAAGAGTTTCACCATATCGATATCTCTTTCTTTTTCTATAGTCTTCTTCATTTCATCTACAACTGGTTGAAGAACATCAATCATTGTTTTATCGCCTACCTCTGCACCTCCGATTAGCTTAGCAATTCTAAGCATTGATTCAAACATTTCTATCAATTCTTTCACATATACCACCTTCTTTCCTTTAAGAACCTTAGACGCCTCTAGAAGCATCATACCTATTAGAGGACCTGAAGCACCTCCAGATACCTGCATAAACTGCATAGCTGATTCTTGAAGTATTGTACCTACATCTTGCTGCTCCAACTCTTTTTTCTGTTGGAGAAAATCTTTAATTTTTCTAAATCCTCTACTAATATTTGTCCCGAAATCACCATCACCTATCTGTCCATCGAGCCAGTTAAGATATTCTTCATTAGCTGAAAAACATTCTGCAATGTTTATAAGTATCTCACAGAATTTTTTAACATCTATAGAATATATTTTGCTACTCATTTAATATCCCTAGATCATTTATGAGATGCTTTAGTGTGGTGACTTGGATATATCTATTTAATTGGTTTTCTCTTAACTTTGTTATACGCATTTATAACACCAATTAAAACTTTGATTTAGCAAAATATAAAAGTATTTAAAAAGAACTTCAATAGATATCTACTAGGTGGGATTTTTGGCTATAAAGAAACTTGTTAATGAGCCTGATAGAATTGTCAGGGATATGCTTGAAGGTATGGAGCTAGCTTTTCCAGAGATTATAAGGCTAGATCCACAGTGGAACAATGTTTATAGAAGATATAGAAAGCCTAATTATAAAGTCGCCTTGCTCTCAGGTGGTGGAAGTGGCCATGAACCTGCTTTTGCTGGCTATGTAGGCTATGGAATGCTCGATGCTGTTTGTGCTGGCTATGTATATACAGCTCCAACGGTTCCGCAGGTATATGCCGCTATAAAGGAGATTGCTACAGATGCTGGTATATGGGTTTTCTTCGGAAACTATACAGGTGATTTAATGAACTTTGTACCAGCTATTGAAATGGCTAGAGGAGAGGGTATAAAGATAGACTATATAGCTGTAAATGACGATGTAGCAATATCGGAGAAGGAGAAGAGAAGAGGAACAACAATACATATAATGGTTCATAAAATAGCAGGTGCAGCTGCAGAAGAGGGATACACATTTGAAGAGGTTGGTAGAGTTGCTAGAAAGGTTATAGACAATGGTAGAGATATAGGCGTTGCTTTAACACCTTCAACAATGCCTACAACAGGTAAACCAACATTTGAATTACCAGAAGATGAGATAGAATTTGGTATCGGTGTCCATGGAGAACCTGGGATAAGACGTATGAAGGTTATTCCATCAAGAGAATTAGCAAAGCTTATGATTGATAAAATAGCTGAGGATCTAAAGCTTCAAAAAGGCGATGAAATAGCATTGATTGTTCAAGGAACTGGAGGAACACCATATATGGAGAAATTCATATTCTATAGAGATGCAAGAAAATATGTAGAAGAAACACTTGGTTTAAAAGTCTATGTTAGCTGGGTTGGAGAATTTATAACATCGCTAGATATGCAAGGAGGAAGAATAGCAATACTTAAACTAGATGATGAACTAAAAAGACTCTTAACAGCACCAGCAACAACAATAGCAATAAAAATACCACCGCCAAACATAGTTTCATAAACAATTAAATATATTTTAGATATTTTT
>CAYUUS010000024.1:0-26939 GCA_964447975.1 uncultured Ignisphaera sp. | reverse complement strand
CAAACCTCCTTAGGCCTCAACAGCTTTTCCGAACTCTCTGAAATAGCTAACACCAGTGATAATAACAGAATCAGAGCTAATAAATTTAATCCGTAAACATCAACCACGAAACAGCCCTATCCTATAGTCAAACCTGAGACACATTTCTATCTCAGAGCCTCTTTTAATTAGCCGCTTCACTAATCTACTTACAGTAGTTTAAATCTCTACACCATTCATAGATAATCTGGTCTTCACTTTTATCACCTTCAATAAGTTGATATTCAGCATATCCACTTTTTCTAGTGTCTTTATCAAGCTTTACTTGGGCATATTCAACAGCTTTTCTAGTTGGATGAGAAACTATATCTATATATGCTCTTGCAATAGCTGCAACTGTTGCTTCTTGCAAAACTATAATCTGGTCTTCTAAAACTATAACAAGTCTCATATGTCTATGTCCAGGTGGTATAAACCCTACTATCTTTAAAACATCGCTATTTCTATAGATCTTCAAATCTTTAACCAAACTATAACACCAAATAAAAATCTGTCTCTCTCCTTATTACCCTATCCAATAGCTTTATACAACATCTAATCAAATAATCATTATCTATATAAAAATATGGAGTAGGGATTCAATAGATACACCACTCTTAAACTCTTCTACAACTAAACCAATTTTTAGCTAGATATATAGATTCGCTGCTATCTATATGGAATAGTGATGTCAACTAGAAAGAAGAGGTACCTGGAAATATCTATTGAAGTATATTCATAGCTCTTCTTATTGCTTCTTTAAAATGTTTGACTGCCAATAGAGATTTTATGGCTTGTATAAATGGATATTAAATGAATTAAGTGAAATATTCCTTGAAATAAATCTAAATATATTTATATCAATTCATATCTAAATTTATCATTCTTATAGATTATCCTAATGTTCTTAACCCAGCTATTGCTTTCCTCTGGATAATCCAATCTAAAGTGCGCTCCTCTACTCTCTTTTCGTATTAATGCTGAATATGCTACAGCTAGGGATGTGAGTAGAGTGTTTAATGTTTCTGAATATCTTACAACTTCATCATGACTTGATATTCTAATTTTATCTAGGTTTTCATAAATATCTAGCAACTCTCCGATACATTCTTTTAGTAAATCTTCATTTCTTATAACGCCTGCTTTAAGCCACATTACATTGCGTATCCTGCTTCTTACTTCAGATGGTATATATTTACCATCTTTTAATTTATATCTATTAAGAATATGCTTAACATCATCTTCAATATCCATCCCAATCTTTTCTCTAAATCTATTATCTATATAGGTTAGAATATTTTTAGCTACAATCTTAGCAGTAACTACACATGTTGTTAATGCATTACCCCCTAATCTATTAGCTCCATGGACACCACCCACCAGTTCCCCAGCTATATAAAGACCATTAATAGATGTCTCTAGATTTTCATCGATCTCAACACCACCCATAGAGAAGTGTGCTATAGGTAGAACTTTTATAGGGGATTTTAGGTTAAGTTTTCTTTTCAACTCATTAGCAAATAATGAAGGCTCATCTATATTCTCTTCAAGATACATATGCAATGCTCCATTAACACCATTGCCATTCATTATCTCTAACATTATGTATCTAGATAGCTTATCTCTATTAAAGCCTACTGCCTTGTCTAGGCTCTCTAACCCATATTTCATCACTATATCTTCACCTAATTTATTCACTAATCTCCCCTTTGTAAACGGAATCATGAAGCTAGGCTTTCCAGGCTCTGCAATACCTAGAGGGAAAAATTGTATAAACTCCATGTCAATTAATGGTATTCCTAATCTAAGACATGTTCCATGACCATCACATGTTAGTTGTTGAGGATTGTCACTTCTTATAAATACATTAGCAGCACCTCCAGTAGCCAACACAACAACTCTGCTATTAACTATTACATAGCTACCTCTACTTGTTATACATACAGTGGCTAAACTATTATCACTATTTCTAACAATGTCTAGCATATGGGTATTTTCTAACAATATGGTGTTGGGTCTGCTAAGCACATAGCTTCTAAGAGCAGCTATCAACTCTTTACCAGGAAAGAGAGGATCACTACTTATGACTCTTAAGCTTCCTCTAGAAACTTTAAACCTGAGCCCTAACTCCTTTAGAACATTTACACAACCAACAGACTCTGAAGCTATTAGCTCAACTAAGGACTTTTTATTGATATATCTACCACCTTCAATAAAATCCTTTATATATTCCTCGATAGAATAGCCATTAACAGGACATCGAAAAACACCAGCTGAATAATATGTTGAGGTTCCATGGCCTAAAGACGACTTAGAAATTATAGCAATTTTAGCTTTTTCTTTATTGAGTAGATCTAAAAAGTATATAGTTGATAATCCAGTTAAACCACTACCAACAATTGTTGCATCAGCTATAAAAACATTGTCTATAATTTTAAACACCATGCTGTTATTAGGTAGCAGAAATATTAATCTTTGTATCCCATTTAAATATGTTGAAACCAAATCAATGATTTAAAACATTTAAAGGTTATTAAGATAAATAATAGAAATGGTATATGAATAACATTTAAAATCTTTTGAAACAAATGTAATGTGTCTAGTTTTTTAGTTGGTGGTTAAAACGAGTTTAAGATATGTCCCAATACCATCTAGTTTAAATGAGTTAGCATATGATATGCTATTAAATATTACATCTTTGCCAAACGCCTCCATAAAAACGCAGAATGTTTCACACTATATACCTCTACCTATTCAATATCCTGTAATATCAAATGAGGTTATAGAGTATATTCTCTTAGCTATGGCTCTATCCCTTATCTTCTTTACAGTTATTCTGTATATTAGAAATATCTATAGAGAATCATCAAATGTTTTAATTACAATAGGTGAGGAAAAACTTTATGAAGCTATGCCAAGTGCTGAATATATATATACAGGTTTAAAGAAGATTCTAAGAAGATATTTCATAGTGTTGAGAAACAAGGCTAGATGTATAGGTTGTACACCAAGAGAAGTCCTACATAGACTTAAACTACATCATAGATTTGTTGAAGTTTATGAAGATGTTGTTTATGGTGATAAACAGAGAGAAGATGTTGAAGAAGCTATTAACGAGGTGAGAAGCTCTGAAGGGTAAACCAGTTCTCTTCTCAATAATACTGCTTCTTATATTAATATTTTCACAAACAAGAACCCCAATAACCCAGATAATAGAATATGACCCTCCATCTATATATAACCTTGGTCCTGGTGGAATAACAAAGTTCTTCTATAGCAAAGCACTTGAAAGAAAAATAAACATTATACATAATCTTCATGACCTTAAACTCTATGAGCCTCAAAGCCATGTATTGATGATCCTTAGCCCAGATAAAGACATAGAAGACATAGACTTTGTTTTCTCTTGGATTAGAGAAGGAGGTGTTGCTATAGTTGGTGATGAGCTAAACCATAGCATAAATATCTTTAAAACACTTGGTGTTGAATACTATGGCGATATAGCTGGAATCAATATAGCTAAATGTGTTATAAATAATAAAACCATTGATATTGTTATAAACGTTGCTAAAGCATTAATATCAACAAATATGGATGCTAAAACGATATGTTTTTATGGGTCAATGCCTATAGCCTATAACATTAGCTATGGAGCTGGATATATTGTTTTGTTGGGGGATTCAAGTATTGTTATAAATGAAATTTCTTCTTATCCTCTTTTAGCAAAAAATAATACAATGTTTATAGATATTGTTATTGGTGATAGAAATCTTATTATATATGAAGGGTCTAGGATATATACAGTGTTAGAGGCTCAGATAATCTCACAGATTATTAATGCGTTTCTAAATGGTTTGACAACAACATTGGCTTGGATAACCATTGGAAGAGGTGTCATTGGCATAGTAGAGTTTTCTATTGGTATAATAGCTATAGTGATGTTCTATACCCTTGTAGTTTTTGGACTTCAATCTAATCCAAGAAAATATTTAGGTGTATACACTCAAACAAGTAAAAAGCTTGTTAAAGATCTAAAAGAAAGCATTTTATCGGGTGTTAAGAAGTGGATGGAGATATAGAAAAGGTAAAGTTCTATAGCTTGATGATTGAAAAGGTCATTGATAATGTCCAGAGAAAGGTTATAGGTAAGAGAAAAGAGCTTGAGCTAATACTCGCAACACTTTTTTCTGAAGGACATGTCCTTCTAGAGGGTGTTCCAGGTGTTGCTAAAACACTTATGGCAAAATGTATAGCTATGTCTCTTGGACTAGACTTTAAGAGAATTCAAGCTACACCTGATATGCTGCCATCTGATATAATAGGGTTTCAGGTATTTGATGCTAGAGAGACAAGGTTTATATTTAAGAAAGGTCCAATATTTACAAATATACTGTTTGTTGACGAGATAAACAGAGCACCTCCAAAAACACAGTCAGCTCTTTTAGAGGCTATGCAGGAAAAGCAGGTAACAGTTGAAGGTACGTCTTATCCTTTGCCACAGCCATTTCTTGTTATAGCAACTATGAATCCTATAGAGATTGAGGGTACATTCCCATTATCTGAAGCTCAAGTGGATAGATTTTTATCAAAGGTTGTAATAGGGTATCCAACAGTTAATGAAACTATTGAGATTCTTAGCAACTATGAAAAGATATCGTTTTTGGAGGATATAAGACCTGTTTTAACAAGGGAGGATATCCTGGCATTGATAAAACTATCGAGAAGTGTATATGTCGAGCAAAATATACAGAAATATATAGCAACAATAGTTGAAGCAACGAGAAACCATAGATTCGTAAAGATTGGGGCATCTCCAAGAGGTGCTATAGCCTTATATCTTTTATCAAGGTCTATAGCTCTTATGAGGGGAAGAGACTATGTTACACCAGATGATGTAAAGTATGTAGCCCATGCCGCTCTCTCACATAGAATTATTTTAAGGGGTGAGGCAAAGATATCAAATGTTACACCAGATGATGTCATTGATAATATTCTTGAAAAGGTAGAAACCCCTTGAAGATAACACTCTATGGTGTTTCCCACATTATTTTATCTATTCTTGCAATTGTCTATGGCATAGCATTGAGAAACATATTTCTATATTCTATAGGCTTAGCCCTTATACTTATTTTTTATAAAGAGTATAAATCGTTTAATAGAATTAGGAACACAGCATCGAATCTGCTTGTTAGAAGATACTTTGACAAGACCATTGCTAGTGAACTAGATGAAATTGCTGTAACTATAACAATTGAAAACAAAGGATCAGATGCAATATCAAGGGCTTTAATCATTGATAGGGTTTCTAGATATGTAAAACCAAAGACTGATCCAATAGCAACTATATCTATACCACCAAATGCATCTATCAATATATCATATAGAGCTGTTTTGATGGCTCCTGGTACACATGTATTTAACGAAGTTGTTGTTATTGTTAGCGATTTTCTAGGCTATTTTACTGAAGAGTTTAGATATAGTGTTAGAGAGCATGTTGTTGCTTTGCCACTAGAACTTAGAGTAGGCTTAGATATGAAGAGTGTCCAAAAAGTTATAGGGGTTTACATCTCTGGAAAAGCTATTGGTGGGCTTTACAACATAGCTAATGTAAGAGATTACCAGCCTGGTGATAGTGTTAAGAAGATTATTTGGAGTGCATATGCAAAGACAGGTAGGTTAATGATACGTGAAGACTTTGGTGAGTCTAGAGCTAGGGTTTTGATTCTAATAGATTTAAGGTCTAGCTTCTGGCTTATTGGCGTTGAACCAAATACTCTTGCACATATCCATCTAAGATTTGCGAGATCTTTGGCTAGCCTTCTACTTAAAAGTGGTGTAGCTGTTGATGTTGCTATATGTAGTGGTTTAGTTCCTAAGATTATTACTTACTCAGGTAGCGATATAGAAAAGTTTGTATATAGAATATTTTCTCTTTTTGATGCTGGTGGTGGTTGTGAGTCATCTATTAGCGCATTTGCAGATATATCTAGCTATATCGAGAGAGATGCATCTCAATACAGCTTGGTATTGCTTGTTACAAACCCTATAGCTCTGTCTCTTACAAGCCCTGAGGATATAGCTGAGATTGGTAAAGTATTTGATAGGTTGTTGATCGTTATGCCTATGTTTAGATATGAAGAGTATATAGGTAGAGATGATATTGTTAAGCTTTTAAATGGTGTTGCCAACATGTTGAAAAGTTCTCTCATAGATATAGAGTTTGCTGAGGAAGGCTTTGAGGTTTCCTATGGTGTGTAAAGTGCTTGATCCATTAACATATATATCTATAGCTATTATTATAACATCTATGGTGTTGGACTATAGAACAAAAAGCGAGGTTTTACCTATAGCCTCAATCTCTTTATCGATAATATCAATAGTTTTAAATAATGCTATATGTTTGTTAATATCTATAGTAGCAATCCCAATATCTAGATCTATGGATCTTATCAAAATGAGAAAAACAGGTATAGAGGCAATATATCATCTGCTTCTTGATGTAACCCCAATAACACTTGCAATAATAATGTCTATAGTTGTTGCATTAGCAAGTGGAAGGGTTTTATTCATAGGTATGGATAAATGGAGTTCTCAAGTATTATTCTCGACAATAATTCTATTAATACTTTCATCAATTATAGAGCCATCTACAGATTTTATAGAGATTTTTAGCAAATGGCTTTTTATAAAAACAGATATAATTTCGAATACGTTGAATGTTATAGCACATGTTATAGGCTTTATAGTGGTTATAGCGTTTATGCAGCTAGAGATATATGGACTTATAGTGCTATTTATATGGATTGTCATGCTATTAGCTAGAAAAAGGGTTGAAAAACATCTAAAGATATTTATTGAATTAACCCCCTATATCATAGCTTTTCTTATCGCTTATATCAAAGGTGTTTAAATTTGCTAGGCATATAGAAATAAATTCTAGATTTAAATAAATGTTTGTTTGTGGTGTTTGATATGGATAGATTTAACGCTGTTTATACATCTATTTTGTTGGTTGGAGGACTAGCTTTTTTGTCTATATCACTATATTCTATATATATAGATAGATATATCCAGGCGTTAGCATCATTTGCTATAGGTTTAATATTGTTGAGTAGCTCAATAGCCTTATTTAGAGAATTAAAAGAGAAAAACAGCAAGTCTTTAAACGTAGACCACAAGAATTAGACTTAGGTAAAATATAGTGAAAAGCTATTTTAGAGTATTCTAATGTGATGTTTACTACAATTTATAAGATATCTCTTTACAATTGAAAGCCTCAACATCTATAGTGGAATTCCGAGGAAAGCTCGATAAATTCTCTTCAACATTTTTAAAGAAAAACTTTTAGAAATGTATATGGTATACGAATCAGGAAGCTCTAAAGGGATATAAAGATGTATATATCGAAAGAGGATTTGGATTGGGGTATAAAGCTGCTTTCTGATATGATTTCTATAGCAACTGTTAATCCTCCTGGCAAAAACTTTGATGTATTTGCAAGATATATTTCAAATATTTTAAATGATATTGGTATGTTTGTTGATGTTGTTGAAGTGCCTAGAAATGTTGTTGAGGGTATCTGTAGAGAGTGTGTTGGTTATCCAAGATATATAGTTGTTGGTAGAGCTGGTTTTGGGAAACCTGTTATACAATTCAATGGACATTACGATGTTGTTCCCGCTGGTAGTGGGTGGAGTTACAATCCCTTTAAAGCTGTTATATATGATGGTAGGGTCCTTGGTAGGGGAGCTGTTGATATGAAAGGAGGTATAGCTGCTTTTATTATAGCTGTAAAGGTTTTTCTATCGAGATATAAAGATTTTAGAGGATCAATAGAAATAGCTCTTGTACCAGATGAGGAGATTGGTGGGGAAAGTGGATCAGGATATCTTGTTAAATACATCTCAAAACCTGATTATGCTATAATTGCTGAGCCGAGTAACTCTAGCTCTATTTGGATAGGTCATAAAGGAGCTTTATGGGGTTTTGTAGAGGTCTTTGGGAAACAGTCTCATGGCTCTACACCTTGGAAGGGGGTCAACGCATTTGAGTATATGGCTAAAATAGCTACAAGATTTGTTGAGGTATATAGAAATGTTTTAAAATCTAGGGTTAGCGTCTATGACTATGGTGTTGAAAGAGGAGCAATGCCTACTATAAATATTGGTGGTGAGGTAAAAGGTGGTGTAAAGATAAATGTTGTGCCAGGATACTATGCATTTTCATTTGATAGAAGGGTTATCCCAGAGGAGAAGCTTGATGATGTAGAGAAAGAGATTGCTGAGATAGTTAATAGAATCGCTATAGACTATCCAGAGATTCAGGTAAAGATCTCTATAACCAATAGACTTAACCCAGCTTTAACAAAACCAGAATCTATACTAGTAACAAAGATGAGAAAAGCAGCTAAAGCTGTTATAGGATTTGAGCCAAAGCTAACAGTTTGTGTTGGTGGACTTGATCTACATTACTATATAGAACAGGGAGTTGATGCAATTTCATATGGACCAGGCCCTGGAGAAAATGCCCATACAGTCGATGAGTATATTCTTATCGATGAAATCGAAAAAGTTGCTAATGTATATATAGCATTTCTAGAATCTATGCTTTTAAGCTAAGTGAAAAACAGTTTGAATCTTTTCAACAGTCTTTTAACCCATATCACAAAACACTACTTTAGGTCTGGATCTTCTCCCACCTTAAATAGCAATGATATAATGTTCAAAGAAAACCTTGTCCTTTATGACAAGAAGGAGGCTAGCCTTGCTTATTAATTTCTACTTCTATAGTTAAAAATGGTTAGATGCATATTCTTAGAAACGTTTAGAGCTAAATCTATAAGAAGAGAAATATTAACAAAGATTCCTGTTATTTGTAATTGAATTGAGGTTGGACTTAGATGCTAAAAGCTTTTATATTTGTGCACCTTTTATTAAAATAGGTGCGCATAAATGGTTAGTAGAGAGATGATTGAAAAGGCTAGAGATCTCCATGGACATATATGCCCATATCTTGTATTAGGGCTTAGAATGGGGGAGATAGCTTTAAAGATGATTGGTATTGAGAAAGCTGGTGTTAGAGAAAGTGTTGGTGAGGATATAGTTGCTATTGTGGAGGTCAATAACTGTATGGTTGATGGAATTCAAATTTCAACTGGATGTACATTTGGAAATAACTCTCTTATCTATGTGGATCTAGGTAAAAATGCATTTACATTGTATAGAAGAGGTGATAGAAGGGGTATAAGGATATATATAGATTCAGAGAAGCTGAGATCTAGATACTTCTCTGAAGAGGCTTTAGAGTTATTTAAGAAGGTTGTTGTTGATAGAAAAGGAGATAAGGATGATATTGAGAAACTAGAGAAGCTATGGACAGAAATAGGATATAGATTAGCAGATATACCTGAGGAAGAGTTTTCTATTCAAGAAGTTGAGATTGTTGAAGATATTGAAAGAGCACCAATATTTGAAAGCATTCGATGTTCAAAGTGTGGAGAACTTGCAATGGCTACACGCATAATATATATCGATAGCAAGCCTTACTGCTTTGCATGTGCTGGTAGAGAAGGTTTAGCTGTTGTTGGTAGAGGTATTGTGAATAACTTTAGACTTCCATATAGATTGGTGAGAAAATGAGGCTAAATAAAATAGCTATAGCACTTATAGTACTAACCATAGCTATTACAGCATCTGTCATATATTTCATATATATACCTATATATATGTATAGGGGTTTGGAACCCGGGGGTGTTGCTAAGGAACATATATATATTGTTGATATAGCTAATAGATCTGTCAAAGTTCCTAGAAATCTAAGTAGAGTTGTAGCCATTGGCCCAGGAGTTCTAAGACTAGTCTCTTATCTAAATTCTATAGATGTTATTGTTGGTGTAGAAGAGATAGAGCTGAGTGGTAGGCCGGTTGGTAGAGACTATGCAATGGCTTACTATGAAAAATTTAAAGTTCTTCCAATTATAGGTGCTGGAGGACCTAGAAGCACACCAGATCCAGAAAAGCTAAGAGCTGTGAAGCCGCAGCTCATCATAATGTCTAGGCTGTATGCCGATCTCTATGACCCTGATAGACTTGCTGAAGAAGTTAATGCATCTGTTCTTGTTATTGACTATGGAGCTGCAGGTTATCTAGAGATAGAGTCTTTGAAAAAAGCTTTTAGAATTCTTGGAAAAGCTTTAAATAGAGAGGAGAGAGCTGAAGAGCTATGCAGATATATAGACTATATAGTTAGTGATCTATATAATAGAACACATGATATAACTAAGAGACCTAAGGTTTATATAGGAGCTATATCATATAAAGGTGCACAGCCATTTACATCAACACAAGCAAGATTTGCGCCATTGTTGCTATTAAATACACAATCCATAGCAGATTCTATATCAAGTAAAGCTGGGTTTATTACAGTAGACTTTGAATATCTAGTTAAAGAGCAACCTGATATAGTATTTATAGATGAAAACAATTTAAATGTTGTTTTACATGATTTTCAAAAAGATTCATCAAAATACTGTGCTCTTAAGGCTTTTAAAGATGGTAAAGTCTATGGCGTATTGCCATTTAACTGGTATCACACAAATATCGCTACAGCACTTGCAGATGCATACTTTATTGGCAAGACTCTCTATCCAGATAGATTTGCCGATGTAGACCCAATTTCAAAGGCTGATGAGATATTTCAGATGTTTGTGGGGAAGAGGCTATATAGCATGTTTATTGATGGGGGTTACCAAGGGTTTGTAAATCTCTCTGAAATGTTTAGATGTGGCTAAGGTGGTTGATATAAATACAATAGAGAAGATATTTAGATTAAGAATATTTTTTCTAGCTGTTTTATCTATTGTTTTGATTATATTGATTCCCATCTCAATATCTATCGGGGTATATAAAATAGGTTTTATCGACTTAATCAAGTATATATTTCTTGGTGGTTTAGATCTTGAGGCAAAGTCTATACTTTTTTTAAGGTTTAGAAGAGTTTTATCATCTATTGTAGTTGGTGCTATTCTTGGTTGTGGAGGAGCTGCTATACAGTCAATTCTAAGAAATCCAATGGCATCACCATTCACCTTAGGTATATCTTGGGCAGCTGCATTAGGTGTTGCAATAGCTCTTTTAACAGGTATAGGCGGCGTTGCTAGTCAGTGGTTTCTATCTTTTTTAAATCCATATATAATACCTCTATTTGCTTTCTCCTTTGCACTTATTCAAGTAGCTATAGTTCTTCTACTTGTTTATAGAGCGGGCATGAGTGAAAAAGCTTTGATTCTAGCTTCTATCGCTATGAGCTTCTTCTATCAAGCAATACTTTATTTCATTCAGTACTTCTTTTTAAACGAACTTCAAGTAGCCTTAATTGTTTTTTGGACTTTTGGAGATATTGGTAGAGTTGGATGGGTAGAGCTCTATATACTTCTCTCTACATTGTCTATAGTCTCTATATATTACATCTTGAAATCCTATGACTTTGATCTTATGCTTTTAGGCGATGACTCTGCAGCGTCCTCTGGTATAAATCCAAAGAGATTTAGATTAGAAGCTGCTATAGTTACAGCGTTTGGAGCCTCGATTTCAACAGCATTTGCAGGTGTTATAGCTTTTCTATGTCTAGTAGCACCGCATATTGCTAGACTCATTATAGGCTCCTCTCATAGATATCTAATCCCTACATCAATGATTATAGGCTCAATTTTGCTTGTTGTAGCAGATATTATAGGTAGAGGTATAACCTATGTAACAATACCTGTTGGAATAACTATTTCATTCATAGGATCGCCACTTCTTCTATATCTTCTTCTAAGGAGATAGCCATGGCTATTATAAAAGTAGATGATATTCATGTATACTATGATAGTTTAAAGGTGTTAGAAGAGGTATCTATAGAGATTAATGAGGGAGATATTGTATCTATTCTAGGTCCAAATGGATCTGGAAAAACGACGCTTTTAAAAACGTTAGATGCTATTCTAAAGCCATATAAAGGATCTATATATATAGACATGAAAAATATATTAGATATTCCACGTAGAGAACTGGCAAAGATTATAGGCTATGTTCCACAGACAATAGCTTTCTACCCAGGGTTGAAAGTTATAGACTTTGTTATAACTGGTAGAAGACCATATATAGAATTTTCACCGACTAAAAAAGACTTTGAAATTATATATAAGGTGTTGAAGGAGGTTGATATAGAGTATTTAGCAGATAGATATCTATCACAGCTAAGTGGTGGAGAGCTTCAAAGAGTATTAATAGCAAGAGCGTTAGTTGCACAGCCAAAGATACTTCTTTTAGATGAACCGACATCAAATCTAGATATAAGATATCAAATAGAGGTGTTAGAGCTTATAAAAAGATTGAGTAGAGAAAATACAACAGTTGTAATGGCTATTCACGACCTTACACAAGCATATAGATACTCAGATAAAGTGATTCTTCTTAAGAATGGCAAGATATTTTCTATGGGTAGACCTGAAGATGTATTAACACCTAAAAATATAGAGATGGTATATGGGGTAAAAGTAACTGTGTTAAGTAGTGAAAAAGCTGTTATACCTACAATGGTATAGCTTTAGATAATAGATTTCTTTTATAAAAATAAATGATCTATAAAAATATCTCGAATAAATTTTTAAACAAGTGGATTATATATTTACTATTGTAGGTCTATATGCCATGTCTATATATACAGAGCTTCTCTATCAATATGATAGCTATTTAAAGGAATTCGAAGCTAGGGTTGTAGATGTTTTTGAGAAGGGTATTGTTTTAAATAGAACAGCATTTCATCCAAAAACAGGTGGGGTTGCTAATGACCTAGGCTTTATAATAGTTAATGAAAAGAGGCTAGAGGTTGTAGATGTATATATAGATAGAGATAGAAAAGCTGTGGTTCACGTTGTTAAAGACTCTTTAGAAGATATAGAGATAGGAGCTATTGTTAAAGGTGTTATTGACTGGGATAGGAGATATAGATTAATGAGGCTTCACACAGCTGCACATATACTTGCAGCTATTATGTATAGAGACTATGGAGCTCTTATAACAGGTGGTAACATAGAGCCAAGCTATGCATATGACGACTATGGTTTAGAGAGATTTGATAAGAAAATTTTTGAAGATGTTATTCTAAAAGCTAATGAAGTTGCTAAACAGGGTATAGAGGTAAAGATATACTGGCTTAAAAGAGATGAAGCTTTAAAGATACCTGGTATCATAAAGCTTGCAGAGAGAATGCCCCCAGATGTAGATTCTCTAAGAATTGTTGAGATACCTGGTATAGATATCCAAGCAGATGGAGGACCCCATGTAAGAAACACAATAGAGATAGGGGAGATAGCTATGGTTAAAGCAGAGAATAGAGGCAGAAATAGAAAAAGGCTGTATTATACTGTAAAACCGTAGAGTGAAATTCGTCTTTAAAGTAAGAGAATTAGTATATCTTAAATGTTATATAGCGCCTGTTAAACCAAGTATCAACCCTATTGCTGCGGCTATTAATATTAGAATTATAGGGTCAATATTAAGTTTTACAACAGCTATAAATACAGATAGAGCTATAGCTAACGTTATTATTGATTGGACTATATTTAGCTGTTTAAAAGCACCTCTTATAACTACTATAAATGCAGATGCGATTAACCCTACTACAGCAGCTCTAATACCAAATAATATACTTTTTGTAACTATATGGTGATAAAATTTAGATAGTATTGTTGCTATAGAAAGTATTGCTGTAAATGCAGGTGTAACAATTCCTATAGTAGCTATCAAAGCACCGATAACACCTCCAAGTTTATAGCCTATATATGTTGCAGAGTTTATTGCTATAGGACCTGGTGTAGACTCTGCTATCGCTATTAAATCTATAAACTCTTCTTCTGAAAGCCACTTATTTCTATCAACAACCTCATATCTTAGAATAGGAATCATAGCATATCCGCCACCAAACATAACAGCACCTATCTTTAGAAATGTTATAAACAGTATAAGAAGCATATATAGATCCATACAACTACACCAAAAACATCAGCTTTTAACCGTTTTCATCCTCAGCAATATCTTAGCTATTTCAACTACATCATCCATGTTATAGGCATAGAATGTTGGCTTTATATCAATTTCATTACATCTTCTCCAGCACATAAGTATAGATATAGCTCCTAATATATTAGCTGGAGCTATATCATATTTCGTGTCTCCAACCACCATAGCTTCTCTAGGCTCAATACCAATTCTCTTCATAGCTTCAAGAAACATATCTGGCTCAGGCTTTCTCTTAACAACCTCATCGCTCCCAACATATGCATCAACAAGGCTATATATATTGGTCTTTTTAAGCACAGCTTCTATAGTTTCTCTACTAGTTGAAGATGCTACAGCTATCTTCAACCCTAATCTCTTAAGCTCTTTAATACCATCTACAACACCCGGAAAAGTCTCTATACCATCGATTTTACTAAGATATATCCTTCTCTTAGCATCTGCTAAAATCTTTGCCTTAGCCTCATCACCTGTTATTATATATGCTATATCCTCGGCAGCTAACCCAACTAAATCTCTAATTAAATCAGCCATAGAGTTGCCCATCTTTATGGATATTCCAAGCATTCTACATGCCTCAATCCATGAAATCAAATGGATATTAACACTATCAACAAGAGTTCCATCGAGATCAAAGACAATACCCTTTACTATAGCTTATCACCTATTTAAAGAGATTAATGAGCTTAAAATTAATAAATTTTGATACTTTTCATTAAAAAGTCATGTTCTTCATAGAGGCTGAAGCTATTAAAACATAAAAGTTCTGGAATTGTTGGTTAGGAGTCGAATTTATGAACTGCTTACTATAATTTTGCTTCTTAAAGCGTTTCCCTCCCTGCCTAAGCAATGAAAGCTCTGCTCTAAGCCTAGGTGGGCTAATTAGATGGGGGTCTTGTTCCACTTGGCTCAATAGCCATCTATAAAACACAGAGGTGTATAAAGCCCTATGGGGATGGAGAATTCTCGATGCAACATAGATAAACATGAAGTGATAAGGATGAACATCAAGAGTTGAATGGTTGAATAATATTGCATCTATTTTTCAATTGGTAAAACATTGTGTTGAACTAATTAGTGATTGTATGCTGTGAAGAATACTCTGCTAAGCTATATATAGTTTTAGCTATCTTCTCTAAACATGTGTTAAAGATATGATCTTTAGCTATCATAGTAGGGCTTCCTTTTCTAGCTATTATATGTTCAAGCTCTTCACCATTTTGTGTTTTAATAGCCTCTGTTTTAATGATTATATCTGCGACATGTGTATAGAATCTATATAGATCTTCTTGATAAGAACCAAAAATAATTGTGGTAAGACCTAATTTTCTAAAGTAGAGCATTAGATTTAATATTAAATCTCCGTAGTTTTTAACATATTCTTCGACGTTACCCATAGCAGTAAAAGATGTTCCTAAAATAGTTATTACATATGGTTTTATTCTTTGAACAGACTCTAAAGCTATGTGGTAAAGCTCATCTGATATATGAGCAGCAGGGCTATAAGCCTCTATAACAACATAGTCTTTAAGAACATCCTTAACCTTGTCAATCGATATATTAACCTTTAGATATCTTTTAATTGCCTCGGCTATTCTATACCATATATATTCAGATGAAACTTCATAGCTTATAATTAAAAGTTTAGCTTTATTGATTATAGCAGCAGCTATTGCTATTAATAATGGTGATAGTGGAAACAGATGTGAGGGGTAGCTAACATAAATAGCTTCTCCACTATATATAGAATGTAGAAAATCTTCGATTTCTCTACATGGCAATCTAACAACAATTGATATATTTGGCGATGGTATCTCAGCTAGTCTAAGCGGTATATATGCTTTTATACCATAGCCCTCAGATATAGTGAAATATATTTTTGCAGCTGATATTGGTGCACCTCTAGCCTTTCTAATCTCCAGCTCTCTACGCAAAAGCCTTCCAACAACGCTATGTCTCATTACTAGTATTGCATCTGCAATAAACTCTATATCTCCAAGTCCAATCCTCTCTCTAGCTAAAGGTATCTCGGCTATTAAAACTGCTAAGCCATTGATAAGCTTTGGAAGCTCAAAAAAGAAATTCTGAAGCACTGCCCTAGCTTTAATATCACTTTTAAGAATCTTTAAGATAGGCGTTATAGAATCGACAACAATAATGCTGGGGTTAAATTCCATTATATTTCTATTTATGATATTTATATAGATTTCTGATATAGACTCCTCAGCAACTGTTACTGGAAGTTTAATAAATCTTAATAGACCCTTACCCTCAACATCCTCTAAATATATTCCAAGCCTCTTCATATTTCTATACAGCTTCTCCTTATCTTCTTGAAGAGATATATAAAGACATTTATAGCCATTTAAAGCATTTCTATAGCATATAGTAGAGGCAAGAGTTGTTTTACCAGAGCCAGGATGGCCAGCAACAACAAGTAGAGTGTTTGCATCTAACGCACCTCTAAGAAGTTCATCTAAACCCTCAACACCAAATATAAACTTCATACCAGCTTAACCTATGCAACATTTCTTACTATTGTTTATAACTCTTATCATCTATTATACATACTTTAAACTATATATGCTAGAATTTATAAATCTTATAGTTTATTTTTTACCGCTTGTCTGATTATAGAGAAGGTTCTGCAGAATAGCTTTTCTATTTAAACCTGCATTCTTTTTTGTTTAACACTTAATTAAGAGTTTCTTCAAAGTTGTAAGAAGCTTTATAGAGTTTTCATCATCTCTTCATCAAAAATAGCTTTAGTTATAGCTATCAGTGTTTATCCGGTTCAATCATATTTCATTGCCATCGCCACTCATCATCATGATAATATTTATTTTATCTTCCTCTTATCTTTTTATACTCATCAATAATCTTTACAGCTGAGCTTGTTCCAATTATATCAGCACCTATTAAAAGCATAGATATAGCATCTAATGCACTTCTAATACCACCAGCAGCTTTAATTTTTACTCTTCTGTCTGCAGCCTTCCACAATATATATACATCATGTAATGTTGCTCCCCCTCCTAAAAACCCTGTTGATGTCTTTACATAATCTGCACCAGCCTTAGCAACTATATCTACAGCTTTGATTTTTTCTTCATCGCTTAGCAGAGGAGCTTCTATAATAACCTTTACAACACCATTGTACTTCTTAGCAACCTCAACAACAGATCTAATCTCTTCATATACATAGCTATAGTTTCTAGATTTAAATGCCTGTATATTCATAACAATATCAACATCATTTACACCAGAGCTAAATAGCTTTTCAGCTTCAAAGACCTTTACATCTCTAGTTGTATATCCATTTGGAAAACCAACAATAGATGCTATACATATATCTCTAACACCACTATTTAGAAGCTTTATAGCTTGGTAGGGTGATAGAACAAGGCACCTAAATCCATATTTCTTTACATTCTCTACATAGCTCATTAAAACACTATCATCTACATCAACCTTTAAAAGTGTATAGTCTATTACACTAGCCAGCTTTCTTTCATCAACCTCCTCAAAAAACTTATTGATATATTTATGAAAGCTCATTTTAAACACCTTTGATATATATATATTGCAAAACTATTAAGAGCTTTATAGAAGTTAGATATCTGATATAGTTCTGTCATTGGTATAATCTTGTTATCTGCTTTAATGTATTGATGTGGAGAGATGTTTATAGAAATCTTAATAACCCTAGCGATTGCTATAAATATGGGGTTTTCAATGGGTTTTGAGCCTATAGTGTACAATGTTATTAGTATTGTTATAGTTGTTTACTTAGCTGTATCCATACTCTATATAATTAGATTAGTTAAAGGGCCTACCATACCTGATAGAGTACTTGCTTTAGATGCTTTAAGCTATGATCTTGCTGTGTTTATGGCTCTACTAGCACTTCTCTTACGTAGACCTGTAATAGCTTCAGGGCTTATTGTCTTGACTCTATGGATATATGCCATAGATATCTATATATCTAAGTATATTGAGGCTAGGGAGATGGGTGAATAGATTGGAGGCTCTATTTATCTTCATAGGGCTTACAATGATTGCTATAGGGGCTTTTTTCGATATTGTAAGTGGTATTGGTGTTTTAAAGCTTCCAAACTTTTTTACTAGAATCCATGCAGTAACTATTGGTGCTGTTGGTGGCTCTGTTCTTCCATTGATAGGAGTTGCAGTAGTTTCACTGGCATTTAAAGATCTTGGTATACAGAGATTCTATTTAGCAGGTGTATCTATAGCCGGTGCTATATTCATTTTAATACTTGCTCCAACTGGTTCACATAGCTTAGCTAGAGCTGCGTACATGATGTGTAAAGCACCTAGAAAGCCATTGGTATATGATGCTTTAGAAAGCAGTAGAAGAGAGGCTAAATGTCCATGACGCCTTCTATTATTCCATATATAGTTATAGTTTATACATCTATACTATCTGTTTTTATATCATATCTAGTTGTTAAAGAGCGTGACCTTCTTACAGCCACACTTCTTACACTTGCCCAGGGAGTATCATATACATTGATATATTATTTACTGATGGCTCCGGATCTCGTTATAACATATATACCTGTTTCTGTAGGTGTGGTTCCACTTTTATTATTTTTACTCATTAAAAAGACAGAGAGGTTTGAGAAATGAATAGAAAGGATATAGCTTTAGGACTTTCTCTAGCATTTATGGTACTTGCAATCTCCATTGTTATTAGCATAGAGGGTATAGGACCTATAATACCTATAGATATAAGAGGTCTTGGAGCATCATATCTATGGAATTCATATAATCCATGGAACACCACATTAACATCCTTTTCATTAAATGCTGTAACAGCTATTATATGGGATTACAGAGGACTAGATACATTCTATGAAACAGCAGTTTTATTTGCATCTATAGTAGCTATATTAATGGTTTTAAGAGGATATATAGAGGTAAAAGGTTTAGGTGTCAAAGGTCTTTCTGATATCACGAAAACAGCTACAAAGATAATTCTTCCTCTTATAGTTACATATGGATTTGCAACTGCTGTTCATGGACAGATAACCCCTGGTGGAGGTTTCCAGGGAGGAGCTATAGCTGTTGTAGCATCTACATTGATAATTGCTGTTCTCTCTATAGAGTATATCTATGAACTTGGAATAAGCTCTTCAAAGCTAATGCTTTTAAGAGTCTTTGGATTTCTAGGAATTATAGCAACATCAATATCCCTAGCTATCATAGGGATGTTAATAGGTGTAGATACCTATATATTTCAAAACATGGCAAAAGAAAACAGTTTATCTATGCCTATAAACTTCCTTGATACAACATTAGCTGGCTCTATATTTATATTCAATTTATTTGAATTTATAATCGTATTCTCAGGACTAACATTTGCATTGATAATGCTAACAATTAGGGAAGAAGAGCTTAGAAATATAGATACTGTTGTTGAGGTATATGAGTGAAGAATATATTATTTCGCTTGCATTTAGAACTGCCATGATATCTTTCGTCTTCAACATTGCAGTAGCTTTATATGGGATATTTTCAAGACCATCTCTAATAAAAAAGCTGTTGTGTTTAATAATATTTACAGATTCAATAAACATATTTGCAATATTTATAGGTTTTCGATATATTCCAGGTTTATATCCATCACCACCAATACTTAGCGATATCCCTACAACAGTTAAAGATATTCAAACTTTTGTTACTGTTTCAGTAGATCCTCTTCCACAAGCACTAGTACTCACAGCTATAGTTATAGGATTAGCTAGCTCTATGTTTCTAATAAGTCTTATTCTAATGTACTACAGACACTATGGCACAACAGATATACATGTATCTGAAGAGGTTGAGAAATATGAGGAGGATATTGAATAAACTGTTAATTTCTATAGCCATATTTCTTTTCTATATAATCTCTATAGGCACTCTAAAAATGTACACAATCTTCTTTGGAATTATAATATCTATAGCTATAGCTATTATAGTTGATAAGATGTTGATTATTAGCAAAACAATTGAATTGAGAGACGCTATAAAGATTGTCTATATTCTAAAATATCTACTCTACTTCATATACTCTGAAATTAAATCCCATATATATGTAACAAAGATGATATTCATGAATAATAGAATAAGGCCTGCAATAATTGCTATTCCATATACTACAGAAACAGACTATGGTATAACACTCTTAGCACTCTCTATAACAAACACGCCAGGCACTCTTACGCTACATGTAGATAAAGCTGCAAAGACTATGTATATACATTGGATAGATGCATCAACATTAGATGTTTCAAAAGCTAGGAAAATCATTTCAGAAAAATTTGATGAGCTTGCAAAAAAGATTTTTGGTTGATTCGATATGGCTTTTCTACTAGGGTTTCTACCAATATATCTAATAGGCATCTCTATATCTATGCCTTTAATCTCGTTTAAAGTTAAAGACAGAAGGGTATATGGTGTATTCTCTATAGCTGCAGGTTTGATAGCCTTTATATCAAGTCTCTATATATTTTTCTTAGCAATAGAAAAGAATGTTATTATCTATAGATTTGGAGGGTTTCCTCCACCTCTAGGAATTGTATATATAGTTGATGTGGTTAATGCATTTCTAGGCTCTTTATCAATGTTTATGCTGTTTATCACATCTATATATAGTATGTGGATGATAACATCTAGATGGCTTTATCTATACTACACTCTATTGTTTCTAATGGGGGCAGGCTCTATCGGATGTCTATATACAGGCGACATATTTAACTTCTTTGTCTCACTAGAACTCTTAGCAATATCATCATATGCACTTACAGCATTCTATAGAGATAGCCCTAGAGCTATTCGAGCGGCATTAAGATACGCTATATCAGGCACCATAGCAACATCTCTATACATCCTCTCAACATTTATTATATATGGTGCTTTCGGCACTCTAAACATGGCTGATATAGCTCTTAAAGCACGGAACCCAGAAGCTATAACACCTTTTACAGGTATTGTTTTTGGAGAGATTGTCATATCATCTAAAGTAGCTCTATCACTTATGATATGGGTCTTCCTCTTTAAATCAGCTATATTTCCTCTAAATTTTGCATGGCAGCCATATGCCTATAGCGAAGCACCAACACCAATAGCCGCAGCATTTACAGCTATAGCAGATACTGTTGGTTTATATGGGTTAATAAGAATTCTATATACTGTTTTTGGATACGATAGTGTTTTATCAGATTTTAGAGTATCTATGCTAGGGATTCTCCGAATAATAGCTATTATATCAGCATCTATTGGAGCACTACTTATGTGTATTCAAAGAGATGTAAAGAGGTTTATAGCCTATAGCACTATGGTTCAACTAAGCTTTGCTCTTTTAGGAATATCCATAGGTAGCCCAGAGGGGGTAGCCGCAGCTATGCTCCATATATTATCTAATTCAATAGGAGATGCTATACTCTTCTATTTAGCGGGGCTGGCTATAGTTGAATGTGGAAGAGAGCTTAAATGTCTAGCTGTTTTAAGGTCAAGAAAAATATTGGTTATTGTATTTAGCGGTGCTATTCTAAATCTATTTGGAGTTATACCAATTTTTATAGGATTTTGGAGCAAAGCTTTTCTAGTTTTATCATGTATAAAGTCTAACATGGTTCTATATACAATACTAATATTAATAATCTCCGGCATAACCGCGATAGGATATTTCAGAGCATTATATAGATTAATAGCGTCAAAAAATATTGTATTGCGACATGACCCAAGAATTAAAAATGTTGCAATACCATATATTACAGCATTATCTCTATTCATTTTATCTATATCGCTAGGTATAGCCTTTATTTTATATAGACCATTAATAGATTTTGCTATAGACATGGGATTCAAAGCGTTGAATAATTATAACATATATATAGCTACAACACTTACTACTATTAATAGATAGCATTTTAATTGCATCTCAATGTCTATCTATCAATAGAGTGGGATAGCTATGGAGATGAGCGATATATATAGATATATTGTTTCTATGGTATCTATATCTATAATTCTCATCGGAGATTTAAAAGCTGGAGGTAGGAGTACAAGGATTTCAAAAATATTTGGATTCTTAATCTTTATTCTACTATATTACTTTACCAATTATAGCTTATTTCAAATAACTCTTCTTCTAACCACAATTATAATTTCTCTAATAATATCCCTCTATACTGTTAACTACTCAGAGTTAAAATATGGTACAAATTCTCTACAATTGCTAGTAGATGGGCTTGCTATATCTATAATAATGACTCTAGGTTCTAGATATCTTTTAGAATTCATAATGTTTTGGCTATCATCAGAAATAATAGGGTTTCTTGCAATAGCCTACGACGCTTTAGTAGGTGTTAATATGCCGGCAATGAATGCCTCGATAAAATATTTAATTTTCTCGATGATCCCAACAGATATAACACTATTTATGTTGTTAGCATTAACAAACTTTGAAAACATGTTAACTATGCCAATAACTGGATTAAGTTTTGATCTATCGCCATCTATCTTAACAGTTATTGCATTTCTTGGCTTTATGGCTAAAGCAGCTATTGTTCCTCTACATTTTTGGCTACCTGATGCACATTCCATGGCACCTTCACCTATCTCTGCCTTCTTATCAGGTATAATGGTAAAGATGGGGATATATGGCTTTACAATTCTAACATACTCTAAATTAAATATAGATAGTGCTTTCTCAATGCTACTTATATTTGGGCTTTTCACAGCTATATATGGAGCTCTTCAAGCGATATATCAACGTGATATCAAGAGACTTTTGGCATATAGTACAATATCCCATACAGGTACAATAGCTATATTTATAGCATTCTACATTAAGTTGCTAGACCCTGTATTCATATATGCTGTAATAGTTTACTCATTAGCTCACGCACTATATAAAGCCGCATTATTTAGCGATTCTGGTTTTATTGAGGTATTGACACATGATAGAAATATTGATAATCTTGGCTATATATATAGAATTGCACCTATAGAATCTCTATCAGCTATGATATCAATTCTATCTATTTTTGGAATGCCACCAGCCATAGGCTTTCTTGCAAAGATACTAGCATTTTCATCACTTCTCCACTACATTGCTAAAGATTGGATATATCTCTTTACACTTACAATAATATCTATAGAGATTTCTCTATCTATAATATATAGTACAAAATATCTTTCAGCACATATAAAGCTAGGTAAAGAAATAGATAATTTCAGCAACATTAATTTAAAAGCATTAAACTTAATACCCTATGTCTTACTATTATCTATAGCATCAATAGCTCTAACACCTATAGCATTTACAATCTATGGCGGAGATGTGGTATCAGCAATAAAAATAGATGTCTTGCTTATTTATATAGCAACTATACCACTACTTATCTTCATATTAATAGCTCTATATACAAGCTTTAAACAAAGTATATTGTTGAGAAAACAATGAACTTTGCCATATATCTCTATGCAATTCTTATAACAATAACCTCTATATATCTATCTAAAATATATGGAACAATAGACGAGTATATCAGAAAAAAGGTATATGGAATATATGGAGAAAACAATAGAGATTTTCAATATAATTATAACATTGTTATCTTTCTAACATATATAGAGATAATTATATTGATTTTAACAATATACATCAATTCATATGCATATATTGCCAAAGATATCTATGCTTTAGAACTAGCTATAAAGCTTATAATAATAGAATTATCAATATTAGCACTACATACATTTATAGTTGGTAAAAAATTAAGTGGAGCTATAATCTGTTCCATACTACCTATTCTAACATCAATCTATTACTATATATATTCAACCCATAGCTACATCTCATCAATTTTTCTCATTCCTATACTCTATACCTCAATCATCCTTCTATGGATCAGCTTTCATTGGTTTAACCCATATACTCTCTACATACCTATTATTGGAGATATCAACATTATTTATCTCCAGAAATACACAGTTCTATACATTACAGCTGTAATTTATGTAAATATCATCTCGCTTTATATGGATATTATCAAGGTGTTAGCTCCTCTGATCTCTATACCATTTATATGGATTGCAACTTCATTTCTATCTAATTTTTTATTTATTAGCTTAAGGATCACAAATATTTATGTAGGTTTCATAAAATTTATATCTATAGCTTCACTATTTAGAAGAAAGATGTATATACCTATTGTTAACAGTAGTATTGGTCTATATATAAAATCTGTGATAAATAGATTTCTCCTATTTTTAAAAGTAGATATTAGTAGAATTGAAGAAAAGATAAATAAATTTGCTTTAAATATTTCTAAATTAAACAGATATATAGATCTTAATGGTATTGAAGCCAAGGTCGGTGACAAAGCTACGATGAGCATATATAACATATTGGTATCTATTATCAAAATAAATATAAGGATTGAACAAGGCGTACTCAAATTGATAAGATACAAAATACTTCACTATATAAATTATATTCAAAGATCTTTTGAACATTCGCTAATAGTCCTCTCCCTTATACTTGGATTCCTTATGCTAATAGCCATATTGATATATATCTTCATTACATCTCCACCATTTTAAACAATTCCACTAATTATTTATACTTAAGGAAATGAGTACAAAATACTTCTCAACGTCTTTGCAACATAGTAATGGAGCAAAATTGTGAAATTTGTAACGCTGTAATCTAATTCATTGATTACAATTTAGTCTTTAAAAATATTGAAATCTTCTCTATATTTTATACAACCTTTGAAAAATGCTCAATGCTTTCTAACGCCTCTTCTACATCTTTTAACGCTTTTTCAAAGTCATTGGGATCAGGTAAAGAGTTTGCTGAAATTACAATATAGCTATCCTCTGATATATCTATTCTAGCATAGTTATAAATTGAAATGCTGCTTTTTAATCTCGATAACTCTTGTATTGTAGATAAATCATTTCTAAATCTTGCTATTCCTTCACTTTCTATGTAGATCCCATATGGCTCTATAGAAATGGATATAGAATATCTTCTCTCTCTATCCATTTTATATGCAACTAACACCTTTTCCCCACTTCTTAGAGGTGTAGCCCATCTATAACCCCTCTTCATCAGCACCTCTACATATCTATCAAACATTGTATCAGGTGTATGTTCTTTTACATCTACATCAAAAACCTTTTCTATACTAGATAAAACATTGATAGGATCTACCAGATTTCCTATATGGATTACAGGTGTATATGAATGTGAAAAGCCATAGAAAATACATATAGCTTTACCTGGAGGCCAATAATACACACCACCTCTATAAACCTTATACACCAAATCTTCTCTGCTATATCTTAACTCTATCGGTGTTGAGAAATATATTTCATGTTTCCAAATATTAATTTTTGAACTGAATGGAACTACACTTCTAATTGCATCGACATATCTATTGATATCGACAACAATAGATGATTTCAAATCTCTAAAAACAATTTCTAAAAACATTAAAACACCATATTAAATAGCATATAACCTCTAAATAAATTTTACCTATATAATATGTTAATATAAAGCTTTGTAGTAGAATACCTCGCTAGCAATATGAATCTATATTTATAGAGTCGAAATAGATATATAGATGCCTATAATTTGATAATAGTTTAAGGAGATAAAACCTTGTATTGTTCTTTATCTTTAGTTTGATATAACTGAGTTAATGGTATAACATATAATTTAACTGTTTTCACAGCTATTCTAAGACAATTCTACATATATTTTCATTGCATATCTCTCTAATGTTTTTACCCTCGAAAATCATTTTCTTGATTTTCTCAACAACTTCTTTCCAGTTTCTATTGCTGAGATCTATATATATTCCTTCACTTTCCTCTTCTTCAATAGGTTGCGACTCAAAGGCTTTCCTCCTTTCATAAACACCATAGACAAAACTTTCTAGGGATTCTACATCCTCGAAATATGTTTCTCTCTCAATATATATAGGAATACCATCTTCAATAATAGCTACAATAACTTGGGGTGTTGAGAAGACGAGGTAGAAGATAAAGGAATCAGAAGCAGTTTGAGAGTTGCAGTTATAGAAAAAATCTGTGCATTGGATTAACACAAGCTTTCCAAAACCTTTATTAAACACATCAATGAATCTTCTCCATATATAGTCAAAGCTTTTACAACCAGCACACAACCTATTTCTAAAATATATTATATAGACACCATTCTCTAAGGGTATATAAGGGCCTTCAAACTCAAGCTTTCTCCAAGCACCATTTTCATATATATAAACACCATCGTTTTGCAATATCTCCTCAGCATTCATTTTTACCACATATTTTATGGAGCTTTAAAGTAGATATAAAGCATTTATCTAGCTAAGCTATATCCATTTTAAATTCTAGCCATAGATAAAGCTTGTCAATTTGATATCAATAGCTGAACTCCAATATGTAGTTCAGCTATTTATAATGGAGCTAGCTCCAATTTAGATACTATAGGCTTAGTAGTAACGAGAAAAAGCTATTTTAGAGAAGCTAAGAATATTCTTTAAAGAATACGATATTGAGCTTGTAATAGTTTTTGGAAGTTTTGTTGAGCTTTATTCTTTTAGGGATATAGAATAGCTATATATTCAAAGAGCTTAGACCTAGAAGATATATTTAAACTTTCAACCATACTTGAATTAAATATTGGATATCCTATAGACATAGTTCCGTTTGTCCCTAGATGCTTATTCTCATCAATTCATGTTTATTTGTTACATCTAGGGACTTCCACCTCGCCCACACCTCACAAGCTATTAGCGTGGGGTCATGGGTGGCTGTTGAGCCCAACGGCAC
>CAYUUS010000023.1:0-29057 GCA_964447975.1 uncultured Ignisphaera sp. | reverse complement strand
CCACCAGGTGTCAACGGTATTATCATAACATTCTCCGGTAGATGCTTAGCCATGACATTGTACAGAAACATGAAGATGTCTTGAACCTCTGGAAGATTAGGCCAAGGATATTTCTCAAAATCATCTCTATTCTCAATAACACCTCTATACTCATCTTGCCAAGTTCTCTTAGGTCTCTTCAAAGGCGCTACATCTTCTGCTAGAACAATGTTTGTTCTTGGGAAAGGTGAAGGGACTTGCAGAACTACATAATCATATCCAAGACCTATGTAGAATTTTGTTTGCAGAACTATGTCGTGTTCTAAAGCCTGGATATACTTCGCATCACCTTTTAGGATAGATTTAATAACCTCATACATATTAATATATTTTAACTTAAGCTCACCTCCTGTTACAGCTTCTATAACCTCTGGATCTGCAAACAAATCGTAGAATGGAACTCTATCTAAAGGCTCTTCTAAATGTAGAACAGCATCGAGTCTCTCAAAATTAGGTTTATCTATATCCATATATACACCTCACATCTCTATGTTCTAAGACAAAATTTTTGCGCTGTTTCATAAACTGTAACTATGTTTTCTATAGGCATATCTGGTTGTGGTGTATGTGCAGGCGCTATAACTAAGCCTCCATTTCTTCCACATTCTTTTATCCTAGAGATAACCTCTTTCCTAACATCTTCAACTGTACCAAAAGGAATTGTTCTTTGAACTGATATAGTTCCGTGAAGAACAAGCCTGTCTCCATATTTTCTCTTAATTTCAGCTGGATCCATACACTCAGGTTGTATTGGGTTCAGTATCTGAACCCCTATCTCAATCAAGTCTGGTATTATTGGCTCTATATAACCATCTGAGTGATAGAATATGTATATAGAGTTATGCGAGTAACTCTTCAATGTATCTATAATGATCTTCATCCTAGGCTTGAAGTATTTTCTCCATATATGGGGAGGTATCAACATTCCTTTCTGTGAACCAACATCATCTCCTAACCGAATTATATCTATTCCTATATCTATAAGCCTCTTCCCCATCTCAATCCTATACTTCATCAACCTATCAAGCAACTTATTAACAAACCTCTCATTTGTATAGAGATCAAGTATAAATTTATTAAACCCCCTTAAATGCCATGCCCATTCAAAAAGCGTTTGCTCCATAACCCCTTCAACTACATATAAATCCTTAAATTTTTTAGCTATTTTCTCAGTTTCATCAAATCTTCCAGGCACATCTAGAGGAGGAAACCCATAACCATCAATATCACCAACATCAGCATTGGCTAACGGGTGATAACATATTTTTAAATATCGACCACTACTCGATACATTGTATCTAATGCCCCACTCATCCTCAAGTAAACCACCTTTCATAATTCTGTAATATCCAAATGGATAGACAAACCTAGCTTTCTTCCTAAACTCTTCTGAAGCCCCTATAGATAGATGTCTAAAATCTATCCCTAGAAACCTTCTCACATCCTCAACATCATCAACACTAAAATATTTTTTCAATGCATCCCATACATCTAGTCTAAAAATCTCATCAAGAGGAGCTCTATCAGGTTCCTCATGATTCAAAGCTTTAAAAACTCTCTCCCTTGGTTTCAAAACCATTAGGATCCCTAATTTTTATAGTGTACCACAGTTTTATTTTTAAATAATATATCGTATTCGATATATCTATCTTCAAATAATTGATTTAATGCTTTATTGTAGAAAGAAATAATGCAATACTTGGATCACATATAAACTATATTTGTATATTATATTCAGGTCTTTTTCGAAAACGTTAAGCAGGTTTAGGAACTCTGCTATGTAAATTTTATTTAATGACATATTCTATGTCTTGTATTTTTAAATTGGGGCAGTTTCCAAAAAATTTTTATTTAATACCTTTTCAAGTCTGTATTAAAGAGGAGGTAATATGAAGCTAGAGATTAATTGGATTCTTAGAAATGTTGAGAGAAGAGCTTTTGATTTGATGGCATGTGGATTTAATAGAATTATACCTATAGATACATGGTTTACTGAATCAGGTAATGTTGTTAAGCTGCCATTTGTTGTTGATACAAATCCTCACAAGCTATACAAGTTTACAGCAGAAATAGCTGTTCCACCTCCACTATCTAAAGATTTGAGATGGTTTTTGAAAATTGTTGCTTCTGGTGATGCTCGTGTCATAGTTGATGGAGTTGCTGTTGGGGGTTACGATCGAGGCCATACATACTTCCCTATAGATAGCGGTAAGCATCGTGTTGACGTGATTATATCGCCGAGATCTATGTTTGGTTTTCATAAATGGGATCTATCATTCGAGAAAGCCTTTTTAGTTGAAGTTCAATGGGATGCTATTAGAACAGGGCTAAGGTTACTGAATCTAGTTGATTTTGTCGAGAATCTCCCACCTGAAGATCCTTTGAGAAAAGATTTAGAGAAGTTGCTTGAATCAATTGCTTTAGAACTATGGGTTTCACCCTCTATACAACAGATAACAGTAATGAATTCATTCCTCTATGAAGGACCTTTAGCACCATTTGCAATGAGAAGAGATTTGAGAAGCCCTTATGCCAATTATATATTTATTATGGGGGTATATGGCATAGGCATATTAAAGGGGTTCTTGAAGGAGCCTGAAGCTGATTATACATCTATTTCAGATGTTTCTCAAGTTGTTAGGAAAGTTGAGAAAATATTGTATGAGGCTTTAGAAAAACTTAGAGAAAGATATGGTAAGAATGGTATGCTTTATGCTGTAGGTCATTCACATATAGATGCTGCCTGGCTTTGGCCAAGAGCTGAAACTATTGAAAAGACTCTAAGGACGTTCTCTACCATGGTCTCTCTTGCCAAGGAATACGATTTTGTATTTGTTCAAAGCTCAGCTGAATACTATGAATGGGTTAAAGAGAGAGATAGAAGGCTTTTCGATGAGATTAAGAAACTTATCAACAGTGGTAAATGGGTTATTGTTGGAGGTATGTGGATTGAAAGCGATGTACAAATTGTCGATGGAGAATCTCTAGCAAGGCAGTTTCTCTATGGACAAAGATATTTCCTAAACACATTCGGTAGATTAGCTAGAATTGGCTGGATACCAGATAGCTTTGGATTCTCAGGAAATCTACCACAGATAATGGCTAAAAGCGGAATAGAGGTATATCTAACCCATAAAGTTATTTGGATGGATACAAACGAGTTTCCTTACCACTCATTTATATGGAGAGGTATTGACGGGACTGAAATACCTACCCAAGTACTTGTAACAAGCTATAACGAGATGATGACGCTAAATTCTATTTATAGATACTGGAGAAGCTATAAGCAAAAAGACTCTGTACCTTTCTTAGTTTATTGCTATGGCTATGGCGATGGTGGCGGAGGACCAACGAGGGAAATGCTTGAATATATAGACCTAGTAAATGCAATGCCAAGCCTACCACAGCTACGAAATCTTGTTGAAGCTGAATATATAGATGCTGTTAAACGCTATGTAAGATCTATGCCTGTATGGGATGGAGAACTTTATGTAGAAATACATAGAGGTACATATACAACGAATATAGCCATGAAAAACGCTATGGCAGAGGCAGAGAAGAGGGTTATAGAAGCTGAGATAGGGGCGACAATAGCTAAGCTAGCAAAGGGTGTTAAAATCGATAAGGAGAAGATAGATAGTTTATGGAAGCTAATTCTATTCAACCAATTCCACGATATACTGCCAGGTTCATCGATTAAAGAAGTCTACGACGATGCTCTAAAAGATTTAGAGACTGTTGTAAATATGTCTCCAAATATCATTGAGAGCTCCATTAAATCCCTAGCCTCTGAAGGTAGTGAGAAATCCCTAGCATTGCTAAGTACAGTTCCATGGGAAACAAAATCAATTATTAAGATACCTAAAGAACTTGGAGTAGCTATCGATGTTGAGTGTCAAGAAGATGTCGATGGATATCACATCTATGTTGCTACAGATTCTCTAGGGGTTAAGAGATATAGGCTTGGTGCTAAAGAGTGTAGAGCCAGCGATGGTGTAGAAACCTATGAAGATTCAGATGGTGTAGTGCTGAAGAATAAGTTCTTATCTCTTAGAGTTGACTGGAATGGCGATATATCTTCACTAAAACTTGCAAACGATGTTGAGATACTTAGAGAACCAGCTAAACTTATTGCCCATATTGATAGACCTGGGTTCTCTGATGCATGGGATGTTACAACAGAATTTCTAATCCAAGGCGTTGAGCTAAAGCTTATAGAAAAACCAAGGATAGTTGTAAAAGGGCCTCTAGTCACCTGTGTAGAGTTTGCCAAGGGATTCAAATCTTCAAAGATTATACAAAGAGTTTGTGTTTACAAAGATAGTCCTGTTGTAGAGATTAAGAGCAAGCTTGTGTGGAGAAACAAAGGTGTTTTACTTAAGCATTGGTTTAGAACAACAGCTAAAGCTGAGAAGGCTTGGTACGATATACCTTTCGGAGCTATCGAGAGATCTACGAAGATGGAGACTAACTGGGAAAAAGCAAAATTCGAGGTGCCTGCTGTTAGATGGGCGGATATATCAGATGAGGAGAAAGGATTGGCGATAATAGCACCTTCAAGACATGGATATACAGGTATCAGAGGAGATATAGGTCTTAGTATAATAAAGTCCCCAACATACCCCAATCCATGGAGTGATCTAGGAGAATTCGAGGTAACCTACTATCTCTATCCACATAAAGGCGATTACCAGAAAGCCGAGGTATCTAAGATCGCTAGAGAAACTATATTCAAACCTGTAGCTGTTATAGTTAATGGAACTATTGAAGATATAAAAATGGTGAGGATAGAACCAGCAAAAGTAATTGTTACAGCTTTTAAACCTTCTGAAGATGGTGAAGGATATATACTAAGGCTCTACAACCCATATAGAGAAGATGTAGATGTAGAGATAGAGCTGGGATTCAAAGCATCTAAAGTTATAGAAACAGATATCATAGAGCTGAAGAAGCTTATAGAAATAGCTGAAAACACAGATAAATTAAAGCTGCATGTAAAGCCATTTGAAATCAAAACACTTCTCATAAAGCCATAGCCTACTCTAAAACATATCCATATCATTTTAAATAGTTTTTATAAAATCAATACTAAAAGATGTACTTAATAGAAATTCTAGATGGGAGTACTATATGAGTATGGAAGTGGGAATTAGTATTAGTAGAAAGACTTATTGGGATAAGGTTTCTGGTTGCTGGTTAGGTAAGAATGCTGGTGGAACCTTTGGCGGACCGCTAGAGGATATATATGGACGAGAGGAAATGTTTGATGTCTGGTGGTATCCTAAAATTGTTGAGGGTGGGATACCAAATGATGACTTAGAGATCCAGCTTGTTTGGCTTCAGGCATTAAGGGATAGGGGTATTAATATAAAGGCACGTGATTTAGCTGAATATTGGCTTGACTGTATATTTTATAACCCCGATGAGTATGGTCTCCATAAGACAAATCTAAGAAAAGGTTTACTACCACCTGTTTCAGGCTGGTACAATAACTGGTTTAAAGATTGTATGGGTAGCCCTATAAGATCTGAGATATGGGCATGTATAGCTCCAGCTGCTCCAAATATAGCTGCAAAATATGCTTATGAAGATGCTATAGTTGATCATGCTGGTGGCGAAGGTGTTTATGGAGAAATTTTTAATGCTGTTGTTGAATCAGCAGCTTTTGTTATAAATGATAGGGTTAAGCTTGTTGAGCTAGGTTTGGAAGCCATACCTGAGAATAGTATGATAGCTAAAGCTATTCAAACTGCTTTAAAATCATTTTTAAAAGGGTTGGATTGGAGGCAAGCTCGTGAGTATGTTAAGGAAGCGGCTTATAGTCCAATAGCTCAGTATGCACCTATCAATCTAGGTTTTGAAGTAATAGGGCTACTCTATGGAGAGAGCTTTGGAGATGCTATAGCTAAAGCTGTGAATTGTGGATGGGATACAGATTGTACTGGTGCAACTGTTGGAGCAATATGGGGCATAATACATGGTGCAAGCAATCTTCCAGAAGAATGGATTAAACCACTAAGCAATAAAATAGTTGTTAGTGAAGGAATAAAAAATATATATGTACCAAAAACTGTTGAAGAATTAACCAACGAGGTATGCGCCATAGGTGAGAAGGTCTTAAAACATTTTGGTGTTCCAATCGAGATTTCAGACCAAGACAAATTTACAAATGCTGAAGTTGTTCTAAGGTCTTTAGTGAGAGAAGTGAGATCTCTTTGGAATCTACCACCCAATAGAGTTGATTTCGATTTAACAAGTGTAAAAGTTTCTGTAACATACTTAGATGGACCAGCTATTCTCCCCAACAAACCAAACAATTTCCTTATAGAGATTGAAAATACCTGTTTAACACCTTTTACAGGAACACTAAACATTTCTATACCTCAAAATTGGGCTCTAAAGCCTGTATGTCCATGTCCGATATCTTTAGATCCTAAAGAAAAAGCTAAGTTTAGATTCACTATCGAGGCATCCGCAGAAAACATAAACACTTCAAATGAGTGTACAGCTAGGATATTGCTATATGGTAGACCAAGACTTATGAGCATCCCGATAGTTTTTGTTGGAGGCTTTAGATGGCTAGTTTCAGAAGTTTATCGTGAACCTCTGTCTCTAGATGCTGTCTTCCAACCAGAGAGAGAACTAGATCTTTATGTGAGGGGTATAAAGGGTGAGAGATGGAGAGAAGTAGCATGGCCTGGAAATGCTCTTGAGATTGAGCAATTCTTCAACGAAAAGCCAGGGATAGTATACCTGAGGCACTACATCTACTCTCCAAGCAGAAGGAAAGTAGTTGTTGGTGTACCAAATAATAGCCGTATGAAGCTTTGGCTAAACGACAAATTAATTCATGAGACAGTTAAGCCTGTTCCCTTGAGACCTAGTTATTTTAGTGATCGTTCAAATTATACGGAGACAGAGCTTAGAGAAGGGTGGAACCATATAATGGTTAAAATTATACGTGAAAACAAGCCTATAGAAGCACACTTTATAATTGTGAGTAGAGAATGGTTTAGTGGGATGCCTGATATAATCCATTGTAGATTTCAATGGGAAAGTAAGCTGTTGTTATAACCATGATTATGATATGCTTTTCAAGTTTCTCTAAAATTAATATATTCCATGTCACTAAATATATTTTGTGGGGTTGTATCTTATGAATGTAATAGTTGTTATGTTAGATACTTTAAGACCTGATCACCTTGGTTGCTATGGCAATCCATGGATCAAAACCCCTAATTTAGATAAATTTGCTAGTGAAGCAGCAATATTTGAGAGATTTTATGCTGAGGGACTACCTACACTTCCTGTAAGAACGGCATTGTTTACTGGAAGATATACCTTACCTTTTAGAGGTTGGCAGAGACTTGAACCCAGTGATGTTCCAATAGCTGAGATTCTATGGGATGCTGGATATGTTACAGCTCTTGTATCTGATACTTACCATATGCATAAACCGGGTATGGCTTATGAAAGGGGATTTGATTATGTTATATGGATAAGGGGTCAAGAAGGTGATCCATATATTTTAGATGCTGATGTCGATTTGGGTAAATGGCATGAGAAAAACTGGTATACACCTTCTGTAGATATCTACATTCCTAGGGAAGAAAATAAGAAGATGTTTATTCAGTATTTGAAGAATACTGCTCATTGGAGAGGGGAAGAAGACCATTTTGTAGCCCAGGTTATGAGAGCTGCATATAACTGGCTTAAGAGCCAGGTTGAGAAAGGTAGAAAAGATAGGATATTTCTATGGATAGATAGTTTTGATCCTCATGAGCCATGGGATCCTCCAGAGGAATATTATAATCTATATGCTCCTCCCGACTATAATGATAAACCTATTATCTGGGGTGGAGGTCTAGCCGAGGATTTTACAGATGAAGAAATTAAGCATATCAGAGCTCAGTATGCAGGTGAAGTTACATTGGTAGATAAATGGGTTGGATGGTTCTTTGAGAAAGTGAAAGAGTTAGGGCTTTGGGAAAACACTATGATAATAGTAGTAAGTGATCATGGAATTCCATTGGGTGAAAACGGTATAATTAAGAAGGTCTTGCCATGGCCTTACGAAGTACTCTCTAGAGCTGTGTTAATAATAAGACATCCAGAGGGTATCGGTAAAGGTAGACATATAAAAGCATTTGTTGAAACTATAGATATAATGCCTACAATACTCGATTTCCTTGGTATAGATATTAATAAAGTGCGTAGTCCATGGTCAGTAAAACCATCTGAAATACACGGCAAATCACTTTTACCATTAATAAGTGGTGAGGTTGATGGTATTAGAGAATTTGCTATAAGTGGTCATTATAAAAATTCATATAGTATAAGATGGAAGGACTACACATTATTGCTATGGCCACCCCAAATGGGTGCCCCATATCAATGGGGTTTATACGAAGTATATAAAACCATTATAACAAAGACCACCCCTGAACTATATAAAGTTAATAGAGATTTCATACCTCCACCACCTAAAAACTTCAACTGGAGAAGAGATGTCATTGAGAAAGAGAATATATTTGAGAAAGAGAAAGATGTTGCAGTAGAACTTGAGGTTAAACTAAGAAGAAAAATGATGGAGTATATCTACAGAAAGGAATGATATAATAAGAGTATATCTCGGAATTATCTGGTCTTGGCATTATCTAAACAGTTTGATTTTAGATATGCAATAGAGTAATGGAATGTAATGTAAAAACATATTACTCTATATCTTTTTCTAATATAGTTTGGTGTTGATGTGTGGATGGGATATATATATCTGATTCAAAAGACTACTTTGTGAGAGATGGAGAGAAATTCTTCTATTTAGCGGATACAGCTTGGAGTGCTTTTACTAATGCATCTCTAGATGATTGGAGATACTATTTAGAGTTTAGAAGAGCACAGGAATTTAACGCTATTCAAATAAATATTCTTCCTCAATGGGATAGAAGCGAGTCTGATCTATATATAGAGCCTTTCGAGGTTACTTCCTCAAGTGGATGGGATTTCACTAAAGTTAATGAGGTGTACTTTGATAGAGTTGAGAAAATGGTTGAGATGGCTGTTGAAAATGGGTTTACACCAGCGCTAGTAGTTCTATGGTGTAACTATGTTAAGGGTACATGGGGTTCAAAGCTAACACCCTCTAAGATCATACCTTTTGAATATCTTCAGAGCTATGTAGAGTATGTTGTCGATAGATTTGCTAAGTACAGCCCTATATTTGTGATAAGTGGAGATCCAAACTTTGAAACAGATGAGGCTGTGAAATATTATCTCGCAGCTCTTGAGGTTGTGAAGAAGAGAGCTCCTCAGTGTTTAACCACAATGCATTTAGCTAAAGGTGTAGTTATTCCTGAGCCATTCGTATACTCTCCTTATCTAGACTTCTACATGTATCAATCAAGTCATCGGAGAGATGAGCAGTTTCTAGCCTATGAACTTGCACAGAAATTCTATAGACTACCAGTAAAAAGACCTATTGTTAATGGGGAGCCTTGTTACGAGGGTATGGGTTATGCTGTAGGAAGGCTTGGAAGGTTTACTAGGTTAGATGTTAGGAAAGCTGTTTGGCAAAGCCTTTTATCAGGTGCTAAAGCTGGTACAGCCTATGGTGCTCTAGGCATATGGAATTGGCATGTATTGGGGAAGAGGTTTCTTAAAGAAAATTCATGGGGATTATCCTATGATTGGAGAACAGCTTTAACTTTTCCTGGTGCATATGATGTAGCTTTCGCTAAATGGTTGTTTGAGAACTACGATCTATTCGATATAGAGCCTGCTAACGATAAGCTCATCAAGAAGGATAAAGATCCCAGAGAATTAGAGGAGATAAGGATCTCGATAGGGAAAGGAAAAATCATCTTCTATACACCATACTACAACTACACTATAAAGCTAGATATAGATGGATCTTCATATAGATGGAAAGGTATAGAGCTTGAATCTAGAAGAGTCTTCAAACCAAGGATAGAAACAGAGAAAGGCTATACATCGATAAATCTACCAGAGTTCATAAACAGCGATAGTATAGTAATAGGTATTGAAAAGTAATACAACTAAGGATATAGCCAACGAGATCCCACATAAACCTTGCCACCTTCAAACTCTTTACTAGTGAAGAACTGCATAGTCAATGTTAATAGCCTTCACCATCTTCACAAGGCGGTTAGCAAGTCCACAAGTATCTATAGCTACAGCATTTGCTAAGGCTCATAAATAGACCTCTACAGCAATTAGTACAATAGCATATACCATTGATTGCAAAACAAATAGAACACAATGGGAATAGTATTTATAGAGTCTAAAAATTAGACATAGATACTGCATTCTACACTAAGTTAAGTGTTGTATATAGACTTCAGTACTAGCAATTACTGTCTATAGGGAAGCATATATATAGTGTATGTTCAACACCTTAGACAATGCTAAAGCACTTCACAAGTAATTCCTGTGTTTTGCAAAGTCCGTGAACCTCTTAGGTATCTCAACTAATTATTTTACCTCTCTTAAATATGCACAATTCTTTAGATCCTTGTTTAGAAACACATCAACAATTCTATTGCTAAAACTATAGAAATCTAAATCTTTGCTTGTGACTTAGACAATAAATCTTTTAACGATGAACATATTGCTTCTAATAAAACTGCTTGAGGTCCTCTTAAACTCTTTAAGAAGCTTCATCAAAACCAATGGTTCTTGACCCTGAATCATAACATCTACAATATTCTCAGCATATAAAATAATAAAGTCTGTGATTCGCATTATTTAAAGGCAAATACAATATATCTCTTAATTTCATTTTGTATCCCTTCTTAGTCTCGCGATACCTTCTCTATTTGAGTTATCAAGGTTTCAGTTCTTTGACAAAGTCTTTTACACTCATTGCTTCGGGAAAACTTAAGAGTTCTTGGTCTTCTGTAACAAGTTTTAGACCATACTTTCTAGCTATATAGAGATACGATGCATCATAGAATGTGAGATTATTCTCTACAGCTATTTGTAGAACCTCTCTAATCTCATTCCCTATACCCAGCTTCTTTACACTTCCCAGGACTTCTTCAAATAACTTCGTTATAGCGTCAATATTTGTTAACTTGCCTCTTCTATAGCTTTTCCAAATAGCGTTACCAATTTCATATATAGTTAAATCAAGTACTGTAAAAAGGTCTATGTATTCAAGAACTTTTTCGCGTAGCTCAATTAGCAGAGGATATACAGCAGATGCATCAAGAAGACATCTAACACCACTCAAACATTCCTCACCTTTCAAGTCTAGACTCCTTAACAGCCTTAACCCACTCATCAACAGAAACACTCATATTCTTCAAACCCTCTTCAAGTAGCTTCCTAAACCCCTCCAACTTAACTCTCTTAATCTCCTCCTCCAAAGCCTTCTCAACAACACTCTTAATATCTATACCCAGCCTCTCAGCCTCTTCCTTAAGCTTCCTTCTAATCCTAACAGATAAAACAGCTGTAGACGTCATCTATACCACCATTTATTATAATCTATTGCAACCCCGTATTTAAGCTATAATGTATACATAGCACCGTAGACTAGAAGTAAAGAAGTTCTAAGAATAAAAACATAAGCATAAATGAAGAAGAGAACTATAGATGTATCTAGCAACTAGTGGCTTATGAGTCAAAAGTATTTTTCAGTTGAAAGCCTTATTTTAAGGTGGTAATTTTTGAGCAACTCTAAACACCTTTATTGAGATGGTGCAATAATTATGGATGTTAATCTAAAACTAGATCTAGATAAAGTTATATATGGAACATATACATATATATAGATAGATTGCTAGGTGGCTAAACTATGTCTATATCTAAACTATATGGTTATGCGGGGAAGATTCTATGGGTAAATCTAACAACTAAAAATTACAAGGTTATAGACACGCCTATAGATATTGCAAAGAACTTTGTTGGAGCTAGAGGGTTTGGGGCTAAGATACTATGGGATAATGTTAAACCTGGTATAGATTCATTGTCACCTGAGAACTTATTGATATTCTCTATAGGTCCCTTAGCTGGTACAGGGGCTCATAGTGCTAGCAAATTCTTTGTAATATTTAAATCGCCTTTGACTTGCACATACTTTAGAAGTGTTGGTGGAGGTGGTTTTGGTGCTGAGATAAAGTTTGCTGGCTATGATGCTATAGTTGTTGAGGGTAGAGCTGAGAAACCGACATATCTCTGGATCTACGACGATGCTATTGAATTTAGAGATGCATCTCATGTTTGGGGAGCTATAACAACCCATGCTTCAGAGATGTTGCTTAAGGAGACTGATAGAGATGCTAAACTAGTTGTTATAGGTCCTGCTGGAGAGAGGCTTGTGAGGTTTGCTTCGATTCAAACTGGGGAGACTAGAAGTGCTGGTAGAGGTGGTGGAGGAGCTGTTATGGGCTCTAAGAACTTAAAGGCAATTGTTGTTAGAGGTAGTAAGAAACCGGAGCTATTCGATGAAGAAGAGTTTGAGAAGCTTGTAGAACAACAGCTAGATCTATATCATAAGAATCCTTCATTCCATGCATTTAGAAGCTTGGGTACAGATGGCTCGGTATACCTGTTCTACACACTAGGGCATCTCCCAACATACAACTTTAAACAGATTGAGCTAGAAAATGTAGATATGTTTAGACCAGATATCTTGGCAAGATATGTTATTAAAACAGATAGTTGCTATAACTGTGCTATGGAGTGTTGGCACTACTTCAAAACATCTAAAGGGCCTTTCACAGGAGTTATATGGGATAAACCCGAATATGAAACTATGTGGTCTTTCGGTGGAAACCTTGGTGTAACTAATCTAGAAGCTATTATGTATGCAAACATGTTGTGTGATCTCTATGGATTAGACACGATATCAGCTGGATCTGTTATAGCTTTTGTGTATGAGCTTTACGAAAAAGGTATTCTAGCTAAAAGAGAAATAGATGGTTTAGAGCCTAGATGGGGTGATTTGGAACCTGCTCTAGAGCTTATCAGGAAAATAGCTCTAAGAGAAGGTATTGGAAACATACTTGCTGAAGGTGTTAAAAGAGCGGCTGAGGTTATTGGTCGTGGTTCAGAGAGATTTGCAATACATGTAAAAGGTCTTGAGCTACCTGCTTATGACCCTCGATCAGGTAAAGCCCATGGACTTAACCTAGCCACAGCAAATATAGGTGCAAGCCATATGTATGGATGGGTATACTATGAGTTTCCAGGATCCCCAGAGAAGGTAGATCCCTTTGCTGTAGAAGGTAAAGGAGCTATATGTAGGAAGGTGCAAGACGAGTTTGCAACTTATGAAGCTTTAGGCTTCTGCTTATTCCCAAGATCTATGATACCTCTAGACCTAGCCTCTAAAATGCTCTATGCTGCTACAGGTATTGAAGAGTTTAAGAACATTCAGCATCTACTCCTAGTCGGAGAAAGAATAGTGAATCTAGAGAGGGCATTCAATGCTAGAGAAGGTTTCTCAAGAAAAGACGATACACTTCCTGAGAGATTCCTTAGAGAACCTGTTCCTAGACCACCATCAAAGGGACAAATATTTGAGTTAGATAAGCTGCTTGACGACTACTACACAGCTAGAGAATGGGATATCAAGACAGGTATACCAACTAGAAAGAAATTGGAGGAGCTAGGACTCAAAGATGTTGCTGATGAGCTTGAGAAACTCGGTAGGTTACCAAGGTGAATAAGAGGTTATGAGGATATTTATAGAGTTTGTGTGGACAGTGGCAGAGAAAATTGGGAGGAAGTATATGTGGATTGACTTAGAGGAGAAAGATGTTAAAATTCAAGATATTTTCCAAAAAACCTTATCCAAAATAGTAGGAAAGGAGGTTGGAGAGATACTCTATAACATGTATCTAAATGAAGAAGTAATAGTGGTAGTCAACGGGGTTGTAGCTAAAGATCCAACAACAAAGTTAAATGATGGAGATAGAATCCTTATTCAGCCACTTGCATCAGGAGGTTAAGGATAGTCAATTAAATTGAAAAGTTAAACTGATTTAGAAACAATCTTAACTATGTTATCTAGCCTCTTTTTTCCAATATGTTTATACATTTCTCTATTTTTCTAAAAGTATATTCAACTCAATCATGTTGGTAGATACCCTCACAGAGAGCTTCTTCATATAGAGCCTTCATAGTTCGCTATATAAGGAAAATAGATAGAGAAGGTCTAAGAGCCCTAAATTCTCTTCCTTTGATATGGCTGCAGCTTCAATACCTTCAACAATCCTTATATATACATTTACAGCTACAATAAAAGCTAGAAACACTTAATAGCGACATTTCCATATAAAAATACATTGTTGTCTTCAATGCTTTCTCTAGCCCTTTATTCAAAAACCAAACTTCTTTAGCAAGCTCAAAACTTCATAGTTAAGTGGTATAGAGGTGATGTTAATGGGATAGAATTAAGTCTGTTAAAACCTCTAATTATTTAATACCATTCTATTTTTACAACAATCTTAAGGTACTTGGATATTCTTAACTAACAAATAAAATAATTAGGAAAAATTCTAGAAGGATGTTGCGGGTATCGCTATCTCTATTCAATTTTATGACCTGCTAAATTAAATAGTTTTGGAATTGCTTGATGAGCTTCTATTGTTCAGTTCAGAGAGCTTCTTTCACGTTTTCTTCATTGTATAGCTCATTTGGAGTTATCCCTATTTCTCGTCGTCGCCATATATAGATTGCTCTCTTTCTCTTCTAATTTTCTAGGCGGTATTATCAATAGGAAATATAGAGTGAAGAGCTTCGGAAGAGTATGCATAACTAGACTTATTAGGAGCTTCGTGTACTATAAAAGTGGTGATCTATAATGATAGTTGTTAAGTCTGCAAGTGGTGGTGTGCTTAAGGTTGATGGATATAGGGTGAGGGTTTTTGAACATTTAGAGCTTCCCCCTGTGGATCTCAGGCTTAAGGCTATTCAGGAGGCTGGCTGGAACACTTTTCAGTTAAAGGCAATGGATGTGTTTCTCGATATGCTTACAGATAGTGGTGTGAATGCTATGAGTGTTAACCAGGTAGCAGCTATGATGGCGGCTCAAGATGCCTATGCTGGGAGTAGAACTTTTTACGAGTTTGCTGAAGCTGTTGAGGAGGTTCTTGGTTTTAAGTATGTTATACCTGTTCACCAGGGTAGAGCAGCAGAGCACTTGCTTGCTAAGGTTTTTGTTAGAAAAGGTAGTCTTGTTCCCATGAACTACCACTTCACTACAACTAAAGCACATATTGAGCTAGTTGATGGGGTTATTGTTGAGCTTCCCGTGAAGGAGGCTTTGGATATTAAGAGCCAACATCTCTTTAAAGGAAATATAGATGTTGCTAGGCTTGAGGAGGTTCTGAGGAGAGAGAAGGATAGAATTGCTTTTGTTAGGATAGAGGCTGTGGCAAACCTACTTGGAGGGCAGCCAGTGTCTATGAAAAACATTATGGATGTTAGGGAGCTTTGTGACAGGTTTGGGATACCATTGGTTCTAGATGGAAGCATGGTGGACTGGAATGCATATTTCATTAAGGAGAGGGAGCCTGGATACGGATCTAAAAAGCTTATAGATATACTCAGAGAGTTTGTGAGCTATGCAGATATATTCTATATGAGTGCAAGGAAAGCTTCTTCTGTCAGAGGAGGGTTCATAGCCACCAACAGGAAAGAGTTTTACGAAAAGCTTGTTATCCATGTACCTGTATATGAAGGGTTTCCAACATATGGAGGAATGTCCATTAAAGAGATAGCAGCTATGGCTGTGGGCCTTAAGGAGATGGTTGATGAGGATCTAGTGGGTTCGGAATTGGAGCTAATAAAGTATGTTGTAGAGGAGCTAGATAAGAAGGGAATTCCAGTAGTGCTCCCACCAGGAGGGCTAGGGGTGCATATAGAGGCTAGTCAATTCCTGCCACATGTACCCAGAAACGCATACCCAGCAGGCTCTCTAGCTGCAGCACTCTACTTAGCCTCTGGAGTAAGGTCTATGGAGAGAGGGGCTATGTCTATGGACAGAGACAAGAGTGGGAGAGAGGTTTACCCAGACCTAGAGCTTATCAGAATAGCCTTTCCAAGAAGAACATATCTAAAATCACACGCAGACTACCTCATAGACAGAATACTGTGGCTATACAACCACAGAGACATAGTCAAAGGGCTTAGATGGGTATATGAACCCCCTGTCCTAAGATTCTTCCTAGGAAGACTTGAAGACATAGACAGCTGGGGAGAGAAGCTAGTAGAGATATACAAGAAGGAGCTTGGAGACCTATAATTAAAATACTATGAAGAAGCCAAGCCAGATAATCACCTAGTTGTTAGACCTAGTTGTTAGCAGATTAAGACCTTATACTATGGGTTTTACTCTAAGACATGAATTAGGTATTTATAGACGTTTATGAAGCTATTGAAGTATATGAGAACCTTAATTTTGCAGTGTCCATTAACCATCTGTAATTATATCTGAATCTAATAATGGTTAAAGCATCTTAGTTTATATGTATCGATGGTTGCTAGTGTGAAGATTTTCCTCTTAATACCTTTACCTTAAGCAAAATCATTTCTTTCCAAGTATACTAAATATTGCATCTATGAGTTTATGCGAGGTGGTTGTCAATTTATAGAGCTTGAACTTCCCCTTTCTTTCATATTCAACAAGCCCTGCTCCTCTAAGGCTTCTTAGATGATGTGACGTAAGTGTTTGATCTAGGTTTAGAACATGGGAAATAATGCAGACTGGTAATGGACCATTTATATACAGTAGCAAGAGGATTTTGCATTTGTTTGGTTCAGCCAGATGCTTAAATATGTAAACTGCTTCATCAAGACCTTCAATATGTATCTCAATAATCCTATCAGCTTCCATAGGAAGCTCTTCACCAAATCTACACTTACCTGTTCTCTTTAACTCAGCAATTATTTCTGCTAATCTAATCTCTTTACTCATTTACCAGCAACCAAGTCTTACTATGCTTACGAACCTTATTTTTTTAATTAAAAAGAGTTTATGTGGATAAGAAACATATTTGCATTAGTTGTTTATTGGGTATGCTACTTCTCTCCAAAGTAGCTTATAGCTTCAGCAGGGCATATCCTTTGGCAACCTCTACATAGCTCTACACAGTTTTCAGGGTGTGTAACAATAGGCTTTCCCTCAGACCCTACTTCAAAGACTTTATGAGGGCAGAAGTTATAGCATGTTAAACAACCACTACACTTGTTGTAGTCTATTACTGGGTACCAGTTCTTAGCCATAGCACAGACCCCGTTTCCCCTACAGCGCTTTTTCAATAGCTTTAATCGCCTCCTCTGTAGCCATGTTCCTTATCTCTACACCAACAAATCTCGCCTCATCAAAGCCCATCTCTTTGAAAACCCACCTAAACATTTTCTTCTGCATCTGAGGATCACAACCAGCTACAACAATTTTATCTATTGCTTCTTGCTTGCCAAGCAATATCCTCCAAAAGTTATCTCCATCACTAGCGCAGAGCTGTGGATGTATTACTGCAAAGTCCACCTTATTATTTCTTCTAAAGTAGTTAACAACTTCGAAAAAATTCATCTTCTGAAAAGACGGACATGTACCTTGACATACACACATTATTAGACCCTTCATATGAATCACAATTCATATAAGCAAATGGCCAGTTTATAAGATTTACTATTGTGAAAATCAAAGCTTAGAAAAGAGAATGAAATATATTGAGCATATCAACTCTTGAGATCTTAAACTTAATACTAAATCCCTTCAAAATGGAACTAAGACCAATAAAACTCTAACGAAGCTTTATCACCAATAGATATTATGTTATAAACTACTACAGTTAGATGTGACTGTTATATATCTATTCAATTGAAATAGAAGAATTTGGTATATCGGCTAAGCTGAAAAAGAGCTATGATGTTGCCAATAACTGTTTCATTCTATAGAAATGGGAATTGAGTAGTTAAAATTTCGCTAATATTGCTGTATGTATTTCTAAGATTTCTCTGTTTTGTAGATGAATAGATAGATAGGATATTATGGATTTCAGTTGAGGATAATTCGATCATCTCATCACTTCGGCTCTTCTTCATCATTTACCATATATTGCGTTATAACTTCAATTCAATATCCTAATTCTTTATCAGTGTATATCTTTTGTCTTCTTTTTTGATATTCTTTATCTACCAAATAAACTTTTACCTATTATTAAACAACAGCTAAGATGGGTTTAACCCGGTCTTTGGCATTAAGAACATATTTTAGTATTACTTTGACTTTACATACTTTTAAAAGTGAGGCTTTTAGTTTGTAGTAGACTTCTAGTTTTTAGGCGGTTAAATGTCCAGAGAAATATAGATGTAAAGCTTTTTAGGTGGTTTAATGGCTGATGCACTACTTGTCGTAGCTTTAACAACATCTATTGTTTCGCCAATTGTGCTATATATAGTTTTTAAAAAGTATGAATTGCCGAGATTCTTTGAGAGAAAATCTATTGATATAGATGATGTGAAGAGATATGTAGGAAAAATAGAAAGTGGTTTAGAGGAGATTAACAAGGTTTCAGAGAATGAAAAAATTAGAATTGAATTGATGGAGAAAAAGATTGAGGATATAGAGCATAGAGTTGAGGAGTTGCAGAAAAAGATTTTGGAATTTGAAGAAACTTCATCAGATGATATTAGCTTAAAGGTTATCACCCTTAGAAAGCAAGGATACTCGATAAAGAGAATATCGGAAGAGCTGAAGATACCTATATCTAGAGTGAGAAAGATTCTTAAAACCATAACAGAAGAATAGCCTCTGCTACTAATACAATAACAATATTATGCAATATTCACTACTCATAATACAGATTCATATAGTTTAAATCTAGTCTTAGTATATAGGATTTAACTAAGAGGTATAGTTTATGAGCTTAGATGAAGGTAGTATTAGACAAAGAATAGCAAAGTTGCTTGAAGAATCAAAAGAGCCTTTAACAGCAGATGAAATTGCTAGAATATTTGATATAGATATCAATGATGTCTATATACATTTAGAACATATAGCAAAAAGCATAAAAAGATTATATAGTGGAAAAAAGGTTCTTTTGATGACTACACCCAGATGTAGGAAATGCGGCTATATATTTAAAATTGAAAAACCTAAAAAACCATCAAGATGCCCAAAATGCAAAAGCGAATTAATTGAGCCGCCACAATTCATAATATCATCTATAGATTAGCATTGATCTCTATAGCAATACAAACCATATTTAGCTTATAATATATTAAAGTTTGTTGAAAGATATTTAATATCTCAACCTATAATGCAGAAAATATAGAAGGATAATGAACTATAAAACAGCTAAGCATTTAAATTAATCTCTGGTTTGAAAATAATATACTCTTTTAGCAAGGGTATTATCTAAAATGGTTGCAAATAGAAATAGAGAACATATAGTTGTATTGGTATTGGGGGTAATTGTTGTTAGTGTCATATCTTTCTATATGCATATGCCAGGGCAACAGCCATTATTTAACAATTTAGGGCTGGCATATAGCGATATTGTCTATGGAGTATTTAACTTAGTATTCAAAGATATAGTTACATTGTATGGAGAGCCAGACTATACAAAAATATCTAATAAATGGTTTAACAGAGAGGCAGCGGTAACACTTATAAAGTCTCATAAGCTTTGCCCAGTTCCATATAGAGACTATAAATTTGAGTATCCTCCTGTAGTTGGCTTAATATGGTTTGCAACCACATGCATCTCTATACAAACAATTTTACCTGATAGCTATACAGGACAAGAATATTTTAGATTAATTGACATTGTTGCTAAAAGGCATTACATTCTCCAATCAGTAATCAATATATTCTTTTTTATGGTAACAATCATATTTATGTATAAAATTGCTAAAACGATTAATGTTTCTTGGTATCGTATTTTACTGTTTATATTTCTTCCATCAACTATTCTCTACATGATATATAACTGGGACATAATAACAGCTACTTTTATGGTTATAGGTCTGTATTATTTAATGCAACAAGATGTGAAGCACTATATAGCTTCTGGTGTTTTTCTAGGGCTAAGCGTTTCTACAAAGCTTCTACCAATATTCTTCGTCTCGGCTATAGCATATGATATAATTCAGAAATATAGAAAAGGACTAGATCCTGAAAAAATAAAAGCCTTAACATCATTCTTTATATGCTTTATAATTTTTGGAGCTATACCCTATGCATCAATTGCTGCTGTATCTTATGAAGGGTTTAGATACTTTATAGATCATCACTATCAATGGTATTGCGAAAACTGTATATATATGTATATAACAGGAGATATTTGGAATCAATATAATAGAGCATTGTCAATGATTTTCATAGTGGTGGCATTTCTAGTGATATTAGCTATTGATATAGATAATGTTTCAAAGCTTATGAATATAGCTTTATGTTCAATGATTATAGCAACAGCTTTAAACTATGTTTTCTCTCCTCAAATGATGCTGATGATAACCCCTATAGCCTCATTAATACTTTCATCATATAGCTTGCTATTTCTAGTAATAGCAGATATAGCCAACTTTGGCATCATGGCTACATTTTACAATGACTCTGAATTAAGAGCTCTTCTTTCGAAATATGGAATAAAAACAGAATTGAAATGGGCTCCTCATCAACCAGATTCACCTGTGCAGATAATAGCTATGGTTAGAAACATAATTTTAATACTAATTTTAATTAAAGTGCTATATGATATTGTTAAAAATAAATAAAGCTTCTTATAGTAGGCTATGAGGAAAAAGACATCTAGAATAGAGAATATATTGCTAAACAGTGTATTGAATTGCTAAAAATTTTGTTATTTAAATAAAAAATAAATATTTGATTTAATTTATTGTTGTGTAAGCTCCTCTTCAGTTTTTCTTCTCTTTATAGCTCTATCAAACACTATCCAATTCCTATACCATTCCTCATTTTCTTTTTTAAGAAGCTCGAGAATCATACGTGTAAGATCTTTAGCAGAAATTTGGCTAATATTCTGCTCTAGTAATCTCCCTTCAATAATCTTAGCTATTTTCCTTGCAACTTCAGAAGAGGCTCCAGCTTTTAAACAGCTAACAACTATTTTCTCTGGTATGAATTCTTCTTTAGAACCATCTCTCTTAATTACTGTTATAGACATAGCTACCTCTACCTCATCTATATTTTTCTAGTTTAGAGTAAGTGTTATAAAGTTTTATGAAGCCAACAACTATCTCCGCTTATTAACTGTAAATAAGAATGAGGTTAATGGTGAAATATAGTGGTTAATATACTGGTTTCAGGGCTTCTTATCTATGACTCTGGTAAGACTTGGCTAGGTGTTTCACTAGTTAAAAGGCTGTTATTGCAAGGCATAAATGTTGGAGTCTATAAACCTGTTGCTGGCCATAATGCATGGAGCCAATATCTAACTATTGTAGAGAGTTTTAGAAGAGGTGTTTTAGTTGGTGAAGATGTAATTAGATACGCTGAGGTTTTAGGTGATGTTAATTTATCATTGATTAACCCTATAGATATGTTGTTAGCACCTCCAGATCTGCTATATTATATTGATGGTGATGTATATAGATATCTAGATGATTTAGAGAACCAGTTTAAGCAAATAGTATTGGCTAGGATAACTCTATGTTCAAAGGAGTCAACAGAGCATTTTATTTTTAAAGATAACCTTGCAAATGTATCGCCTTTTCTAAAAAATGATATAGAGCGTTTATCAATTAAGTTAAATGCTATAGATAGCAATATAGATTATTTCCTTCAGAAACTAAGGAGTAGAGATATAGAGGATGAACTACTGATATGCTTAGAAAAGATAGGTATGAAAAGCGATGTTGTTGTTATCGAATCCTTTAATAACGCTATTGCACCTTTTAGAAAGATATTAGATAAAGTTGATATGATATTTATAGTAGCTCCAACTATTGTAGCAGTCTATAGAGATATTAGAGATGTTTTAAAGATTATTAATGAATCTATAGATAGATATGGTGAAAAAGGTTTTGAAGCTACATACCTTCTATCTAAATTGAAGCCAAATGCAACATATTATATTAAGCCAAGGCTAAATATAGATGAATACGATGAATCTATAGACCACTTAGCTAAGATGATATTGTCGAATAGATAGATTTGCTGAAGCAATAAACAATAGATAAAATCTCTTTAACATAACATTATATTGAATTATATTGATTGAGAATATAGAAATTTTACTAGATTTGACATCAACTGCACTGTGGCTAAATCTTCAATTGATTCAGCTATGGTTTGAGCCTCATATATGTTTCTACCCATAGCAACAACACCATGTCTTTCCAACACAACAACGTTTACACCTAGCAAAGCTTTTTCAGCAACCAATTTTGCCAGCTCTTCTGTGCCTGGCTCTACATAGGGAACATATTCAATACCCTTAACAAATATCATTACCTCTGATAACAGGGATAGATCAAGTCTGACGCCAGCTATATTCAATGCTAAAACTACTGGGTTATGGGCATGGATAATAGCATTTACATCAGGTCTAGCTCTATATATAGCTGCATGAAATCTCCATTCACTTGAAGGCTTATTTCCACCCTCAATAATATCTCCATAGATATTCATCTTAATTAAATCATCTGCCCTAAGACCACCTTTAAATATACCAGAAGGAGTTATCCAGAAAACATCTGTTTTAGGAACACGTACACTAACATTGCCTGTTAAAGCAGATACAAGGCCTCTTCTATATAGATTCCTCATAACAGTAAGAATATCTTCTTTAATCATCAAATCTATTTGATGTTCAGACATATCCGATAGCCGATAACAATATGTGATACCGGATAATATATCTACTTGTTTTAAAAGCTATAACAGCTTTTTCTAGAATATAAACATATATATTTGTTAGTAACATGGAATCATTTCAAGTTTCTATATTTCTCTATCACTCTATTAAAATCAAACATACTTCTTTTTCTTTATAACATCTGCTATGTATATAGAAGATTATTTAGAATAGATATATAGAATAAGCAGATCCTTAATACAGAGTCTCCAAATTTGAGAAGAAACCAGTAAAATTGATTATATAACTCCTTTTCACATCTCAAAAACAAGGCTTTTAGTTGTAAATGGTGTAAAGATTTTTAAGCTTATTGACTATAAAACTATCTCTGTAAATTTTCGTGATGATGAGTTTTTCGGGGAGTTTGAGGCTATCGATGAACGTGTGGTTACCCTCTGATAATTAAAGGTGAAATGGCATGGCTCTAAATATAGAATTTGGAGATGTATTTTATGTAATGCTATATGCTTTGATCCCAGCTATAGCTACCGTTATGGGCTCTGCTCTTATATTTCTTCATACGAAGGTTGGGGAGAAGATGATTGATAGTGGCATGGGCTTTGCTGCAGGGTTGATGATCTATATCTCATTTGTTGATCTTCTTATTCCGTCATTTGATTTTGGAAGTATAGCATTGCCTTTTATAGGGTTTGTCATAGGGTTTGCAATGATTAAGCTTCTAGATGTTTTAGTTCCACATATAGGTATCATTCATAGCAATCTAAATCACTCTTCTGGTAAAAAGCTTAGCAAAACTATTCTTATAGCCCTCGCTATTGCTATTCATAATATCCCCGAAGGTATTGCTGTAGGCTCTTCAACTATATACAACTTGGATAGCGGGTTTAGGGTTGCATTATCTATTGCTATCCAGGATATTCCAGAAGGATTAGCTGTTGCACTACCTATCTATATGACAACTAATAGCTATTTAAAGAGCTTTGCTATAGGTGTTGTAAGCGCTGTTATAGAATATATATCAGCTTTTATAGCCTTAATAGGTCTTATAGATACTTACTTAACACTTCCACTGCTTCTCGCTTTATCAGCAAGTGCTATGATATATGTTGTAGTGCATGAGATATCCCCGGAAATATTTGGACATGAACACGATGAGTATGCAACAGGTGGGTTCTTTTTAGGGTTGGTAACAGGTATACTTTTTGGTGTAGTTTATGGTGGTTAGCATAGCTGAGCTGGTTAAATCTATTGAAGATGGGTTTATATATAGAGATGTGAAGTTCTATGGATGTAGAACCAGAAAAGGTAGATTTGCTGAGGAAATAGCAATTGATATGTGTATAGAAATAGATAAGAAATCTGCTATAATCCTATATATGAAGATATTCACAGGTAGAGAGCCGTATTATAGAAAATGGATAGAGATATTCAACATAATGAGCATTAAATTAGATGGAATTGAAATGAGATTCTATGAAACTCCATATGAAAGCTGGCTACTTGACAAAGCCTCGCAGTTTCTTCAAGGTGGTGAAAAGCTATTTATTGAATACATAGGAGATTTCGAAACATCTAAACAGCTTGAAAGAGGATATCCTATTGTAGCATCTAGGCTAGGCTATGAGATGTTTTTAAGAGGGTTTACATGGTTTAAAAACTGGTATTTTCCAGAAGGGTTTATGGAGGGGAATCCAAAGATTCAAGGCGAGAAACCTGTAGATTTATTAGCTAGAAAAAGACATCTCAATGATATATTTCAAGAGGTTGAACAATTTATAGAGTGGTTGGATATCCATAGCCCTATAGATAGCTATGAAGAGAAAGCATATAGAAGAGCAAAAAATGTATACAAAGTATTAAAGGAGGAGCTAGCTAAATGACAAGTTCTTTAATTAGCTTAATTAAAGAAATTGTTGATAGTATCAAAGATAGTGATATAAAAGCATTAACAATAGATATAGTTAGCAATCCAAAGCTTAGCTTCACATCTATAAAGCCATTAATCGAATTAACAGAGTCTCCTGCAGCTCCAAGAAAACATCACATGTTTTCAGGAGGACTTATAATACATACAGTTAGTGTTGTTAAAATAGCTTTAGCTCTATGTAAAATATTTGAAGAGATATATGGTGTTGAAATCAATAGAGACTTAGTTATAGCTGCATCAATTCTACATGATATATATAAATATTATCAATATGATAGAGATGCTCTCAATGGCGGCTATAAACCTAGAGACGACTGGTATCTAAGCCACGACTATGCAATTGTTGCTGAAGTGGCTAAGAGAGGAGGAGGAGACAATATAATTAGAGTGCTTTCAGAAGTTCATGGAATAGCACCAATAACGACATTTGAGGGTTTGGTTGTACACCTAGCTGATTCAATAGATGCAAAATTTGGTGAATATATACAAAATGAAGTTATTTCAGAGATAAAGAATTTAGAAGTTGAGAGCAAGGGCTGTAAACCTATAGAGCTATTCGATATAGCTATAAAGAAGTTTGGTATACATAAAGTATTCCGATACGCTAAAGATAATGCTAAACTCTATGAACTATTTAATGAATTATGCAATGAAGTAGCATCCAAAGGGAAATAAATAAATCTATTGACATAGAAACACCTTATAATAGCTATAGACAAAACCATAAAGAATTTCATACATATAAACCTCATTTAATATCAAAGCCTGTCTTCTAATAAATGAGAAGATCTGCTTAGAAATATACTCTAGATAAATAGCAATCGACATTAATGTTAAAACCGGTTTGAAAAATTGAAGCTTTTTATTTGCTTTAAGCAACAAAGCTTCCTCTACTGTCATCTTAGCAAAATATTTAAGTTAGAAATTTTATAGAGGTTATATTAGGTGTAGAACTTGGAGAAGGTTAAAAAGTTGTATGAGCTACCTCCACTTCCATACAGCTATGAAGCTCTAGAGCCATATATCTCAAAGGAGCAGCTTAGAATACACTATGAAATTCATCATAAAGCCTATGTTGATGGTGCTAACAGAGTTATTCAGATGATGGATAGCTCAAGAAAAGAGGGTAAGCCATTTGATGTGAAGGCAGCTTTAAAGCTACTGTCATTTAATATTGGTGGACATGTTCTACACACATTATTCTGGTACAATATGGCTCCTCCAAATAGAGGTGGAGGTACACCAGGTGGGAAAATAGGAGATAAAATTATTGAAGATTTCGGTGGTTTTGAGAGGTTTAAAAATGAGTTGACAGAAGCAGCATTAACTGTTGAAGGATCAGGATGGGCAGCATTAACATATTGTAATGTAACTGATAGACTGTTGATAATGCAGATTGAGAAACACAACACAAATATCTATCCGACTCTACCAATCATACTTGTTGTTGATGTATTTGAACATGCATATTACATAGACTATAAAAATGATAGAAGAAAGTATCTAGAGAATTGGTGGAATATAGTTAACTGGGATGAGGTTGAAAAGAGATTTTCTAAACTAATCTAAAATATTTTTAACATATACCAACTCACTCTATCTTTTAAATTTCACAGTAGATGATTATTCATAGCTATTCAGATCCAATACTCTGTTTCTCAATAGCTTTTATACCACAGCAATTCTAGTTGTAATCGCTATAACTAAGGTGGAGGGATTCATAGGGTTTTAGCTAAGATATACTCTAAATAAAGGTTTAAATATTTGGGTTATAGACTATGGTTTTGGTGGTTAAATGGATAGCATTATTAGATATATCTTTATTTTTGTTTTATCGTTGATACCTACTATTGAGGTTAGAGGCTCTATACCGATGGTTTTTATTCTTTTTAGAAATAACTATGAAGTATCTATAGCATTGGTAGTAGCTATTGTAAGTAATCTTATTATTGCCCCTATGCTGTTTTTGGTTTTGAACTGGTTTAATGGCATGATAATGACTTCTAAGAGATTTCCTAGCTTGTTAAAGAATATCTATTTAAGTGCTATTAGATATGCACGCTCTAAGGGATCTAAAATTAATCGATATAGCTTAGTTGGGCTTTTGTTGTTTGTTGCCATTCCTCTTCCAGGTACTGGTGCATGGACAGGTTCTATAGTGGCTTATGTTTTTGGGTTTGATAGGAAGAAATCTATTATAGCTATTGAGCTAGGCGTTATAGTGGCATCGCTTATTGTTCTATTTGTTACAGTTCTTGGGATTGAGATACTTAAAAGAATATTTATGCTGTGATCTCTACATGGCTTTTTCCGTTGTTAGCTTCTCTATGGTTTCTATATAGCTTTTAATTTTATCTGGAATACCCTTTATATCTATGCTTATAAAGCCTCTTACCAATATACCTATAGCCTCGTCTCTTGTAAAGCCTTTGCTCATAAGATAATGTATCTCATCTTCTGCGATCTTTCCTATAGAGGCTTCATGTGTAAGAATAGCATTGGAGGATTCTGCATGGAGTTCAGGTATAGTTATTATTAAAGATTTGTCGGAGAGCATAAGCCCTCTACAGTCTATATGACCTCTTCCACCTCTACCAACTATCGAAGCCCTCATAACTACCTTCGAATCATCCCTTGCTATAGTTCTTGATACAATCTCTACACCGCTTTCATCACCTTCAAGAAAAGCAGCGCTACCTATATCGATATCAGATCCACCTACACCAAGAACTATAGATGCTAGATATGCATGTGCATTTGAGGCGAGATATACCTTGGGATACGATTGCAATGTCTTTGCATTGCTTAAATTGGCATAGTATGATATATATTCACCATTTTCAGAGACATCTACAACTGTTCTAGGTCTAACATGTGCAACTCTATTCCATGAGTGAACCATAACAAATCTAAGCTTTGCATTTCTACCAACATAAAACTCAGATAAACCTATATGTAAACCTATAGCTTCTGGAGCTATTGTACAACCTGTATATACTGTAGCTTCAGCACCATCCTCAACGATAACAACATTATGAGGTGCCTGAAGCCCTCTAGAGCTTATAAATAGACAAGCCATTATAGGGTCTTCAACCTTTGTATTCTTCTTAACCCTTATAAAATATCCTCCCATGCCCTTAAGAGCAGCTATAGCTACATATTTATCTGTTGAAGGTTTTATCAACCTCCATATATATTCCTTTGCCTCATCAGGATTATTCTCAATAAAGTCCTCTAGCCTATATACCTCAACACCTGGAATTCTACTTATATATTTAAAATATGTTTGATCTACCTGTAGATAGAGAGCTTTTGCACCTAGATCTACACCAACCCTTCCAATACTATCAAAATCAATTTTATATCCACCAGCTCCACTAATATATTCATGTAAATCAATATCGACACCATATGGAGAAGGTAAAGATAGACCCTGTTTAGCTTCTTCAGCTATTTTATCTAGCCATTCCTTTGAACCCATAGCTAAACACCTCATCTAATAGTGACTCATCTCCACACAGCTTTATAGACCCCGACATCATGATACATACATGTGTAGGGCGAATATATTTTGCTATAGCTGCTGAATGTGTAATTATAACTATAGATCTATATGTAGATGAATTAACAAGTTTTCTAATAGCTTTAGCTATAAGAGCTATAGAATCTACATCGACACCACTATCAGGTTCATCAATAAATGCAAGCTTTGGTTTTTGAGCCATTATTGTTGCTATCTCTATTCTCTTCAGCTCTCCACCTGAAAAACCCTTACCAAATTCTCTATTAAGCAAATAGCTTATCTCGATATCATCAGCAATTTCATTAGCACTACACCCAGTTTTTCTACATATACTATTTAGGAGATCCCTTACCCTAACACCTGTAAGCTTTGGAGGAATCTGATGAGCTATAGCCAACCCTTTAGAAACTCTATACTCCATAGATTTAAATGTGATGTCTTCACCATCAAATAGTATCCTACCTGAAACAATGTTGTAATTTGGATATCCTATCAATGTTCTTAAAAGAGATGTTTTACCAGCTCCGTTGGGACCAAGAAGAAACAGTATATTTTCTTTGTCTATAGAGAAGCTAACATCCTTTAACACAATCCTATTACCTATACTTACCGATAACCTATCAACACACATTATATTGCCACAGCTATCTATACCCATCTATACAAACACCTCTTAATTCTACAGATACATAAAGTCTTCTAGTTATTAAAAAGCTTCCTATTACAAATTCCTATCTAGATAAGCTTTACA
>CAYUUS010000022.1:0-29793 GCA_964447975.1 uncultured Ignisphaera sp. | reverse complement strand
AATAGTGTTGAAGTGAAGTGTTATGTTGTCTATGTATAGTATTTTGCAGCGTATTGAAGAAGGTTTGTTTATGGAGGAGAAAGAGTTTGATATGAAGCTGTTTAATACTGTGAGAAGGTTGGTGAAGGAGTATGATATTAGATTTGATAAAGAGTATATTATATCGACGGATGACTCATTAGCTAAAGCTGTTTTTGATGCTGGGTTTCAATTGGCATTGGAAATGGGTATATATGTTGTTGATGCTAGAAGAGTGGTAAAGTTTTCTGAGGATGAACTTAAGCATGCTATAAAATCAAGCCCTAAAGAGATTTTAGTTGGTGAAGGTAAAGATTCTAGAGTACTATATGCCAGAAAAATAGAAGATTCACGAACACCAATAATAATGGGAGGACAAGCAGGAGCTCCAATTCCAGAAGAATTCTATTATGAAATGGCGCTATCTTACATGAAAGAACAGTTAATAGATACTATCAACCATGGTGGATTGTCAAAGGTAAAAGGTATAGATGTAAGAACAAGATCACCTGCAGAAGCTCTTGCAGCTATACATGAATTAATGTATTTAAGAAATGCAGCATTATCAGCAGGAAGACCTGGAATACATCTGCTTGCTGGAGAAAGCAGTGTGTCGTGTATTGGCGATTTAGCCATTCAAAAACCAGAATTACTTAGAAAGACAGATGCTCATCTTGTGCCTATACTCAATGACCTTAAAACTGATTATGATCGTTTAATAAAAGCCTATACATTTAAAGTTTATGGAGGATTTAATGTAACCCTGGTGGATCCTGTTGTTGGTGGGTTTCTAGGAGGGCCTGAAGGTGTTGCTATAGGATTTATAGCATCTTTTATACTTGGAAGAACAATGTATTTCTCAGATTATCATATCATTCATCCAATACATCCAAAATATGTAAGCACATCATCTCTTGAAACACTATGGCTTCTTAATATTGTTGGTCAAGCTGCAGGAAGTATTTTTATTCTAATGGGTGATGTTTGGACTAGTAATGGTGCTGGATCATACCCAATATTCTACGAAATAGCAGCCAATACAATAGTAAATGTGGTTACAGGATCCCATCCTTTAGGTGTTTGTGCGACTAATGGTAAGTATCCTCATGCTAGTGGTTTAGAGGCTAGGTTTATGGCTCAGGTTGCATATGCTGCTACAAGGCTTGGTAGAGGTGATGCTAATGATATTGTTAAAGTGTTTCTAAAGAAGTATTATCCGCATCTTATGGAGAAGCCAGATATTGGAAAACCTTTTCCAGAACTCTATAACATGACAACTATAGAGCCAAGAAAATGGTGGCTAGAACTCTACGAAAAAGCAATAAAAGAAATAGAAGACCACGGAATAAAAATAAAATAGGATACAAAAATGAATACAAATAGCATTTTTTCCCCTAATATGTCTGTCTCATCATTGCTGTTTATTGAAATGAGAGACATTACTAAAATATATCCAAATGGAGTTTATGCGTTGGTAGATGTAAATTTTGATCTAAAGCCATGTGAAGTACATTGTTTATTGGGGGAAAATGGTGCAGGCAAGTCGACACTTATGAAAATCTTAGCTGGAGTGCTAAAGCCTACTAAAGGTGAAATTTTAATAAATGGGGTTCCTGTAGAATTTAATTCTCCTTTAGATGCTCAGAAATATGGTATTGGCATGGTTCATCAGTTATTTAATTTAATAGACGATATTAGTGTAATAGATAATGTGCTGCTTCTTACTCCATTAACAAAAAGAGAAAAATTATGGCTTATTAAAGACAAATTCGCATTAGATTTTAGAAAATTTGCTGAAAAAATGGGATTACCAATAGATCCGTTTGTTAAAGTCAGATTTCTTCCTGCAGGTCTTAAGCAAAGAGTTGAAATATTAAGACTTCTATATCTAGGTACCAAGATTTTGATATTTGATGAACCAACATCGATGTTAACTCCATTAGAATCAAAAGAATTATTTAAATTTATCAGAAATGTGAAAAGCCAATCTTCAATAGTATGGGTGACACATAGATTAAATGAAGTGAATGAAATTTGTGATAGAATTACTATATTAAGAGGAGGTAAAGTTGTTAAACATTATACTGAAGAAGATGTAAGAAATGGTATAGAGTTAGCTGAGCTTGCTTATTATATGGTTGGAGATGCGATGGTCTCATATTTAGATAAGATTAAGGGAGATACTTTACAGAACACATTTGATAAACCAATACTTAAAATAAATAATGTTATTGTCAAAGATGATTATAATAATATTAAAGTTAAAGGTGTCAATCTAACTTTGTATAGAGGAGAGATATTAGGTATTGCGGGGGTAAGTGGTAATGGTCAAAAGGAACTTGTAGAAGCAATATTGGGTTACAGATCTCTTGAAAAAGGTAGTATAATATTTAATGGAATAGATATAACATCGAAAAGCATTAGTGAGAGATTAAAAATGGGGTTAGCATATATACCAGCAGATAGATTAGAACGGGGGGTGGCTGATGGGATTAGCATTGCTGAAAACATCTATGCTTACTGGGTCAACACAATAAATAGGTTTAATAATTCTATAGGCATCTTAAATAAGAAGTATTTATATGATAAGGTTGTTAATCTAATTAAAGAGTACAATATTAAAACAATAGATCCCTCTCTTCCAGTGAGAATTCTTTCAGGGGGAAATTTACAAAAACTTTTAATAGCTCGAGTACTTCAAAATCCATGTATAAAAGTTGTGATAGCTGAAGAACCCACAGCAGGTCTAGATATAAAAACAATGCAATTTATACATAGAAAAATAATTGAATCATGTAAGCAAGGAACCTCATTTATTCTGATTTCATCAGAACTTGATGAATTGTTGAAATTGTCTGATAGACTTGCTGTGATATATGATGGTAAAATAACAAAAATATATAATAATGTAGATAACATTGATATCATGGAATTAAGTGAATATATGATGGGGATAAAATATTGATGGGGAGTAAAGCTATTGTTAAATTTATAAAGATTTTACCTATTATTTTTGGATTTTCATTACTTTTACTACTTATCATGGTTCTCTTTCTTCTTAGTGGCTTAAATCCCTTTACATCATGTCAGCTTTTATTCTATTATGGGTTTGGTACCACCGCATACCTCTCTGAGGCGTTTCTAAGAAGTATCCCTATATTATTTATAAGCCTTGGGTTAATGTTTCCCTTTATGGCTGGTATATGGAATATTGGTGCAGAGGGTCAATTTTATGTGGCTGCTATAGTTTCTGCAGCCATAGCAATTTATAGTGCTTGGATGCCTTTTCCAATTCCATTAATTCTATCTATTATTGGGGGTTGTTTAGGGGGAGCAGTATATGCATTGATACCAGCATATCTACGTGTAACTAGAAATGTAAATGAGATATTTACATCATTGATGTTGAATTATATTGCAATCTATAGTGTAAGTTATTTAATTTTAGGTCCATTGAGAAATCCTACAACAAACTTTGCTGAAACACCACCAATACCAGGGTCTGCAATAATACCTAGAATTTTTCCAAATCTTAGACTAAACTTTCTTTCAATTTTAGCATTTATATTAATACCAATCACATTAATTGTAATTAACAATACTAGTTTTGGTCTATCTTTAAAATTTATGGGTCAAAATCCAATAGCAGCTGAGTTTATAGCCATAAATAAAAAAAGAATCATCTTAGTAACAATGTTTATTAGTGGATTCCTCACAGGTTTAGCTGCAGCCCATGAAGTTTTAGGGGTGGTTCATGCTGTTAGACAAGGTATATCATCTAATTATGGATATATCTCAATAGGCATAGTGTATTTCGGTGGTATGAATCCCATAGGAATATTTCTCATATCTCTTCTTGCTGCAGGAATAATTAACGGTACAAGACTAGTTAGTTTCTTTACAGGCATTCCTATAGGATTATCTGATATGCTTTTTGGTGCCTTACCTTTACTTATTTTTATTTCAAATAAGGCAGTAGAAAAGATATCAAATAGTATATTAATCCATAGGAAAAGGTGGATAGGATGATAGAGTTAATACATGATTTTCTTCGAGCAGTTATCAGAGTTTCTGTGCCTTTAGGCTATGCAGGTCTAGGTGAATTATTAGTAGAAAAATTAGGCTTATTAAATATTTCAATTGAAGGAACCCTATGGCTTAGCGCTCTCTTTGCTTTTATTGTTAACTATTATTATGAAAATCCATATTATGGAATTTTAATTGGGATGTTTATAGGTATTATCTACTATCTTATCTTTGGTTTTCTCTCCATGTATGTAGGATTGAACCAAGTATTAGTTGGTGTAGCATTGAATCTATTTGCCTATGGCTCTACATTCTATATATATAGATTTGTTTTTGAATGGCGTGAAAGAGTTTCTATACCTTCTATAAAAAGTTTAATGAATGATATTAAAATACCGTATCTATCTGAAATGCCTCTACTTGGATATATTTTCTTTAACCAACCTCTCATTGTTTACATCTTTTATATAGTTATTCCAACAATATTTATTTTGCTAAATAAAACTATATATGGGCTTTATATTACATCAATAGGTGAGAATCCTGAGGTTTCAGATAAGATAGGTATTTCAGTCTTTAAATATAGATTGATATGTCTTTTTATAGGAGGGGCTCTTGTTGGATTAGGCGGATCTATTTTTACTACATATCTCTCTAATATCTATCTAGATCATATGATTGCAGGAAGAGGATTTATTGTTATAGCCCTTCTGATTCTAGGATCATGGTCTCCATTAAAAACTATAGGAGCAATTATACTTTATTCATTTGTTGAAGCTTTTCAATATAGATTTCAAACATTATTTGCATCAATAATGGTTTTTTTACCATATCAATTTGTTTTGATGTTGCCTTATTTAACCACAGTCATAGTTTTAATAGTTATAGGAAGAAGAATTAAGCCTCCATCTTGGCTTGGTAAACAATATACACGTGTTAAATAGATTAAATCAGGTAGGGGGATCCATATGGCTAAATCGTATGAGAAGATATGGCAATTAATATTAAATGGTTATTCTGAGGAAATAATAGTGTTCCCTATAATTGGATACCATTCAGCTTATATTAATAATATAAAATTTTCAGATTATGTCAAAGATCCAAGAACTATGGCTGAAACCCAGTACAAAACATTTTTATACTATGGATCTGATTTTATTGCACCTGTTATGGATTTAACAGTAGAAGCTGAAGCAATGGGGGCTACTATTTCATGGAATTCAATTCCTCCATCAATAGATAAACATATATCTATTGATAAAATAGATGATATTATACATATTAAAGAAGATTTTTTATCTCTTGGAAGGATTCCAATCTTTACTGAATCTATTAAGATTCTTAGAGAAATTAATAAAGATGATAAAATTCTATGTGGATATATTACAGGACCTTTTACATTAGCTGGAAATCTGTTTGGTCATGAAAATATTCTTAAATATGTATTAAAGAATCCTCAAGAACTTAGTAGAATTGTAAATATTTTATGTGACTTTTTAGTGCTTTATTCAAAGGCTTTAATAGAAAATGGTGCTGAATGTATCATTATTGCTGATCCATTATCGGCTTTAATATCTCCTCAACATTACAATGTTTTCTCACTTGAAACACTAAGGGTTATAGTTAATGAGATAAAGAAGCACAACAAAATCGCCGTTCTCCATACTTGTGGCAATGCGATTAAGATACTAAAGCATATGGCTGAGACTGGTGCACATATTTTAAGCATTGATAAATACATAGATATAAAAACAGCCATTGCAACAGTTGATAAAGTAATAATGGGAAATATACCGACTGCGTTATTCTTATCAAACCCAGAAAAAGTGAAGGAATACACACTAGAAATTTTGTCAATATCAAAGGGATATCGACATATAGTTGCTTCAGGATGTGAGATACCTCCATATGCGAATCCCGAATGTATAAAAGAAATGGTGAAAGTTGCAAGATCTTTTAATACAATGATTTTAAAACGGTAGAAGTTCTCAATTAAATTTATATCTTAAAATACCAAAGACGATCTATGCTTTGTTTTTATTATTGAGTATAACTAAGTATAAACCTACTACTGGGTATGACAAATATAATTCTATATAGAAAACAAATTTAATTTTAGTTTTAATATGGGAATAATGCGAGCTATCTGGTGAAGTTATTGAATACAAAATGGCAAATTTTGAGAAAGCGTAGTATTGCACCAAATATTAAAGAAATGGATATTTATGCCCCAAAGATAGCTAAGGTTGCTAAGCCAGGACAATTTGTTATTGTTATGGTTGATGAGTATGGTGAAAGAATACCTCTAACATTAGTTGATTGGAATAGTTCTGAGGGTTGGATAAGAATTGTTTTTGCCGAGGTTGGTGTAAGCACAATGAAGCTGGGGTTTCTCAATTCAGGTGAATCTATATATTATGTTTTAGGTCCTCTAGGTGTTCCTACACATATAGATAAATTTGGAACAGTAATTGTTGTAGGAGGTGGGGTTGCAATTGCAGCAGCTTACCCAATTGCTAAGGCATTTAAGGAAGTAGGAAACAAGGTAATTTCTATTATTGGTGCTAAAACATCAAATCTCCTAATATATGAAGAAAAGATGCAAAGTGTAAGTGATGAGCTTTATATATCTACAGATGATGGAAGTAGAGGATACAAAGGATTTACTTCACATGTTTTAGAGAATCTTCTTGAAAGTGGTTTAAGACCCAGTGTTATTTGGATGGTTGGTCCCGCTGTTATGATGAAGATATGTAGTGATATTGCTAAGAAATATAATGTTAAAGCAATAGCTAGTTTGAATCCTATAATGGTTTGTGGTATGGGTATGTGTGGGGCATGTAGAGTTAAGGTAGCTGGTAAAATAAGATTTACATGTTTTGAAGGACCAGAATTTGATGCAGTTAATGTTGACTGGGATGAGCTTTTACTTCGTTTAAAAATGTATAAAGAGGAAGAGCAACTTTCTTTGAAATTGTTTCTAGGTAAAGTTATGAGGAATGGGTACAATGGTTAAGGTAAAGCCAAGGGTATTGATGCCTAAGAGAAATCCTATAGAGAGGATAAGAGATTTTAATGAAGTTACACTTGGTTATAGTGAAAAAGAAGCTTTAGAAGAAGCATCTAGATGTCTTCAATGTCCTAATAAGCCATGTGTATATGGATGTCCTGTCGGTATCGACATTCCACGCTTTATTAAGTTTATTAAAGAACGAAAATATGAAGAAGCATATAAGGTGATTAAGAATTGTTGTCCAATACCAGCAATAACTGGAAGAGTTTGTCCACAAGAAAAACAGTGTGAAAAACTATGTACATTGATACGTCTTGGGGAACCTATAGCTATAGGTGCACTTGAACGTTTTGTTGCAGATTGGGCACAAGAACAAGGCATTTTTATAGAGCCTAAGAGCAATATATCAAGAAATGGGGAAATAGCTATTGTAGGCTCTGGTCCTGCTGGTATTGTTGTTGCATCGGACTTAGCACGTCTTGGCTATAATGTTACATTATTTGAAGCTCTTCACGAACCTGGAGGTGTTTTAGTTTATGGTATTCCAGAATTTAGATTGCCAAAGAGAATAGTTAGAAAGGAAATAAGCTATCTCATAGAGCTTGGAATTAATATAGAGCTTGGTGTTTTAGTTGGAAAAACTATATCAATATATGATCTTTTAGATGAATTCGATGCAGTATTTATAGGTGCAGGGGCAGGACATCCTAGGTTTCTTGGGATTCCAGGAGAAAACCTAAACTATATATATACAGCTAATGAATTTTTAACAAGAGTAAATCTTATGAAGGCATATCTCTTTCCTAAATATGATACCCCAATATATAGAGGTAAATGTGTTGCTGTTATTGGTGGAGGAAATACAGCTATGGATGCAGCTAGATCTGCTCTTAGACTAGGAGCGGAAAAAGTATATGTGGTTTATCGTAGAACAAGAAAAGAAATGCCTGCAAGAGAGGATGAAATAATTAATGCAGAAGAGGAAGGGGTTGAATTTATATTTCTAGTACAACCAATAGAATTTATAGGTAATGGTGAAGGCTCTGTATCAAAAATAAAATTAATGAAAATGAGGCTTGGAGAATTAGATGAAACTGGAAGGCCAAAACCAATACCAACAAACGAAACAATAGAACTTCAAGTAGATAGTGTTATTAATGCTATAGGATTCAATCCAAATCCAATAATACCATTAACAACACCAGAAATAAAAACAGATAGAAAAGGAAGAATTATTGTGGATAAAGAAGGAAGAACAACAATGCCTAATGTATATGCAGGAGGAGATATAGTTATAGGTGAAGGTACAGTAATAGAAGCTATGGGTTGGGGAAGGATAGTAGCTCAAACAATACATAGAGACATATCTACTAAAAAATAAAGTACTCTAAGAATACTACTATCTATACTATATTCTATCTACTTCAAAATAAACAATTCAAAGAATTCTGTTTTGAGGGATACACCCCTATTTTAGAAACATTAAGAAATGTTTAAATCAATTAACAACTTAAATAACAATTTTAACTCTAGCAATAAATGTTGCGAATTCTATTAAGAGTTATGGCATTTTTGTCAAGACAAGTAAATTTATATTTACATTAACTTTCTAGATTAGCTGAGGAGATTTCTATGGAGTATAGAAGGCTGGGTAAAACAGAGTATAGGGTTAGCCTACTTGCGATAGGTGGTTGTGGTCCTGGTATTGCACCTGATAAATCAATAGCGTTGAAAGCTGTTGAAAATGCTATAAATGAGGGGCTTAACATTATCGATATTGCGCCAAGTTATGGAGAAGCAGAAGTTAGACTTGGTCCGCTGATAAAGAAGTATAGAGGTAAACTTATAATTGCTGAAAAGACACTTGAAAGAACATATGAAGGTGCCTGGAAAGAGCTTAAAACAACGCTTTCAAGATTTGGTATAGAATATATAGATATATATCAATTTCATGCTGTTAGTAGCTTAGATGAATTAGAAAAGATATTTAGTGATAAAGGTGCTGCAAAGGCATTTAAAGAAGCCAAGGATCAAGGACTTGTAAAATATATTGGTATAACAGCACACACCGATATGAGAGTAGTTTTAAAAGCTCTAGAGATGTTTGACTTTGATACAGTTCTAATCCCAGTTTATGCAGCTGCTTTAACTATGTCTTTACCAGAGAATGATTTTAGACCAGTGTTAAAGATTGCAAAAGATAGGGATATAGGTGTTATAGCTATAAAGTCTATAGCTAAAAGAAGATGGATTGGAGAGAAAAAGTATTCTACATGGTATGAACCATTTGATGAGCAAGACGATATAGATAAAGCAGTCTGGTACACTTTATCGCAAGAACCGGTAGCTACATATTCACTTCCATGTGATATAAGATTATGGTCTAAAGTCATAGATGCAGGAAAAAGATTCAAGAAATTAACACAGGAAGAGCAAGAAGAAGTTATTACATTATTCAAGAAAAAAGATGCTAAACCACTCTTCCCTGAGACATTATATTTATTATGATCTCCAAGTGAAAGAAATGAATTATGCAATAACATAAATATATATTTTTATTATATTTCATATGATTTAGATATTTTTACTTTAACATAACAAAAATATATGTGAATTGAACTCCAACAATATATTTTTGATAAATTAAATATTTAAAAATAAATAATAAAGTATCAATAAAAATATTACCATAAAGTACAATTTAGAATATTTCAAGTTTCCATAATATCTCATAACAATAGATATCTTTATCATATATCAAGATCTTTGAAGCTGATATTGAAACCAATATTAGCTTTAATAGTTCAATCGTATTTTTATCTAGATTTGTTTAAAAATAACTTTATATCATTAAATGAAACTAGCGTTCTGCTCTTTGGTACCCCAATAGGCATTATATATAACGGAGTTTCATCAGGTTTTACATCTATAACTTTAGATACTTCAGAATCTTTAAAAGCTCCTATAGCCACAGTACCATATCCTAGTGCTGTTGCCATTAAATATATATTTTGACCTAAATGACCTACATCTATAGGTACATATCTTGTTCTTCCTCTTTCACCATAATAACGTGTAGTTCTATCATAAACTGCACATATAACTATGCTTATTGGTGCATCCTCAACCCATTTCTGATATAGTGATGCTTTCATTAACTCTTTTCTAAAATCACCTTTTTTTATATTAGTTAAACCATGTACATAGGGATTATATTTGTATATGCCTGGATCTAGGTATGTGTTATTTGATATATATACACCACCTTCACCAACTACAATATATAGTTCTAAAGGATATGTAGCACCTGCACTAGGAGATGCTCTAAAGCCTCTATTAGGATCTGTAATGCCATAAGCAGCCCATAAAATCATTGATAGATGTTCTAATCTGATGGGATCCTCTTTGAATTCTCTAATACTTCTTCTTAAGAGAATAGCCTCTTCTACTGTCATTGTTGATAATTTCTGAGGTGGTGGTAGGTAGATTAAGGACATAATCTCTAACCACATAATAATTTATACAGCTGGTAAAATATTTTAATATGGACTGTTAAACATTTATCAAATGAAGGTATCAATGTTACGATAAATCATAATATAGTTTTTACATAAAGTTATATAATACAATTACGGTTGATGCTCTACATAATTTTCACAATTTTTCCTCTTAGATCATAAAATGTAGCATCTACTATTATAGCATATCCCTTTTTGCCTAAGACTTCAACACCATTATCTAAAACTACAGGTCTATAATTATATAGTCTACCTATAGCTTTACCTCTATTGCTATCTATTTCAGTTATCCAAATTTTTGCAATAGAACCTATGTATTCTTTGTTTAATTCTAATGCAACAGCTTCATATATTTTTTCTATATAGCTACTTCTATACTTTTTAATAGGATCAGCTATTTGAGGCATTAACGCAGATTTTGTTTGTGGGCGTGGTGAAAATCTTGCTATATGAACCCTGTCAATATAGTTTTCAGAGATTAGTTTAACACTATCTAAAAATGCTTGCTCATCCTCACCTGGATGACCAACAATTATATCAGTTGCTATATGTATACCTTCAATTTTTTTACGGATCTCTTTAACAATATCTAAGAATGTTTCAATGTTGTGACCTCTATTCATAATTTCTAATACCTTATTATTACCACTTTGAACAGGTATATGGAGATGTTTATATATTCTAGGATCCCTCAATATCTCTATTAAATCATCAAGGTAATTAACTATGTGTTTTGGATTAAGTTGTCCAAGTCTCAATATAAACTCGTTTGATTCGATTTCAAGTATACTCTGAATGAGTTTTGGTAACATATAAACACCATATAGATCTATTCCATATACACTTAGATCTTGAGCTGTTATCTCAATTTCAATTGCACCCATTGATAACGCCTCTTTAATGGTCCCTACAACCTTCTCAATAGGTGCGCTTCGTAGATGTGGTCTAGCAATCTTAACTATGCAAAAAGAACATTCATCGATACATCCTTCAGCTACAGGGATACTAACTTTTACTCCATCTATAACTTTTGGCATTATGCAAAATGATTTTAAATCATCAGCTATAATTGATTGAGGTGGAGCTTCAACGGCTTCAACAACTCTATGAACACTTTGAGGAGTCATTAATATAGATTTTGGGCATACTCTCCTAATATTAGATGGTAATGCTCTAGCCATACATCCAGCAACTATAACTTTTCTATCTGATTTAGATAGAGATTCTAGTCTCTTAATCATTCTAGCCTCAGTATCGTATCTCACAATACATGTATTTAATATAATTACATCAGCTTCATTAGGAGAATCTACAATTTCATATCCATTTTCAATTAATAATGTCTTCATAGTTGCAGAGTCAGCTTTATTTAATGTGCAACCATATATCTCCATATATATTTTCTTTTTCACTTTATTTCATACCCTATCTGAGTAAAATCACCGAATTAGATTTTAAGCTGTATCACAACTAAATTGTTAGAGGTGTAAAAACATTTGATTGAAGAGGATATAGAGATAAAGACAATATACAACTATGAAGCACTACTTAGTAGAGCATATACAAAACTACCCATAAAAAGAAATAGTAAGGCATATGATATTCCAACACTTGATGTAGATTATATAGGAGAGCATACTATGGTTAAAAACTTTAGCCATGTATGTGATAGAATTAGAAGAGAGCCTAGAATTATGATGAGATTCTTTCTAAAAGAACTAGCAATGCCAGGAGCTTTAGATGATAAAAATAACTTAGTTATATATAGAAAGGTAACTATAAAGTCTCTTCAAGAACTTTATAATCGGTTTCTTGAGTCATATGTTAGATGTGCTAATTGTGGAAGCTATGATACAGAGCTTGGTAGAGAAGGTAAAGTGTGGTATATAAGATGCTTAGCATGTGGTGCTAAGACATATGTAAAACCTATATAGAGGTATATAATAAATGTCTTTACTATTTTATATGAAGATATATAAAATAGAAAACAAAACTATGGTTGTTATATGTGATGAAGAAATCTTAGGGAAAGTGTTTAAGGAGGGAGATATAATATTAAATATATCACCAACTTTTTATGGGGGTGAAAAAGTTGATATTGATAAAATTATAGAAATGGTAAACATAGCTGATATTGTGGTTTTATCCGGTAAAAGAATTATTAATGAACTAGCTAAAAGAGGGTTAACTATAGAAGAATATGCTCTTAAGGTTGAAGATCAACTTCATATACAGATAATTAAAGAGGTTTACGAATAGTGAAAAGATTTTGTGCAAAATGCGGCATTGAAGAAGACCATAATATTCACATAATAAGTGGATTATGTCCAAAATGTTTTATAGAAACCTATGGTATTTCTGAAAAACCTAAAGATGTTGAAATAAAATATTGTGGTAAGTGTGGTGCTATATTTTTAAACAATAAATGGGATGTTTACGAAGATAACGACGTCAAAGAAATAATCAGCATGATTATATTAGGTTGTTTAAAGACTAGCGAAAGGGTTAAGATAGTTGGAGTTGATGCAGATGTCAATCTCTATGAAAATACCATTACTACGGTAAAACTTATAGTTGAACTGGATAATAAATTTAGATCTGTATATGAGTTACCTATATATATTCGATGGATCAAAACAACATGTTCTTTATGTTTAAAGAAAATTGGAGGTGGATACAACTCAGTTATCCAGTTAAGATATATAAACCAGGATATTAGTGTTATCGAATTTGTCGAAGAGATAGTTAAATATTTTGGAGAATATATAGCTGATATTGAGGAGGTACAAGGTGGTTATGATATAAAACTTATCGATACCCATATAGCAAAACGTATTGCAGGTTTGGCGCAAAGGAGATGGAGAAATGCTAGAGTAATAGAGACACATGGTAATATTAAGAAACTAAGAGATGGAACCCGGCGCTCAAGACTCTATATCTCAATAAGAATATTGAATTTTAAGCAAGGTGACTATATTGTATTAGACGGAAAGCCATATAGAGTTAAGGAAGTAGGTAATAAGGATATAGTAATAGTAGATCAAAATGATGTTCTACATAAGGTTGAAGTGGATAAAATTGTGCTTAAGTATACAAAATCACGTACAAAGCATAAAACACTATAGCTTATATATTTATCTACGATAAAACCCATATATAGTATGAATGGGGTGAGATATTATACCAGATAAGAAAAAGAAAGAAGGTATGGTGGAAGAGAAAGATGTAATGCTTCCATCTAATGGGCAGGTAATATGTGTAATAGAAGAAATTATTGGTGCTGATTTTGTAAAAGTTAGATGTAGCGATGGAGCATCAAGATCTTGCAGAATTCCAGGAAGGTTTAGAAGAAGAACATGGCTTGCTGAAGGCGATGTGGTTCTTGTTCAGCCATGGGATTTTCAGCCAAATAAAGGCGACATAATACATAAATATTCAAGAGATGAAATTAAGAGATTGATAAACATGGGTATAGTAGCTAAGGAATTTATTGAGGGTGGTACGTAGCTGTCACCAAAAAAAGATATTGATGCTAGTGTTGATAGGGAAATACGTAAAAGAATTTCTGAGTCTCGAATAAAAGACAAAGATCTTTTTGAAACAGTTGAAGAGGTGTTTGATAAACCTACTATTTTAGCTATTCTGGAATTAAAGAGAAGAAATTGCTTAGCTAAATTAAAAGGTGTGATTTCAGCAGGTAAAGAGGCTCGGGTATACTGGGGCAAAGCCAGCAATGGAGATGATTTAGCAGTGAAAATATACTTAACATCTTCAGCAGAGTTTAGGAAGAGTATATGGAGGTATATTCAAGGCGATCCAAGATTTGAACATGTTAAGAATGTACCAATGCATAAATTAGTCTCTATATGGGCTAGAAAGGAATATTCAAATTTAAAGAAAATGTATAGTGTTGGCATTAATGTTCCAAAACCTATTTGTGTATATAGAAACATCCTAATAATGGAATTTATTGGAATAGATGGTGTTAGAGCACCACTTTTAAAGGAATTATATGAAATGCATCATCTAGATAAGGAAGAAAGTAAACGTTATTTCTACACTATTATTAGAAACATTTATAGAATGTACTGGTATGCAGGTCTTGTGCATGGTGATTTAAGTGAATACAACATTATGGTATTTAATGATGTTCCTTATATAATTGATGTTAGTCAGTCTGTAAGAATTGAGCATCCAAATGCTCATCAATTTCTTTATAGAGATATTATAAATATAGTTAGATTCTTTCATAATGAAGTTGGATTAGATATACCATCAGCTGATGAAATTTATAATGAAATAGTTTCTAAATCAATTAAAAATATAGAAGAAGAGTGATTTGTGATAGATCAATAATGATATCTTTAGCTTTTTAGCTTAATTAATATATAATTTAAGATGTAGTAGAATCATATCATTGGGGTATCAAACATAATGGTTAGCAAAGACAATGATAAAAAGGTTTCTGGTAATGATACAAGTTCTTCAAACGTATCATCAATGAATATAGTTGGACATGTAATACCAGGTGTAACAAAGCTATATATAAAAATACCTGTAGAGCGTATAGGTATAGCAATAGGTAAAAATGGCGAGACTTTAAAAAAGATTATGGAAGCTACAAAGACATTAATAACTGTAAATGAAATTGATGGGGTTATAGTTATAGAACCAGCATCGCCATATACAAAGCCTATAGATCTAATGAAGGCACAAGATATAATTAAAGCAATAGGATATGGTTTTTCTCCTGATAAGGCTTTTAGATTAATAGATGAAGACCAGATTCTTGTTGTGATAGATCTAAAGGACTATATTAAACCTTCATTAAACCATCTTACTAGAGTTAAGGGTAGAATTATTGGTGAGGAAGGTAAAGTTAGAAAAAACATTGAAAATATGACTGATACATATATATCTATATATGATGACTATATTTCGATAATAGGAGACTATGACAGTGTAAATATAGCTAGAGAAGCTATAATGATGTTGATAGAGGGGAGACAACATACAACAGTCTATAAATACATAGATAAAGCAATGAGACAGATCAAAAGATCTAGAATGACATCAATTTGGAGAACTGAATATTAAAAGACATATTAAAAATTTAGCCCTAGGAAAACAAAACTCTATTATCATTTATTGCAAGATTTTATGAGTTAAGATGATAAGAATATATAAGGGAGTGTAGATTAAGAAATCTTTGATGAAAGCTAGTGGGCCCGTAGCTCAGCTAGGTAGAGCGGCGGACTGTGGAAAAAGGCCGAGGCTCCAGTTTGCTATGGGTCTGATGACCTCTATGGGATGAAATAAAACTGGAGCGTTGATGGAGAGACCCGTAGGTCGGGGGTTCAAATCCCCCCGGGCCCACCACATATATTTATTTAAGATATTCATATAATTTATATATACGTTTATCAACAGGTGGATGGCTGCTAAACAGCTTTTCCCAGATATTAGCTCTTTTAGTAGAGGTTTTTAGAGCTATTTTTTGAAGTGTTGAAATATATAGTTTTGGTTCTTTAAGATTTTTTATAACTATGATGTCGGCTCTTTCCTCAAATTTCCTAGTGAGATACTTTATAAATATTTGTAGAGCTATATAGAGTAGCATGAGGGATACAACTGTTAATATTATTGATATAATCTCTGATTCTATATAGATGAACATTAAAAAGTAATACAATAGCATTATAATGCCTGTTGATGGTGCTAGGCTCACAAGCAAAAGTTTTAGGTGATGTTTTTCATAGCAGTGGGCATACTCATGGAGAAAAACAGTTTTTAATTCATCAGGGGTTAGAATATCTATTATACCTTGTGAAATAACTATAGTTCTACAAAGAAAACCTATAACAGCAGCGTTAATTATATCGTTTCTATATATAACTCTAATTTTTTTAAAAGGCTTCATCCCTATGGCAATAGCTACATTTCTAGATAACTCAGATAAAATGGTGTTATTAGCATCATATGATTTAATCCACCAAAAATATAATTGTATTTTAGACTTAATTTTGCTAAGTAGATGTTTTAGCATGATTTGGTCATCGAATATTTAATAGTAACTATATAAAGAGGTTTATATTTAGTTATTACTTATGGAGTATTATTAAAGTGAAGCAACATGAAAGCAAAGTATATTAGAGGACATATAATGCTTAGAAAGGAATTTAGTGAAGATATACTTAGTGGTAGAAAGACCACTACTATAAGACTTGGCAAAATAGTGCCAAAAACTCATGAGATAATGATACATAGTGGTGGCAGACCTATAGCCAAGGCATTGATAAAGAAGGTTGTATATAAGCATATTTATGAATTGAGTGAAGAGGATGCTAAAAAGGATGGATATGAATCTATTGAGGAACTTGTTAAAAGTCTGGAAAATCTGTATGGTAGACCCATAGATATGAATGAAATAGTTACGATAATAGAGTTTGAAGTCATAAAAAAGTTTACTGAATTAGATGAAAAAGACGTATACATGGGATTAACACCTCTTGAAATAGCCATGATTTCAAATAGATATTTGAGAGACGAACTTTCAGAAAATGATTTTAGAATAATTGATGCTATACTTAGATATAAAAGTATTAGAGCAGTATCGTTAAAGCTTTATGGTTCATTGTCAAAAAGATGGCTCATAAGAAAGGTTCTTAGAAAGTGTTTATATAGATTAATGAGAAAAAATGTTGTGAAAATAAGAAATACAGCAATAGAAATGTAAACATGTTTTAACTTCTTTTAAATTCTATGATGCATGCTTTAATTATCTATATTTCTAAAAACCTACTTCTTGTTCATAATTTCTTTAACTGTTAAATCCACGACTTCATGATGCTTACCCATAGCGATATCAAATGCTAATTCAGATGCTGCTTGTAAGTTATAGCATATTAGAAGGAGTCTTTCAAAGAAGGTTTTAGCTTTAAGATACTCGTCAAGTGATTTATATTTTGGAATAACCTCCATTTCCATCCTGCCTATAAATTTAATTGACTCTATAGCAAGATCTACTGCTCTGCTAGCAGTATATAGATCCCCTTTTGATAACGCTTGAAGAATTATATCCATAACATACATTATATGAAGTCCAAGCTCATCTAGTCTGTCTTTAAGAGAATCTCTTATAACATGCATTATTTCAGGTCCTTCGCTAAATATTTGTGAAGCTTGTGTTAAAGCATCACCTATATCCTCAAGTGATTTTATTAAAGCTCGATACTCTGTTACAAATGGTATTGAGCCCATTAAATTTAATGCATATACATATCTTATTGCCAAAGCATGTATGCGATCCATCTCAAATTCTAATTCTGATATCTCTTTAAGATGCTCATAATCAAGGTTCTTTATAGATATTATGAGAAAGTCTAGCATATTCTTTATAGCTGAAATCATTCTTGCTATAAGGCCATCTATATTATATCTTTCAGTATCAATAAATATTTGAATAACAATTCTATCAGGTGTCTGTTCAATTATTTCAGAACCTATCAACATTCTGATAAGGGATCTAACAGCATGCATATGATGTGGTGGTATAACTTTCTCTTCCACATTTTCTATTATTATTCTATCGTAACATGCTATATACGAAGCATAAATAGCCCTCATTAAAATATCTTCAGAAGTATTTTTTGATATACCAATTTTTATTTCTTTACCTTTAAATTTTCTTTCTAAAACTTTTTCTGGTAAAATTACTAGAGAACCATCTTCCTTTACCTCAAGTCTCACAAAATCTAAGGGCTTTAAACCAATCATTTTTACGTATTCTGATGGAAGTGATATCATTAGCGTAGATTTTCCGAATTTTTGAACCTTTCTAGTTTCAACAATTTTTGGTTTACTCATAACTATCTATACCTAGTTATATTTAATTCTTATAAAGCTTAAAATGTTTTTACATTATATACAGGTTTAATATAATTTTTATTGGGTTAAAACATTTAAGAACCTCTTAATACATCTTGTATTGTTAAACTAATTATTTTTCTTTGGTTAAGCTTAACAATAATATTATTTTCTAAAAGAATTGTTTCATCTGCTTCCTCATTTGAGAGTACTATATGAAGCGAATCAGTTATACTGTCATATATCACTGTAGCTTTTTCAAGTTCAGAAAGATCTAGAATAACTTTTTTTGAATTTTCAATAGGTTTCAATTCTATATTACTCAACATTTTCCACCGTAATAAAATACCTTTATATATGTATTTAACTAATATGTTTATAGCTTATTAGCTGATATAATTTTAGATTCAATATTGAAATAACGGTATTGTTAACATATGTACTTATAAGCTTGCTAGCAGTTAGTGACTTAACCACGAATTTGAGCTCGATTTGAATGTCCGAATCCGTAACTAAAGTAAAAGACCTCAAACCAGGAATGGAAAACATAAACACAGCGGTAAGAATACTAGAGAGTTATGGAGTTAGAACAATAGATACAAAAGCAGGGACAAGAACTCTAGGAGAATATATGGTTGGAGACGATACAGGTAAAGTAAAGTTAGTTGTATGGGGTTCTAAGGCAGCCTCTCTAAATGTAGGAGAAGCCATTGAATTAAAAAATGCTTGGGTAACAGTATTTAAAGGCGAAGTTCAGTTAAACGCTGGTAAGAATAGTAATATCGAGAAGCTTCCCGAAGATGCAGTTCCATCCGCTGAGAATATACCAGACGAAACTCCTAGAGCTGAAGGGGGTGGAAGACCTCCTTCTCGTAGACCAAGATCAGGAAGATTTGGTGGAAGAGGCAGAGGAAGAGGTGGATATAGGTGAGTAACATGAGTAGCGAAGCTGAAAAAGTTAGATGGAATGAAATTTACAGAAAGAAAGGAACAGAAATAGGTGTTGATAAAGGAGATTTCGTAATTGCTGTAGATGAAGAAAGAGCATATGCACTCGCACCAGCAGTATACTATGTATGGTCTATGTGTGATGGCGAAACAACTATTGGAAGTATTATTGAAAACCTTGCAAAGAGTATAGAAGAAGAAATAGATACAACCACGCTTTACAACGCGGTAGTGGATATAATAGATAGACTAGTTGAAGTTAACTTATTAGAGAAAGTAAGCTAAATAATTATTGCAATATAGCATAATGTATATTAAATCAATTAAGAGATTTTTTTGTATTAACATTTTTAATGGCTAAAGAGTAAATCCCTGTTTATTTATATAATATTTAGCTCTAGGTTCATTTCTTGGAATTGTATAGGTAGTTATTAGAAGTAATAGATATATGTAGTCTTCGATAGAGGCAAGTATGTTAAATGTTTTTAAATAACCCTTTCCTATAGCAATTAAAGCATCATTGTTATCTACCATAACTAATCTATTACTTAATACTTCTAATTTTGAATTCAAAACTATTTTGGTTAAACTATACTCAATATTGTTGTATAATGTTTTTAGTCCAAGGCCTTTTACGATAAAGAAGAATTTATCTTTTACTGGAACAATTTTTAATGTACCTACTCCACTATATGTATCATCTGATACCTCTATTAATCCACCTGTGGTAAGAATTTTATGTACATGTCTTTCGTTAACATCTTTGGTACATAGATGTGGAACACCTAGTTCCTCATTAACTTCTATGGCAATTCCATATCTACCAAGTTTATTATTGCACGGCTCATTAGATGAATAAGGTATTAATATATCACTTTCAATCCATGACGGCTCTGCTAATACATATACTGTATTAAATTCGCTAAAAGCTTCATGATTACACAAAATTGCGTATCCAGGAGCTATAGCAATTCTTCTTAATATACCCTCTACTCTTGTTGCTATAATGCTAGGCTCTATTGATATAAAAACTGCTGTGATATGAGAAAGATTGAAAAGTTTAATTATATATTTGGTGATGTCATTAAAGTTTTTAAATGGATCTACAACCCCACACTTTTCATAGAATCTCATTATTATTATACCTAATTCATATATTCATGGTATATATAGATGTAAATAGCTAAAAATCTTTAATTCTACTAAAAATATCAATAGAGTTAGTAGGTGAGTAATTTGAGTAAGGCAAGTGGAACAAGATCTTTCAAGGCATGTATAAGATGTAAAGCTCTTTTACCTCCAGATACACAGAAATGTCCTGTGTGTGGATCAACAGAGTTTACAAATGAGTGGAGCGGCATGATAATAGTGATAGATCCTGAGAAATCAGATGTAGCTAAGCTATTAGGTATAAAAATGCCTGGAAGATACGCTTTAAAAGTTGGTGTATAGAATATAGTTGTGTTGTGGTGATATTAATGAGCTTGCAGCAGAAACTCAACCAAAAAGGTAAAATGATTAAGATATCTGATGATATATCTATAACAATACTAGATGAAAAATATAATAAATTATTAAAAAGAGCAGAGCTGTCTATATATATAGATCACATTAAAGTTGGAACACCGTCAAGAAAAGACCTTAGAAAATTTGTAGCATTTATATATAAAGTTGATGAGGGCAATATTATTGTTAAAAATATTGAATCCGAGTATGGTAAGGGAAGCTCTAAAGCTTTGGTATATATATACGAGGATTTAAAATATGCAAAGCTTTTAGAACCCCAATATATATTCAAAAGACATGGGATACAGTGATAAGGTGAATTACCGTGAGTGAGAAGAAGTTTAGATCTCAACTATATGAATATGACTATAAAAGAAGCGTCATAAAGCTAAAAAATAGGACGTGTCCTCGTTGTGGATCTATAATGGCTTTTCATAGTACCGGGAAACCTAGATGGCACTGTGGTAAATGTGGCTATACTGTTTTTATTGAGGAAAAGAAGAAGTGATTGTTTTAGGTATAGAGTCTACAGCTCATACATTTGGTGTTGGAATAGTAAGGGATAGTGAAAACATTATCATAGCTGATGAAAGAGAGCAATATGTTCCAAAACAAGGCGGTATACATCCAAGAGAAGCCTCTAGATTTTTTGCTGAAAGGGGTCCTATAATAGTTGGAAAAGCTCTAGCTACTGCTAGTATAGATGTAGAAAATCTAGATGGTATTGCTATTGCTCTTGGTCCTGGTCTAGGTCCTTGTCTACGCATTGGAGCAACTATTGCTAGAGCTCTCTCAATATATTTTAAGAAACCTTTGATCCCTGTAAACCATGCTGTTGCACATATTGAAATAGGTTTAAAACTTACCAGTTTACTAGACCCTGTAATAGTTTATTTATCAGGTGGAAATACAGCTATTGTTGCATATATTGATAAAAGATATAGAATTTTTGGAGAGACTCTTGATATAGCATTAGGAAATCTTTTGGATACATTTGCACGTGAGGTAGGTCTAGGCCCACCCTATGTAGTAGATGGGATGCATGTAGTTGATAGATGTGCTGAGAAAGGTAGAAAGATAATAAAGGAATTGCCATATGTAGTCAAAGGACAGGATGTAGCATTTTCAGGTCTTTTAACCTCAGCTTTAAGAATGTATAGAAATGGTATTGATTTAAATGATGTGTGTTTAACGTTGAGAGAAATAGCATATAATAGCATTCTCGAAGTTGCTGCAAGATGTCTTATGCATACCAAGAAAAAAGAAATTATGGTTGTAGGTGGTGTTGCTGCAAGTCCAATACTTAAGGAAAAACTAGAGATACTTGCAAAGATCTATAATGCTGTGGTAGGTATTGTACCGCCAAAATATGCTGTAGATAATGGTGTTATGATAGCTTGGACAGGTTTATTGGAATTAAAAGCAGGTATTATAATAGACCCTGAAAAAGCTATAGTTAATCAACGATGGAGATTGGACGAAGTTGATGTTACATGGAAATAGAGTTGCCAGAGAGTTTAAGGGGCTTAGTTAGAGAGAAGATATATCTCTATGGTATAAACAGTATAAAAGCTGTTGATATCCTTGACCAACCTACACTTCTTTCAATAGGTGCTGAGGCATATATCTTAAGAGGTAAATTCATGGGTATAGACTCCATAATCAAGTGGAGATTTCCAAAACCATATATACCACCAGACCTAGATAGAGACTTTAGAAGATTTAGAACAGAGATAGAATCCAAGGTTATGTGGAAAGCTCTTTCAGTTGGTGTAAAAGCTCCTATACCACTCTATATAGATGTCGATGACGCTATTATAATAATGACATATATAGAGGGAAATACACTAAGAGATATAGTAGATATTATCGATAGTGAGAAGCTATGTGAGATATGTCAAGAGATAGGGGTCTATACAGCAAAAATGCATAATATTGGTATTTCACATGGAGATTTAACAACAAGCAATATTATAGTAAGCTTTAAAGAGGGCTATGTATATCTCATAGATTTTGGTCTTGCCTCATTTTGTAAAAGAGATGAAGACTATGCAATAGATATACATATATTTTTTAGAGCTATTGAAAGTGCTCATATTGCTCATGAAAAAACTATGAAAAGTTGTTTTATAAATGGATATGAATTGATTAGCGGTAATAGCAAAACTGTTAAAATGCTTAAAATTGTTAATGATATTAGAAAGAGAGGAAGATATGTTGCTGAAAGAAAATTAAGAAGTGAATGGAGATCTATATGACCATAGAATTGTTTTTTGCAACTAATAATAAGGGTAAGGTAAAGGAAGCGGAATATATATTAAATAAATATGGTGTTGTCTTAAAACCTATAGCTATTAACAAAATAGAGATCCAAAGTAATTCATTGAGGGAAATAGCAGTATATGCTGTAAAAAGCATATATAAAATTATTGGAAAACCTGTTGTTGTTGAGGATTCCGGGCTTTTTATAGATGCATTAAATGGTTTTCCAGGTCCTTATAGTAGTTATGTATACAAAACTATTGGATTGAAAGGTATATTAAAGCTATTAGATGGTGTTATAGATAGAAAAGCTAAATTTATAGCTGTTGTAGCACTTGCATTTAATGATAATGTTTATGTATTTGAAGGATCTATAGAGGGCTATATATCGCTTGAGATTAGAGGTGATAAAGGGTTTGGATTCGATCCAATATTTATACCGGTAGGTAGCAATAAAACATTTGGTGAAATGGATATAGAAGAAAAAAGTATGTATTCTCATAGAGGTAAAGCTTTTAAAGAGCTAGCTACATGGGTTCTAAATAATAAAGATAAACTTTTTAATACAGAGTAAAATTTTATAAGAGAATCTGAAGCATTTAGAATGCTAATATATGTGGTGTATATTATGGCTGGTAAGAGACGTGATAAAGGAAAGTCGCATCCGATAAGACCAGTAAGAATAGGACCTCCAAAATGGGTTAGATATTCAGAGGATGAGGTTGCAACTTTAGCAGCTGAGCTTGCAAGATTAGGCTACACACCATCCATGATAGGAGTTATATTAAGAGACCAATACGGCATTCCACTTGTTAAAAGCATCACAGGTTTAAAGCTTACAAAAATTCTTAGTAAACAAGGTGTTTCGCTTCCAATTCCAGAAGATCTTTTAAGATTAATGGCTAAAGCTGTTAATTTACGTAGACACTTAAATGAGCATCCAAAGGATTATACAAGTAAAAGAGGTTTAATTGAGACTGAATCTAAAATAAATGCTCTTATAAAATATTATAAGCGTATTGGCAAGCTTCCCCATGACTTTGTATATAAGCCAGAGAGAGCAAGAATTTTAGTTTCTCAATATCTTGGAGTAGGAACACAAATGGAGAGCTATTCCCAATCATCTACACAGCAAAAGGAGAATACAGAGATAAGCCAAACCAGTTAAATGCTTATTTATTTTTAAAGGATTTTAATATGTCTAGAAATATTAATGAAATATCATCAATGGCAAATACATATAAATCATTATACATAGTATACTCTCCAATTCTTGATTCTATATATACGGCATCACTTCTGCTTAGAGTATTAAGAGATGTTGAAGCAGAGATACAGTTAGCACCATTTTATACAGCTCAGAAGCCTATTAGTAGTGGTGTTGTACTTGGTATAGGAATATTGCAGAAGACTAGTTTAAGTGGATCTAGGTTTATGCTTATAGATGATTTTATTGGTAGGGATCCTAAAAGTTTTCAGTCATACTCTCTATATCTACTAAGAATAGTTAAGAATATATGGATAGTACCAAAACCTATAGAGGCTTTGGCTCTATCATCTATGTTATCTTTAAGTAAATGGAGTTTATATGATGAAAAACTTTTTGAGGCTCATAGACAGTTATTGACTGAGGCTATATCTGGTGATATATGGGACTACATCACTACTTTAAGATTGTTTGGCTATCCGAAAAGAGATCTTATGTCGGCTCTTATAAGAACTATAGATCCCTATATACCGGGAATCTCATTTGATGAAGAGGGTAGTAGAAGAGTATTGCAAATAGTTAGCGATAAAATTGATGAAGAGGGTAAGAAGAAACTTCAGGAGGAGTTGACCAAGAACCTTTCAGCATATATCAAAAATGCACCTTCTATACTTGGAGGAAAAATTATTGTTAAAGGTGTTGAAGGTTTTGAAGATCCATATGAGGTCACATATGCACTTTATACATATATGGATTTAAAAGGTTCTGAACCTCTTTTATATCTTTCTCTAGACACATCTATAATGAGTATAGCTATAGGAAGATATGTTAATACTATTAGACTTTATAAAAACCTTATAGATGAGATTATCAAGGGCCAAAATATAAGAAGGGTTATAGTTAAAGGTGTTAGATTGGGTGTTATTGACATTTCATCGGAAGGTAGTATACCTCCTCTCTATACTGTTCATAGAATTTTAAGGGCTCTTGGTATAGCTGATGAATTAACTGTATATATGCATGGAAATGAATATCTACTACCTGTGCAGTTTATGGAACCTAGATGGCCATTTGATAAGGAAGTGAATATTGAAAGAAACTATGCAATATCTTCATCTCTCCAAGATATTGGTGAATTAGTTCATTGATCTATGAAATAGTTATTAGAATTCCATTTAGATACGAAAACATATGTTTAAGTATTTTAAAGGCTATTCAACCTGATAATATGCTAGCTCCAAAGGGTATAGATATAGAGATGATATGTCAAGATTCTATGCTCAAAATAATTGTAAGGGGAATAGATGTAAATGTTTTAACTGTTAGAAATACTGTTGAAGATATCTTCATGCATTTATTATCAGCCTATAAAGTGCTTATAAATGCTAAAGGCGGTGGTTCTATAGATATAAAGGCTTTTAAGCGTATGTAATAAAAATTTGCTGTGTTAGGTAGAGGGTCGATGTCAAGTACTATGCAAAAATTTAGGTTGACTGGTAGAGAAAGGTGGAGAATGAAGAAATGGTATAATGTATTAGCACCACCTAGCTTTGGATCTGTAGCAATAGCTACGACACCTGTTGATGAGTCTTGGAAGCTTCTTGGGAGAAATATTGAGACGACATTATATGATTTAACAGGTGATATAACACAAGTTCATATTCATTTATATTTTCAGATATGGAAGGTTGAGGGTGAAAATGCCTATACAATTTTTAAAGGTCATGAACTTGCTAGAGATTATATAAGAAGCTTAACTAGAAGAAAGAGTAGTAGGGTTACAGCTATATTTAATGTTAATACAAAGGATAATTATCTCCTTAGATTAACTGTGATGGCATGGACTACGTATAAATGTAACACTAGCCAGCAAAGAGCTATTAGAAAAATTTTAATGGATACAACATTGAATATAGCGTCCACCAAAACATTTGATGAATTTGTAATAGGTATGGTTTTTGGGGACTATACACAGCAGTTATTTAATGAAGCTAAAAAGATTTATCCATTAAGAAAAGTTGAGTTTGCTAAGTCAAAACTTGTTGCAGTACCAACACCTGAAGGGCTTAAAAAAGCAATTATAGTTCCTAGACCAGGGGTTTTAGAGGCTTCACATGGTACAAGTCTCTAGTTCTCAGCACCTAGCCAACAACTATTTAGCTTAATAGCTATCTTAATTTACTATAAGTGTAGATAGTGTTAGAATCTAGTACGTGGTGGAGTTGATGATAGGTATTTTATTAGCAGGTGGCAAAGGAAAGAGATTAGCACCTCTTACAGAAACTAAGCCTAAGGTTTTACTACCTATTGTCGACAAACCTGTTGTCTATAGACCGCTATCTCTATTAAAACGTTTAGGTGTGTCAAAGATTATTGTTGTTGTTCATTATATGAAGGATATGGTGATTGATTATATTAAAAGGCTCTCTAATGAGCTTTATATAGATATTGATTTTGTTGACCAAGGGAATGAGTTAGGTACAGGTGATGCTGTTAGAAAAGCTATTGATAGGGGTTTAGAGGATGCTGTTATAATTTATGGAGATCTTTATATTGATATAGATGCTATTTCATATTCTCTTCTAAAACTAATGAATAAGAATGCAAATTTTGTTGTTGGTGTATATGTTGATGATGTTTCTAGATATGGCAGTCTTATTGTTGATGGTGATAAGGTTATAGATTTAATTGAAAAGCCTATAGAGGGTGGTAAGGGTATTGCTAATGCAGGCATCTATATATTGAGATCTAAAGTTCTTAAACTTGTTAATGAAATAGGTGTTTCGTCTAGGGGGGAATACGAATTTACCGACATAATTAAAATAGGTAGGGCTAAGGGATATGAATTCAATTATATTTCTATAGACCCAGAACATTGGCATGATATTGGATATCCTTGGGATCTTTTAAAAGTTAATAGAATTGAACTTAGTAAAATTAAAGAAAGAGTTATTAAAGGTGATGTAGAATCTTGTACAATGATTAAAGGACCTGTTATTATTGAGGATGGTGCATATATAAAAGGTTGCTCATATCTAGAGGGACCTGTCTATATAGGTAAAAATGTTTCTGTAGGGCCAAACTCATATATAAGACCTTTTACCACAGTTATGGATGAAGCACATATAGGATTCTCTGTAGAGGTTAAGGAAAGCATAGTTATGGAAAAAACACATGCGGCACACCTCATATACATAGGCGATAGTATAGTAGCTGAAAATGTCAATCTAGGTGCTGGAACAATTTTAGCAAATCTTAGATTCGACAATAAAACTGTGAAGTTTTCAATAAATGGTAAAAGAATTGACAGTAAAAGATTAAAAATGGGTGCAGTAGTAGGGGGTTATACAAAAACAGGTGTAAATGTATCAATAATGCCTGGGGTAAAAGTAGGCTCATACTCAGTAATATATCCTGGAGTAGTAGTATATAGAGATGTGCCACAAAAAACCATTGTCAAAGAAACTTGGATATAACGTCTTCTGCTTGATGGTATTTGTAATCGCTTATGAATATCTATATTTCCGTTAGCAGGATGCGTCTTTGCACTGCACAATAGCTTCATCCACTCCCCATAGACTCTAGTCAAAGCTAACGCCACAGACCTCTCATCTATATCCCATATCTCACCATATGGTGGAACATCCAAGATATTTATAAGTATAAGCTCATCGGCAAAGCTGTCACAGCCTCAATACAATAAATTTTCAAATAATTCTAACAGAATTAAATCTTTAAACAAACTCTAAACTAGAAACAAGGAAGATAAATGCTTATAACCAGAGGAACTTTACTTCTATGAGTGTATTTTGGGCGGCGGTCGTCTAGCCTGGTCTAGGACGCCGGCCTGCCAAGCCGGAGATCCCGGGTTCAAATCCCGGCCGCCGCACCAAGTAATTGAATGGTAATGGAACTGATCTTCAATTTCTTTCAATTAAGCTGATTTCACATTGCATGTGATGGATATCAGCCATGCAATGGCGCTTCTCCTTGAAAGCAGTAGAAGAGCTGAAGAATATCAGCTATGAGCATCTATATTGAGAGAGGAATAAATGAGTTGCTTCACCTTCTCTAGATATCTTGGGTAATACTCATCTGCTTCGTTTAGAAGGTCCTCGTACCTAGCCTCAGATATCTTCAGCTCGCCAAACCTGCTCTGTATAAACCTCGCCACTTCTCGTTGGTATTGTCTGCACCATTATTCTCCACCACATCTTCCCCATAATTTTAGGGAGTGGCAAGGTGCCTTTTGTGTATCCCGATACGTTTTCTCCTGTTGATCTCTCTACAAGCATATTTCTGAAGAAGATACAGTGTTTCGATGGATATGTAGATCCATTCACAGGGCTTCTGAGACTCTCTAACGCTTAGGTAGTACCTGTAGAAACCTCTATCGCTAAAGCATGCAAGCCTCTTAGCCTCTAGACCTACTGCAGGGATCTCGATAACGTTGCTGGGGGCATTGCTAAGTAAGCACTGTAAAGATCTTTACACACTACATATATATTGTTTAGGCTGTTGATAGAAATAATGGTGGCGGGTTTTGGGTGAGAGTTGTCGAGACCTTGTATAGCGTTGCGAAAAGGTTAAAGAGGAGGTCTACAGGCATTTATCAGCTATTGAAAATGTTAGAAGTGGTGTGTTTCAAACATTATACACGATTGTTACTACAGCAGGAACTATCTTTGTGGTTATCGCTGGTATAGCCTCAATTTTACTGTTGCCATTGCAAAACGATTACTCAATTATTTATATGAGATATATATTAATGGTGTTAATATTCGCTGTGGTGTTTGCGATGAGCTACAGTTTTATAATACTGATAAATAGAGAGATGAGGAAGGTTAGGGCATTAATTAAGAAGCCTAGTAATTTGCATTACAATAGCTTTATGCACTATCTTAACGTGCTTAGAAACTGCTGTTGTAGTGAGCTACTTTCTGCCTGCCCATCTGAAGAACCTTTCTACTGTTATGATCTGCCAGAGCTCGAAGGTATAGCAAATGGTACGCGGAAATGATTTAGAGAAGCGGAAGCGATCTGTATAGAGCATACGTTAACCTATAGGGATTGGTTTTGAAATTTGAAAGAAGATTTACAGTCTTTGAAGAGAATTAGGCTTTAAGATGGCTTAAAGGTTCTATTGAGAGTTATGTCTCGGTAGAACTCCTCTAGAGCTCTGTATACACTGTGTTACTGTGTTAAAGCTAAAAGTGTTGAGAACTTGTGGTGTGGGTGTAGTTGAGGATCCTTGTATAGAGCCTTTTGCAACTGTTTTGGTTATATTGGTTTACAATTGTCTATATAAATAATCTTATTTTCTGCTATGTAGAATATCTATAAACTATAAGAATATTTATAGGCTGGAGCATCGAGGAATAGGTGAAGACCTTGAGATGTGGGGTTTCTGGGGTAGCCCTAAACGCCTC
>CAYUUS010000021.1:25094-31932 GCA_964447975.1 uncultured Ignisphaera sp. | reverse complement strand
TCTTCTCTAAGCTTCTTAAGTTCAAGCAATACGTTATCTAGTCCAAGAAGACCTACAACAACTAGCCTAAACTCTTCATCCTCTTTAAGCAGGCTAATAATCCTCTTCTTAAGCTCAGCAACATCTAAAACCATTACACTCAAACCGTTCTAATTTTCAATTCCACTTATTGAATTCATAATATATAAAGTTACCAGGGTTTAAAAATCTAACCACCTCAATCCTTAATTCCATTTGAATGAATTATTAGATATGGACTTCATAATTATTGAAAACAAAATAGTGTATATGGAGAAAGCCATGGAAAATACTTTGAAGCGCTACATACATCGATACAGCCCCCTACACCACTTAGGTGGAGATACAGAAAGCCATCAAAATATGGTAAAAACAAGCAGAAATAGTTAAAGTATTGGAAATAGAAACTATTTAATTCAATTAGTCAACAGTAGGTATGTTTGCTAGATCCTTGGCCATATACACGAATTCGTCTACACCCATATCAGCAATCTTGGCAGCTGTTCTAAAATCTCCTGTCTCTATATAATATTCTAAGGCCACTCTTATTCTTGGCGGTTGTGATTTTATGAATTCCCAATTAGCATATCTCCTCCTAATTTCCCTAGCTTCTCTAAAGCGCTCCATCCACTCTTTTAATATATTCTCATTCATTTCAAATAGTCACCGTATTTAGCTAGGTCGTGTCTAGAGTAAATATGTTTTGTTTCTTGTTGATAAAGTTCTAACTCATCTTTGAAACTGTTTATATAGCCAGATTTCCATAGCTTGTAGAGAACATCGATACCTCTCCAAATCTCAACACTAGAGTATTCAGGGTCATAGCTTCTTAAAGCTATTGCACCCCCGTTCTCGGTCAGAACCACTAGACCAAGCCTTTTACCTGCTACTAAGCAAAATGCTTCGGGATAGTCCACAGGTCTTATTGGAAGCCTCCTACTTCTTGCAACAATGTTTAGAGCTTCTCTGGAGATGTCTGGTAGTTCGGGAAGTATTGCTAACTCTCCTTTCTCCAAGCTCTCAGCAATCCATATCAATGACCGTTCACTTCTAATCTCAGCTAAAACGCTTTCAGGTATGTAGATAACGTCAAAGAGCTTAAATATAAACCTACTCTTTGAATATTTAATCCAGTCTATTAGAAACGAGGTATCGACTATAGCACTAACCAATGCTTGGAATCCCTGCTTTAATCCTTAACTCATTAAACTCCTCCATAGTTATTCCAGCTAGTTTAGCGGCATTATATAGATCCCCTGTCTCTATGTAATACTCTAGCGCTATCCTTATCTTTACTGGTTGTGATTTTATGAATTCCCAATTAGCATATCTCCTCCTAATTTCCCTAGCTTCTCTAAAATATTCAATCCACTCTCTAAGCTTAGTCTCTAGATCTATGGATTCAAACAAATATCTCACCAAGTTATGAATTACTTAAAGGTTTTAAATATTTCATCTATGCTAAATAACTTGAGATAAATGTTTATAGAATTATCGTATTCTTGATCATTCTAGAGACACTATTATAGAGCTGAATATACACTGAACTCCTCCCCACCATAAAGGGTGAGGGTTCCTGATAAGGCGAGATTTGAAGCTACATCTTCCCTTGCCGGGAACTCGATTCCAGACCTGATCTCCAACCCATTACCCCTACCCCTCTCTGAGCTCTGGATAAAGCTTATATAAAGTAGCTAATTCAAAACACATCTCATATACTATATCTTTAGAGCTATTGAAACAATCTTTCTCGCTACATCTATGGCATCTACACCAAATATCCTTATCATAGGCTCTTTCCCAACATCTCCAAGATCATAGATTATATCAACAGGTTTCCCAGCTTTTTTAACAGCATATTCTATTCCCCATTTTATCGTAGCCCCCTCAACAATCTTTATATCTTCCGGTTCTTCCTTTCTATCAAAATACGCTATTGAAAAACCTAAGCTATTTGCAATCCCAATAATCTTTTCACTATATGCTATATTTGCAGCTGCTCTATACTCTGGATATATCTTAATCATTGTAAGTATAGCATTTGCTATGTGTCTCGAAACCCCGAACTCTGGTTTTCCTTTAACCAATATACCATCTCTATACCTTGTTATCCTCCCTGGAATAGCTGCCACATCAAGAGGTGTTTTAGCATATACTGGATCTATCGCCATACCTATATTCATACCCACCTCAGGTATAATATTTGCAACAGCTTTGCTGTTCTTGTCAAGGATCTCAATAGCCTTTTCAAGATTTTCTAAAACTCTATATCTCTCTGCAGGTATATAGATATAGGCCATAGGGTTTACAGGTCCATATCCAAACCCTATATCTAGACCATACTCTATCGCTGTTGTGATAAACTGCTTTGCTGATTCCACAGCATCAACTATGTTTTTTCCTTTAGCAATACCCGCAGCTATAGCTGCTGAAAAGCTACATCCAGTTCCATGTGTATTTCTAGTTGCTATTCTCTTTGATTTAAATTCATATAACAAACCTTTATAATACATAACATCTATAGAGTATTCACCTTCTATATGGCCACCCTTTACAATAGCTGCTTCACATCCATATATACTAACAAGCATCTGTGCAGCTTCTCTAGCACTTTTCAAATCTTTTATCTCTACACCAAGAAGTGCTTCAGCCTCTATTCTATTTGGGGTTATAATCTTTGCCAATGGTATAAGCTCTCTCTTAAGAACATCTATAGCATCATCTTTTAGGAGCTTAGCACCAGTCTTAGCAACTATAACAGGGTCTACAACAACTGGAAAACCATATCTCTTAATAACATTTGAAACCATTGATATAATAGTTGCATTGCTTAGCATACCAGTTTTAGCAGCATCGACACCAATATCATCAGCAACAGCTTCAATCTGCATAGCAACAATATCTGGGGGGAGATCATATATAGCTCTAACCTCTTTAGTATTCTGAGCAGTTATACTTGTGATAGCTGAAGCTCCATGTACACCCATAGCTGCAAAGGTCTTTAAATCAGCTTGGATACCAGCACCACCACCAGAGTCACTACCTGCAATAGTTAAGGCAACAGGTATCTTTCTAGACATATAAAACACCAGGCATTATACAGATTATAGAGAACTGAAATGGATTTATATTTTAATGTCTTGAAATATCTATTTTAGGATATAGTTGGTGTTACAAATACTTTACCAATTGCATATATTTCTCAATAAGCTTTGCATTTCTCTCAACACCACCTGGTATATTGGCACTCATCCATATCTCAGGCTCTACACCCTTTTCCAAAAGCTTCTCAACAACCCTTATAGTTAATAGCTGTAGAATAAACGCATTGATAATTGTTGATATAGATGCAATTCTTTGGCTAAAACCTTTAACCTCATATGAGGCATCACCTACAGGAATCTTATTGTCTATAACAATATCTGCTAATTCATATAGCTTTTTACCTAATGGGTTCTCAGGATCTAGTTTTTTAGAGTACTCTACAGATGTTACAGCTATTACCTTTAAACCTCTCCTCCTTGCTTCAAAAGCTATTTCAACAGGTACAGCATTTTTACCAGAGTTTGAAATTATTATAATTGATGAGCCAGGCTTTATATTAATTGAATCTATTATGGCTTTAGCATATCCAGGTAGCCTCTCTAAGAAAGTACTTCTAAGAAAGCTGCTTAAACCAAGTAGAGATAGGTCGAGAAGCGGATATATGTTTGCCAATCCACCAGCTCTATAGAAAGCCTCTAGAGCTAATAGCATTGAATGACCAGTGCCAAAAACATATATAAATCCATTTGAAAGTATAGAATCTACTAAAAAATCTGCTGCCTTCTCAATATTATTCCTCTCTTCACCAATAATATTATTTATAGTGCTAAAAACAATATCTCTAAACTTTATATAGCTATCCAAAACAACCACCATAATAGCTAAAGCGTTTTAAAAATATAAAGCTAGTTCAACAAATTGTTTTTAAAAGCAAAAACCAATACATAGATCGCCATTATCTCGATTTGCTGTCCATAGCTATTAAAAATGAGGTATATAGCAATTACCACGGTTATTGCAATTTAAAAACATATATCTAATAAAGATTTTTGGTGGTTGTTTTGAAAGCTGCTCTACTTAGGGAAATCGCTGAGATTAAAATCGAGGGTGTATCTAGAAAATACCCTGAGTTGCAATGGAGAGAAGAACCTCTTGATATAGCTGATATATCTATTCCTATGGTGTTAAAAAGCCAAGTTCTTATAAATGTTGAGAGCTGTGGTGTTTGTTATACTGATATAGATATTGTTGAGGGTAGGGTTAAATGTAGGTTGCCTATAGTGTTAGGGCATCAAATAGTTGGAAGGGTTGCTGAAGTTGGTAGGGATGTATATGGTGTATCTATAGGTGATAGAGTTGGTGTTGCTTGGATTGGATGGAGCTGTGGTAGATGTAGCTATTGTTTAAATGGTTTTGAAAATCTATGTTATGGGTTTAAAGCTACTGGATGTGATTTAGATGGAGGCTATGCAGAGTATACAGTGGCTTTTGCAAGCTATATCTATAGGCTTCCAAATAATGTTGAAGCTGAGAAACTTGCACCACTTATGTGTGCAGGCTCTATTGGCTATAGAGCATATAGATTAGCCGATATCCCAGATGGTGCTAGAGTTGGGCTTTTCGGCTTTGGATCCTCAGCCCATATAGTTATACAGATAATTAGGGCATTGAAGCCATCTGTAGAGATCTATGTATTTAGCAGAGGTTTGGAGCATAGAGAACTTGCGAAAAGGCTTGGAGCTGATTGGGTGGGGCATCCATCTGAGGACCCTCCAAAGAAAATAAATAGAGCAATAGACTTTACACCTATTGGCGAAACAGTTGCAAGGGCTATGGAGCTACTAGATAGAGGAGGAAAACTAGTAATTAATGCAATAAGAAAGCAAACACCTATCACACTAGAGTATGCAAAGCATCTATGGGAAGAAAAAGAAGTTAAAAGTGTAGCAAATGTGTCGAGAAGCGATGTTAGAGGGTTTATAGAGTTTGTTAAAAGCCATAGCATAGAGATACATATACAGAGCTATAGATTAGAAGAAGCAAATAAGGCTCTTAGAGACCTAAAAGCTGCAAAAACAAAAGGTGCACCTGTATTGAAGATACATTAGCATTTTATTTTAAATTGCGATAGATATAGCGAACATAGATAGTTATAATAGATATATTGAACCATTAAAGCATATACAACTTTATTAAAAACATATCGCTAAAGATGCTAATAAATAGCTAAAAGCATCATTAGCATAACAAAAACATTAAATATTTTCATCTAAACATTTCTACTATCTAGTTTTGGGATGGACTTGGATGTAGACTCAAGCATTGTTTCAGCAATAGGCTTTGTTTTTATTATTGGTTTTACCCATCTTCCAAATCTGATCCACAGATATGAAGCTGTGCCACCAAAAGCCTCCGCTACTGCTAGTGCTATCCATAACCCTAAAACACCTATGTTTAATACAAATGCTAATATATATCCAAGGCCTATTCTTATAACCCAAAACCTTATTATATTAACTATTGTAGGAAATGTGGTGTGACCCGAGCCTCTTCCAACAGACATACCTAGAAATGATAACATGAGTAGAGGGAGAACCCAGGCTATTATCGAGATAAGCCTATCGGCTTCCTGCATCACCAGGTAATCTGATGTAAATATAGATGTTATGTAGCTTCTTATAGACAGGATTATAGCTGCTCCGCAGTAGATAAATAGCAAGAGGATGTGAGAGGCTGTTAAAGCTATTTTCCTAGCTCTATCCTTATTACCAGCGCCAAGGTTTTGCCCAACCATTATACTGATAGACATTGTGAATCCTCTGAAGATGCTATTCGCTATATCGAGAACCATGAAGCCTATAGTAAAAGCTGTTACTACAACAGCTCCAAATAGGTTTACAAGAGAGAGATGAAATGTAAATGCAAACCCATCTGATATAGTCATAATAGATACAGGTAAACCCACTTTAAATACTGTTCTAAGCCATTCGATATCAAGGTGCTTAGTTAACCTAAACCTTATATATCGATACCTTGTATATAGAAGGTATAGAACAATAAAAGCTGATAGAAGCCTAGTTAAAACAGTTGCTAAAGCTGCTCCACGTGCACCCATAGCTGGGATTAATCCATAGCCTAATATAAATAATGGGTCAAGAATAGCATTTATCAATGCACCTATAGCCCCTATTGTTGCAGGGGTTTTTGTATCTCCAAGAGACTGCATCAATGTGTTTATAGCTATACCTAACCCAACTGCTATTAAGTCAAAGGATATTATTTCTGCATAGCCTAGAACGTCTTCAAGGATTTCAGGAGGGGCTCTAACCATGTAAGTAAATATAAAGTCTTTGGAAAATCTATATATTAGGAAAAGAGTAGATGAAATCAATAGACATAGAGTTAGAAATTTAGAGAATGATTCATTAACCTTATCATACATCTTGGCACCAACATATTGAGAAAGCATAGCAAGACCAGCAGCTGAAACTCCAAACAATATAGAGAAAAAGGTTAGAAAAACGGGCCAGTTCTGCCTAGGAACAGCTAAAGCATATGGACTAAACCTACTAAGCCAAAAAGCATCTGTAAGGTTATAGATGAGAAAAACTATATCGGTTAACATTAATGGAAGACCAAGCCTCACCATAGAAGATAGAATAGGTCCAGCAACAATTCTCTCCCTATAACTCTCTATAGATGAGCTATTCATCCCTCTCCACTAAAATAGTTGCTATTATCAAAAACATTATAGCTAACAAAAATAAGTTTATAT